>NZ_JBSGUW010000002.1:336959-437168 GCF_053608125.1 Isoptericola sp. NPDC055063 | reverse complement strand
CGCCTTCCCCTCGCGGCGCGACGTGCGCGCGGGCACCCACGACGCCCGGCGCCCGGCCGTCCGCGGTGCCTCGCCGACGGCGGCCGCGGCCCGCGGGCGCGCTGCCGCCCCCGCGACGGCGGCGAAGCAGGAGGCGCGCCGCACGTCGACGTCCACCGGGCGGCGCTTCGGGCCGCTCGGACGCCTCTCGTGGCCGCTGCTCGCGCTCCTCGGGCTGCTGGTGGTGCTGCTGATCGCCACCATGGTGCAGGCGATGGCGGCCGGCGCGGACGCCCAGGCCGCGGCACTGTTCCTCGGCCCCGCCCTCGCGCTGACGGGCGGACGACCCGCGCCCTTCTCGACCCTCCCTGCGACACCTGGCACAGCACCTGGCTCAGCACCCGGCCCGACACCCCGCGCGGCGCTGCGCGACGTGCCGGGCCCGACCTCGGGCGCCGGCGGCGACACGGCGCCGTGCCCGACGACCGTTCGCGCGGGCGTCCCTCCCTACTCTGGGATGATGCTCCGAGACACGCCGCGCGCCGCGCGCGCGGCCATGACCGAGAAGGACGACTGAGTGGTGGACAACACGCCCCGGGTACTCGCGGGCCGGTACGAGGTCGGTGAGCTCATCGGCCGCGGCGGCATGGCCGAGGTGCACATCGGGCACGACACGCGCCTCGGCCGCACCGTCGCGATCAAGGTGCTGCGGTCCGACCTCGCGCGCGACCCGTCGTTCCTGGCCCGGTTCCGCCGCGAGGCGCAGTCCGCGGCGGCCCTGAACCACCCCGCCATCGTCGCCGTGTACGACACGGGCGAGGACACCTTCACGGACCCCCAGGGCGCCACGGTGCCCATCCCGTTCATCGTCATGGAGTACGTCGAGGGCCACACGGTCCGCGACATCCTCCAGGACGGCGCGGCGGTGCCGATCGAGGAGGCCATCGAGATCACGGCGGGCGTGCTCAGCGCGCTCGAGTACTCGCACCAGGCCGGCATCGTGCACCGCGACATCAAGCCCGCCAACGTGATGATCACGCCCACGGGCGCGGTCAAGGTGATGGACTTCGGCATCGCGCGCGCGATGGCGGACTCCGCGGCCACGATGACGCAGACCCACGCCGTCATCGGCACGGCGCAGTACCTGTCGCCCGAGCAGGCCCGCGGCGAGACCGTGGACGCCCGCAGCGACATCTACTCCACGGGCTGCCTCCTCTTCGAGCTGCTCACCGGCCGCCCGCCGTTCATGGGCGACTCCCCGGTGGCGGTGGCGTACCAGCACGTCGGGCAGGCGCCGCAGCGCCCCAGCGAGCTGGCGTCGGACGTTCCCGAGGTGCTCGACCGCATCGTCCTGAAGTCCCTCGCGAAGGACCGCGACGCCCGGTACTCGACGGCCGCGGAGTTCCGCTCGGACCTCGAGACCGCGCTGCGCGGCGGCGACGTGACGGCGCCGCTGCTCGGCGCGGCCGCGGCCGGCGCCGCCGCCACGCAGGTGCTCGGCCAGGGCGGCGCCACCCAGGTGATGGACCCGGCCGGGACGTCGCAGTGGGGCGCGACCGCCGTGCAGCCCTCGCCGGGCGGCGCGCCGCCGGAGGAGGAGAAGAAGAGCCGCAAGGGCCTGATGTGGACGCTGATCGCGATCGGCGCGATCGCGCTGGCCACGATCATCACGCTCATCGTCATCAACTCCGCCGGCGAGGACAACGTCACCGTCCCCACGCTGTCGGAGACGATCACCCCGGCCGAGGCGGAGCAGCAGATCACCCAGGCGGGCCTGAAGTACGCCCAGGAGACCGACGCCGACTCCACCGAGCCGAAGGACACGTTCCTGGGGCAGAACCCCGACGGCGGCCAGCAGGTGGAGCGCGGCAGCACCGTCACGGTGACCTTCTCCGCCGGTCCGGACACGATCGCGGTGCCCGACCTCGCCGGGCTGTCGAAGTCCGAGGCGGAGCAGAAGCTCACCGAGGCCAACCTCGTGCTCGGCAACGAGTCGCAGGCCAACAGCAAGACGGTCGCGAAGGACCTCGTCATCAAGTCGGACCCGGCCAAGGGGCAGGCCGTGGACGAGGGCACCACCATCGACATCGTCGTGTCCACGGGCCAGGTCGACCTGCCGAACCTCGTCGGCATGTCGAAGGAGGACGCGGAGGCCAAGCTCGCCGAACTCGACCTCAGCTCGGACAGCAGCACGGAGGAGAGCGACGAGACGCCGGGCACCGTCATCCGCCAGAGCCCCAACGCGGGCTCGGTGCCGCAGGGCAGCCGGGTGTCCATCGTCATCGCCAAGGAGAAGGCGCCGGAGAAGACGAAGGTGCCCGACGTCGTCGGGCAGCCGGCCGCCGACGCCCAGGCGTCGATGGGCGACTCCAGCCTCAACCCGGTGATCGACTACGCGCCGTCCGACACCGTCCCCAACGGCACCGTGATCAGCACCGACCCGCCCGCCGGCACCGAGGTCGACGCCGGCTCGAACGTCACGGTCGTCGTGTCCAGCGGTCCCGAGGTGGGCGACACCCCGACCGACGAGCCGACGACGACGGAGACCCCGCCCGAGGGCGACGACGGGGGCCTGGGAGACATCCTGGGCGGGGACGGCTGACCCTACCTCCTCGCGGCGCCCGCCGAGAACGAGGAACGCCGGCCGTGACCTTCGGGTCACGGCCGGCGTTCCTCGTCTCGGCGGGGGTGCGGTCTCGCGTCAGCCGGCGGTGTGGACCAGCGGCGCCATGCCGCGCGAGCGCTCGACGGCGCCGGCGTCGCCGCACACGGCGAGCCAGTTGGCGAGCAGCCGGTGCCCGCCCTCCGTCAGCACCGACTCGGGGTGGAACTGCACGCCGTGCAGCGGCAGGTCGCGGTGCTGCAGGCCCATGACGACCCCACCGGCGGTCGCGCCGGTCACCTCGAGCTCGGCGGGCACCGTCTCGGGAAGCACCGCGAGCGAGTGGTAGCGGGTGGCCGTGAACGGCGTGGCGAGCCCCTCGAGGACGCCCTCGCCGTCGTGCTCCACCAGGCTGGTCTTGCCGTGCATGAGCTCGGGCGCGTGTGCCACGGTGGCGCCGTACACCTCGGCGAGGGCCTGGTGCCCCAGGCAGACCCCGAGCATCGGCGTGCGCGAGCGCGCGCAGGCGCGGATGACGTCCTCCGACGACCCGGCCTCCTTCGGCGTGCCGGGGCCGGGGGAGACGAGGACGCCGTCGAAGGGCGCGCCGTCCTCGTCGTGGAAGACGCCGTCGGCGTCGGGCTCGGGCACGGCGTCGTTGCGCACCACGACGGTGCGCGCCCCGAGCTGGTCGAGGTAGCCGACGATCGTGTAGACGAACGAGTCGTAGTTGTCGACCACGAGGATGCGCGGTCCGGGCGCGGTGCTGGTCATCGGGGGCTCCAGGTGGTGGGGCGAGGGGTCACGAGAACACGTCCGTCCCGGCGGGGACCGTGGCGTACTTCATCTCGGAGCTGCCGGTGTACGCGGGCAGCTCCAGCGAGCCGGCGTCCTTGACCGACCACCCGAGGGCGACCCAGTCGACGTACTGCTGGTAGATCGCCACGCCCGGGTCGGCGTCGAGGGACGCGCGGAGCTCCTGCGGGTCGCCGACGGCCTCGATGACGTACGGCGGGGAGAACACCTTGCCGTGCAGCAGCAGGATGTTGCCGGAGCAGCGGAACGCGGACGTCGCCGTCACGCGCTCGCCCTGCAGCGTCATCGCCTCGGCGCCGCCCGCCCACAGGGCGTTGATGACGTGCTGCACGTCCTGCTGGTGCACGACGAGGTCGTCCGGCCGGGCGCCGGAGATGGACTGGCTCGACGCGGGCGCGTCGTCGAGCGCGACCCGCAGCCCCGGGCCGCTCACGGGGAGCGCGCCCGTCACGACGGACTCGTCGGCGACGAGGGTGGCGCTGCGGGTAGGCAGGTCGGCGCCCGCCTTCTTCCCCAGGTCGTCGATCTCCGCCTCGAGCTCGTTCATCCTGTCGGTGAGGTCGGAGACCCGGTCCGACTCGGTGGTGACGAGCTCGGCGAGGTCCTGCGGGTCGCGGCCGTCCTTGGTGTCTGCGAGCTGCGCGCTGGCCGTGAACAGGAGCCCGGACGCGGCAAGGACGCACGCGACGGTCGCGCTCGCGCGCAGTCGACGGTTCATCGCGCCACACACCTCGGTCCCCGGCTGTCCTTCTCGAGCCTGCTGACGACTACGCTAGTCGACAGAATCACCGGCGGTGTCAGGCATCCGGCCTCCGACCGCCGCACCCGCCCGTCCGGACAGGAGCCCACCCCGTGCCCGAGTCGAAGTCCCGCAAGAAGAAGAGCGCCCCGGCCGACCAGGCCGCGACCCCCGCGAAGGCGAAGGCGCAGGGCAACCCGCCCTGGCTCGTGCCCACGATGCTCGGCCTGATGCTCGTCGGCCTCGCGTGGATCGTCCTGTACTACCTGACGGCTCCCGGGATGGGGCTGCCGATCCCGGCGCTCAAGGGATGGAACCTCGCCGTCGGCTTCGTGCTGATCATCGGCGGCTTCGGGCTCACCACGCGCTGGCGCTGAGGACTTCCACGGGTGTAGTTCGTTCCACACCTGTGGACAACCCTGTGGGCAAGGCCCGGTGAGAACGGCTAGAGCCAGCCCACCGAGGCGTACTTCCAGACCGTCGCGGCGACGAGGACGATGGCGACCCCGGTCGGGAGCAGCCAGGCCACCAGCGCGTGCCGCTCGCGCGGTGCGAAGGCGAAACCTGCGCCCAACGCCAGCCCGACGACGAGCCCGCCCAGGTGGGCCTGCCATGCGACGTGCATCCCCGGGAAGACGAAGGGGATCGCCATGTTGATGGCGATCAGCACGAGGATCTGCGTCGCGCTGCGGCCCGTGCGCCGCAGCACCGGGATGATCGCGCCGAACAGCCCGAAGACGGCGCCCGACGCCCCCACCACGGCGGTGTACCAGGAGGCGCCCGCCGGGTCGGCCAGCAGCAGGTAGCCCACCGACCCGGCGATCGCGGACAGCGCGTACAGCGCGACGTAGCGCGCCCGGCCGAACGCCTGCTCGAGGAACGGGCCCACCAGCCACAGCGCGTACATGTTGAACAGGATGTGCAGCGGGCTCCGCGAGTGCAGGAACGCCGCGGTGAGGAACCGCCAGGGCTCGTCGAGCCCGACCGCGGGGGCGAACGCCCACCGCTGCGTCCAGTCCCCGCCCGTGACGAGCTGCAGCACCCAGCTGACGGCGCAGAGCCCCACGATCGTCAGCGTGACGACCGGCCGGCCTCCCCGCACCGTGCCGCCGAACATCGTGCGGGTGCTGGGCGCCGAGCGCGCGGCCTGGTTCACGCAGTCGACGCACTGGATCCCGACGGCGGCCGGGCGCTGGCACTCGGGGCACGTCGGACGGCCGCAGCGCTGGCAGCGCACGTACGAGACCCGGTCCGGGTGCCGCGGGCACACCGGCGGCGCCCCGGCGGGCTGCCCGGACTGCGGGGCGGGGGGTGTCGTAGAGATAGGTCGGCCCTCCAGGAGTCCGTAGCGCGGTCGGGGCCAAGACTCTCGGCGCAGTCGCGTTCACGCGCCCCAGGGGGCGCTCCACTTCGGGAGGGATACAACTGCGCCGAGAGTCTTGGCCCCGACCGCTCGACCTGGTGTCGGTCAGGCGGCGATGAGGCGGCGGTGAGGCCTGCTCAGTCCTCGATGGTGACGCTGTTGATGACGATGTCGGTGACGGGGCGGTCGCCGGGACGCGTCGGGGTGTTGCCGATCTCGTCGACGACGGCGCGCGACTCGTCGTCGGCCACCTTGCCGAAGATGCTGTGCTTGCCGTTGAGCCACGGGGTCGCGGCCGTGGTGATGAAGAACTGCGAGCCGTTGGTGCCCTCGACGGCGCCCGTGACGGGGTTGCGGCGCTTGCCGGCGTTCGCCATCGCGAGGATGTACTTGCCGTCGAACTGGAGCTCCGGGTGGATCTCGTCGTCGAAGGTGTAGCCGGGGCCACCGGTGCCGGTGCCCAGCGGGTCCCCGCCCTGGATCATGAAGTTGTCGATGACGCGGTGGAAGATCACGCCGTCGTACAGGGGGTCGTTGCGCTCGGCGCCCGTGGCCGGGTCCGTCCACGTCGTGGTGCCCTTGGCCAGCCCGACGAAGTTCGCGACGGTCTTGGGCGCGTGGTTCGGCAGCAGCTCGATGCGGATGTCACCGGCGGAGGTGTGGAGGGTTGCGAACATGTCCTCATCCTCTCACCCCTCCTCTCCCGCACCCTCACGACGCGGCTCGCGCGTAGCGCTGCAGGCCAGGGCACCTGGTGGCACAGTGGGTCCATGGTGCGAAAGAACGCGGGCGACAACGCCAAGGACAGTGCCAAGGACCAGGCCGAGAAGCTCGCCGCCAAGGTGAGCGACAAGATCAACGAGATCGACACGGAGAAGCTCAAGGGCTCCGCGACGGAGGCCGCCGCCGTGCTGGTCGACGTCGGTGCCCGGGCTGCGGGCGGCGCCAAGGACGCTGCCGGTCAGGCCAAGGAATGGGCGGAGCCACGGGTCGACAACTTCCTGGAGTGGCTCGTCCCGCGGGCCGAGAAGGCGTGGCGCGAGAGCGTCCTCGCCGCCGCCCCGCGGATCGAGAAGGCGGCCGACAAGGCCGGCCCCCTGGTCGACACGGCGCACGACAAGATCGTCGACGAGTACCTGCCGCGCGTCGTCGCCGCCTTCAACGATGCCGCGACCCGTGCGGGCGAGGCGGCCGGCGCCGCGGGCGCCGCAGCCGCCGACGCCGCGCGCGACGCCGCGGAGAAGGCCGGCCGCGCGGGCAAGAAGGCCGCGAAGAAGGCGGCCAAGGAGGCGGCCAAGGCTCAGGCCGCCGCCGAGAAGGCGGCCAAGGAGGCCGAGAAGTCCTCCGGCAAGGGCAAGGGGATCTTCTGGTTCCTCGCCCTCGCCGGCGCCGCCGTGGCCGGGTACGCCTTCTGGCGTCGTGCCCAGCCGCAGAACGACCCGTGGGCCGAGCCGTGGGAGCAGCAGTCCGGCCCCGACTTCGACGGCGCCGCCCGGGACGCCCGGCACGCCGTCGGCGACGCGGCCGAGGCCGTGGGCGAGGCCGCCGGGCACGCCGTCGCGAAGGGCCGCGAGGCCGCCGAGCGCGCCGGCGAGAAGGCCGCCGAGCTTGGCGAGGACGTCTCCGAGGCCGTGGACAAGGCCAAGGACAAGGCCGCCGACGCCGCGAAGAAGGCCACCAACCGCACGCGGTCCGCCGCCAAGAAGGACGGCGACGCCGGCGAGGGCGAGGGCGACAAGGCCTGACCCCACGCCGTCCCGGACGGCACCGCACCGGACACGAAGGCCCCCGCCGGCACGGCGGGGGCCTTCGTCGTGGATGGCCAGGACCCGAGGTAGTGACATATCGCAACTCGATATGGAAGTATCGCGTCTCGATATGACCCCGTGGTCGATGACGCCCGAGAGGACACCACTGTCATGGCGCGACGCCTGTTTCGGATCGGAGCCTGGCTCGCCCTCGTGGCCGCCGTCCTCACCGCCGCGATGACCGTCACGGCGGGAGTGCTCGGCGTCCTTGCGCTCACGGGCCGCGCCGACTACCCGGCTGACGTCAGCCTCGGGCCGCTGCACTTTCGGGACACGCTCGCGGTCCAGGTGGTCACGGCGTCGCCTGTCTGCCAGGAGTTCGACGTCACGAGCCTCAAGCCGAACGAGTACCCGGACGGTGACTTCTGCTACAAGATGATCCAGGACGGCGGGGACGAACGCTACGACCACGGCGTCGTCTCACAGGACTCCCGCCTCCGAGGCACGGAGGCGGTGCTCTCTGGTGAGATCCGCCTGGCGACCTCCGACGTCGGCTGGAACCCCTGGGTGGCCGCCCAGGTCGTCAAGAAGGTGATCGTCGGGGCCGTGATCGCCACCTGGCTCGCCCTGCTGTGGCGACTTCTCGCGGCCGCGGCCGCGGGGGACGCGTTCAGCGCCCGCACGGTGCGTCTCCTGCGCGCCCTGGGCTGGCTGACCATCGCGGCCGCCGTCCTCGCGCCGGCGTTGGACCACTTCACCGGCGCGCACCAGCTCGGGGGGCTCCACTTCGTGGGATGGGGCGAGCCGTTCCTCGAACCGGTGGGCACCCAGGGCTACCCCGGCGGCGTGAGCTTCGTCCAGCTCGCCCTGGGCGGCCTGGTGCTCCTGGTCGCGGAGATCTTCCGCCACGGCGCGGAGATCGAGGACGAGCGCAGGCTGACGGTCTGATGGCGATCGTCGTCCGGCTGGACCGGATGCTCCTCGAGCGACGGATGACGCTCACGGAGCTGGCCGACCGTGTCGGCATGACCGTGGCGAACCTGTCCATCCTCAAGACCGGCAAAGCGAAGGCGGTCCGGCTCGCCACCCTCGACGCCGTCTGCCGTGAGCTCGGCTGCCAGCCGGGCGACCTGCTCGAGCACGTCGACGGCCCGGGGGACTGACCCGGCGGGTACGCCGAAGGCCGCCCACCCGAGGAGCTCGGGTGGGCGGCCTTCTGCCGAGAGTGGAGCCAAGGGGACTCGAACCCCTAACCCCCTGCTTGCAAAGCAGGTGCGCTACCAATTGCGCCATGGCCCCGGGCGACCCGCGGGGCGGGCAACGGGGAGAGGCTCAGTCGATGGTGTCGGTGACCTCGGACCACAGGTCCCGGTCTGCCGTGTCCTCGTTGAGCCGGCGCCAGACCAGGTAGCCCGCGCCGAGCGCGAGCAGGAGGACGAACAGCTTCTTCATCATCTGCCTCCTCGTCACGACCGCCAGGCCGTGCGTGTCGGGCCCGGGCCTGGTGTGGCCTGGAGTGGGGCTAGGAGGACTTGAACCTCCGACCTCTTCCTTATCAGGGAAGCGCTCTAACCGTCTGAGCTATAGCCCCGAGCGCGCTCCCAGCGGGAGCGCGTGCAGCACGGAACATTACCGTACGCGGTGTCCCCGGCCCAAACCGGGAGCGCCCTCACGTGGTGTGACGTCGGTCCCGGCCGGCGCGGGGGTCACTCGTCCGTGAGCGTGAGGTGCACGCCGCCGACGAGCGCGGCCGTGATGTTGTACAGGATCGCCATGATCGTGGTCAGCGCCGTCATGAGGACGACGTTGACGATGGCGATCAGCACCGACAGCGACACGACGCGGTCGAACTTCACGAACTGCATGAGGTTCACGGCCTGCGGGCCGATCGTGTCGCTCATGAAGGCCTGGATCGTCGCGAACGTGCCCATGTCGTTGAGCACGTACCAGACGACCATCGTGGCGACGACGGTGATGAAGCCGATCGCGACGGAGAGCAGGAACGCGAGCTTCATGATCGACCACGGATCGACCCGCGAGACCGACAGGCGCACGCGACGGGGCCCGGTGCCCGCCGCGGCCCCGACCATCGGCGACGCCGCGGCGGGTGCCGCGGTCGGCGCGGCGGTGCCGTGCACCCCGCCGGCGGAGTAGTGCATCTCCGGGCGCGGCTCGGCCTGCTCGGGCTTCGCCGCCGGGGCGGAGGCGCTCCCCGTGGGCTCCTGCTCCTTGGCGGCGCCGTCCGGCATGACCGACTGGACCTTCTTCGCGGCGCTGCGCGCCGCGGCGAGCGCGGCGGCCGCGGCCTTGACCGCGCCCTCCTTGACGGGCGACGCGGGCTGCGGGGAGGTGGCCGGGGCGGCGGGAGCCTCGGGGGCAGGCGCCGGCACGGCCGCCTGCTCCTGCGTCGTCTGGAACGACGCCGGGGCCGCGGTCGAGCCGCCGCGCTGCGCGGCCGCGCCACCCACCGTCACGCCACGGGACGTGGAGCCCGGCGCGGGCGGAGGCGGGGGGACGGGGGCACGACGGTGCGTGGCGTCGTCGATCTCGGGCCCCCGCACGGGAGGCGCCGACGACGCCCTGGTCGACGCATGGTTCTCCGTCATCAGTCCTCGTCCCCGCTCGTGGTCGGCTCGTCGGCGGCCTGCTCGTCCACGCTAACCGACTCGTCGTCAGCACGACGCTCGACGTTCCGGGCCACCGCGATGATGCGGTCGCCGCGGTCCGGCTTGGCGAAGGTCACGCCCTGCGTGGTCCGGCCGGTGAGGTTCACCTCCGCGACCGCCGAGCGCACGATCTTGCCACGCTCCATGATGACCAGCACCTCGTCGTCCGGGTCTGTCACCAGGGCCCCCACGAGGTCTCCACGAGCCTCGACCAGGTTGGCGACCTTGATGCCGAAGCCGGCCCGGCCCTGGACCCGGTACTCGCCGACCGCGGTGCGCTTGGCGAAACCGCCCTCGGTCACGACGAACAGGTCGGTGCCCGGCGTCACGACGTCCGCGTTGAGCAGCTCGTCGTCCTCGCGGAACTTCATGCCGGTGACGCCCGACGTGGCGCGGCCCAGGGGACGCAGCGTGTCGTCGTCGGCGGGGAACCGGATCGACTGGCCCTTGCGCGACACGAGGATGAGGTGGTCGTCCGCGTTGACCAGGCGGGCCGCGACGAGCTCGTCGGGGTTTCCCTGCTCGTCCTCACGGAGGTTGATGGCGATGAGCCCGCCCGAGCGCGGCGAGTTGTACTCGCCGAGGCGGGTCTTCTTCACCAGGCCGCGGCGGGTCGCGAGGACCAGGTAGTCCGCGGCCTCGTAGTCGGGCAGGTCCAGAACCTGGGCGATGCGCTCGCCCGGCTGGAACGCCAGCATGTTCGCCACGTGCTGGCCCTTGGCGTCCCTGCCGCCCTCGGGCAGCTCGTAGCCCTTGGCGCGGTAGACGCGGCCGAGGTTCGTGAAGAACAGCAGCCAGTGGTGCGTCGTCGTCACGAAGAAGTGCTCGACGATGTCGTCCTCGCGCAGGGCGGCGCCGCGCACGCCCTTGCCGCCGCGGCGCTGCGCCCGGTAGCTGTCGGACCGCGTGCGCTTGGCGTACCCGCCGCGCGTGATGGTGACGACGACCTCCTCCTCGGGGATGAGGTCCTCGACCGACATGTCGCCGTCGAAGGGCAGGATCGTGGTGCGGCGGTCGTCGCCGTAGCGCTCGACGATGTCGTCGAGCTCGTCCTGCACGATCGTCCGCTGCCGCTCCGGCTTCGCGAGGATGTCCTTGTAGTCCTCGATCTCGCGCTGCAGCCCGTCGTGCTCGTCGATGATCTTCTGACGCTCCAGCGCGGCCAGACGGCGCAGCTGGAGGGCGAGGATCGCGTTGGCCTGCTGCTCGTCCACGTCGAGCAGCTCCATCAGGCCGGAGCGCGCCTGCTCGACGTCGGGGGAGCGGCGGATGAGTGCGATGACCTCGTCGAGCGCGTCGAGCGCCTTGAGGTAGCCGCGCAGGATGTGGATCTGACGCTCGGCCTCGGCCAGCAGGTACTCGGTACGGCGGCGCACGACCTCGATCTGGTGCGTGGTCCAGTGCCGCACGAAGGCGTCGAGGCTGAGCGTGCGGGGCACGTCGTCGACGAGCGCCACCATGTTCGCGCCGAAGCTGAACTGCAGCGGCGTGTGCTTGTACAGGTTGTTCAGCACGACCTTGGCGATGGCGTCGCGCTTGAGCACGATGACGAGGCGCTGGCCGGTGCGGCCCGACGTCTCGTCCCGGATGTCGGCGATGCCGGCGAGCTTGCCGTCGTTGACGAGGTCGGCGATCTTCGACGCCAGGTTGTCCGGGTTGACCTGGTAGGGCAGCTCCGTGATGACGAGGCAGATCCGGTTCTGGATCTCCTCGACGTTCACCACGGCGCGCATCGTGATGGAACCGCGCCCGGTGCGGTACGCCTCCTCGATCCCCTTGGTCCCGAGGATGGTGGCGCCGGTCGGGAAGTCCGGCCCCTTGATGCGCAGCATGAGCGCGGCGAGGAGCTCCTCGCGCGACGCGTCGGGGTTCGCCAGGTGCCAGCGCACGCCCTCCGCCACCTCGCGCAGGTTGTGCGGCGGGATGTTCGTCGCCATACCCACCGCGATGCCGGCGGAGCCGTTGACGAGCAGGTTCGGGAAGCGGGCGGGCAGGACGACAGGCTCCTGCGTGCGGCCGTCGTAGTTGTCCTGGAAGTCGACGGTGTTCTTCTCGATGTCCCGGACCATCTCCATGGCCAGCGGGGCCATGCGGCACTCCGTGTACCGCGGGGCGGCGGCCGGGTCATTGCCCGGGGAGCCGAAGTTGCCCTGGCCGGCGACGAGCGGGTAGCGCAGCACCCAGTCCTGCACGAGGCGCACGAGCGTGTCGTAGATCGCCGTGTCACCGTGCGGGTGGAACTTGCCCATGACGTCGCCGACGACGCGCGAGCACTTGGAGTACGCGCGGTCGGGGCGATATCCGCCGTCGTACATCGCGTAGAGCACGCGGCGGTGCACCGGCTTGAGGCCGTCCCGCACGTCCGGCAGCGCCCGCCCGACGATGACGCTCATCGCGTAGTCGAGGTAGCTGCGCTGCATCTCCAGCTGCAGGTCGACCTGGTCGATGCGGCCGTGCTGCACGGCGACCTGGCCGTCCGTCGTCTCGAGCGCCTCGTCGTCCGGGGCGCCGTCCGTCATGTCGGGACCGGGGGTCTCGTCCGTCACCGTCTACCTTCTTCCTGTCCTGCGCCGCCGGGGCGCGGGTTCCGTGTCCTCGAGCTCGATGTACAACAGCAGTCGCACTATCTGTACGACGCTGTCGGACCCGCTAGATGTCGAGGAATCGGACGTCCTTGGCGTTGCGCTGGATGAAGCTGCGGCGGGACTCGACGTCCTCGCCCATGAGCACCGAGAAGATCTCGTCGGCCGCGGCCGCGTCGTCCATGGTGACCTGCAGCAGCGTGCGGTGCTCGGGGTCCATCGTGGTGTCCCAGAGCTCGGTGTAGTCCATCTCGCCGAGGCCCTTGTACCGCTGGATGCCGTTCTCCTTGGGGATCCGCTTGCCGGCGGCGATCCCCTCCTTGAGGAAGGCGTCCCGCTCGCGGTCCGAGTACACGTAGTCGTGCGGCGCGTTCGACCACTTGAGCCGGTACAGCGGCGGCTGCGCGAGGTACACGTGGCCGTGCTCGATGAGCGGGCGCATGTACCGGAACAGCAGCGTGAGCAGCAGGGTGCAGATGTGCTGGCCGTCGACGTCGGCGTCGGCCATGAGCACGATCTTGTGGTACCGGAGCTTCGAGATGTCGAAGTCCTCGCCGATGCCCGTGCCGAACGCCGTGATCAGGGACTGGATCTCCTGGTTGGAGAGCGCCTTGTCGAGGCGGGCCCGCTCGACGTTCAGGATCTTGCCGCGCAGCGGCAGGATCGCCTGGTTGTGCGGGTTACGACCGCGGACGGCCGAACCGCCGGCCGAGTCGCCCTCGACGATGTAGACCTCGCAGTCCTCGGCCCGGTTGGACTGGCAGTCCTTGAGCTTGCCGGGCATCCCGCCCGAGCTGAGGATCCCCTTGCGGCGCGTGGCCTCGCGAGCCTTGCGGGCCGCGATGCGGGCCTGCGACGCCTGGATCGCCTTGCGGATGACGTCGCGCGCCTCGGTGGGGTGCGCGTCGAACCAGTCCACGAGCTTCTCGCGGACCACGCGCTGCACGAACGTCTTCGCCTCGGTGTTGCCGAGCTTCGTCTTCGTCTGGCCCTCGAACTGGGGCTCGCCGAGCTTCACGGAGATGACGGCGGTGAGGCCCTCGCGGATGTCGTCACCCGTGAGGTTGTCGTCCTTCTCCTTGATGATCTGCTTGTCGCGCGCGTAGCTGTTCACCAGGGTGGTGAGCGCCGCGCGGAAGCCCTCCTCGTGCGTGCCGCCCTCGGTGGTCGAGATGGTGTTCGCGAAGGTGTGCACCGACTCGCTGTACGAGGTGGTCCACTGCATCGCGATCTCCACCGAGATCTTGCGCTCGGTGTCCTCCGCCTCCACGTCGATGATCTCGGGGTGGACGAGCTCGGACTTCTTGGCGGCGTTGATGTGCGCCACGTAGTCCGTGAGGCCGTTGTCGTAGCGATAGGTGACCGTGCGGACGGGGTTCGCGGCCATCGGGTCCGTGGTGCCGTCGGCAGCCGTGACGCCGTCGTCGGCGGCGGGCTTGCCGGCCACCTCGTCGTCCGCCACGGCATGGCCGGCACGCTCGTCGCGCAGCGTGATCTGCAGGCCCTTGTTGAGGAAGGCGTACTGCTGGAAGCGCGAGCGCAGCGTCTCGAAGTCGTAGTCGGTGGTCTCGAAGATCGACCCGTCGGCCCAGAAGGTCTGCGTGGTCCCCGTGGCCTCGCCGTCGGCGAGGGGCTCCAACCGCTGCACCTCGGTGACCGGCTCGCCGCCGTCGCGGTACTCCTGCTGCCAGTGGTAGCCGTCCCGCTTCACCTCGGAGACGAACCGCGTGGACAGCGCGTTGACGACGGACATGCCCACGCCGTGCAGACCGCCGGAGACGGCGTACCCGCCGCCGCCGAACTTGCCGCCCGCGTGCAGGATCGTCATGACGACCTCGAGCGTGGGCTTGCCCTCCGTGGGGTGCATCGCCACGGGGATGCCGCGGCCGTTGTCGCGGACGCGGACGCCGCCGTCGTCCAGGAGGGTCACCTCGACGCTGTCGGCGTGGCCGGCCAGGGCCTCGTCCACAGAGTTGTCCACAATCTCGTACACCAGGTGGTGCAGGCCGCGTTCACCGGTGGAGCCGATGTACATGCCCGGGCGCTTGCGGACGGCCTCCAGGCCTTCCAGGACGGTGATGTTGCCGGCGTCGTACCCGCTCCCCGGTCCGGTGGCTCCGTCGGCGGCGACAGCATCAGGACGGGGGGTGTCGGTTCGGTCTGCCACAGGCGGAGCTGCTCCTCGGTCGTCGTGCACGCGCCGGCGCATCGTGCGGTGTTGCGGGCGACGCGGCGCTCAGGTTCCGGGCACGCACCCGACCGAGCCGTGCGAGAGAGGTCGGACCACGACCCGGAATGACCGTCCCAGTCTACCTGCCGGAGGCAAGGAAACGGCGGATTGACGCCGTTGGGGAGAAGTTCCGCACACGTTGTCCACAGGCGGGCGGCGACCCTCGTCGCGACTCGTTGTCCACAGGCTTTTCCCCAGCCCCGTCCACATCCTGCGGGGTGCACGCCCTCAGGGCGGTCTGCCCGGCTCCCGCCTGCCGGCGAGGCCGATGCGCCGCGCCCGGAATCAGCCGAACGTGTCCCGTGGGCCCGGCCCGCGCACGGACCGTCGCCCGCGACGGAAGCCCGGACCTGCCGGGCCCAGCACCGTGACCTGCTCGACCACACCCTCGCCCACCTCTTCGGCCAGACGGCGCAACAGGGTGGGGACGAGGAGCCGCACCTGCGTCGCCCACGCCGTCGAGTCCGCGCGCACCACGAGGACCTTCTGCTCGAACGTCTCCGGCTGGCAGTGGTCCGCGACCTGGTCGCCCACGACCTCCCGCCACCGGCCGATGACACCCCCCACGGAGACGTCCGCCGTCCAGCCCTTGTCGCGCATGAGGCGGCCCACCACCTCCGACAGCAGCTGCGGGTCGCGCGCGCCGGGCCCCTGGCCCGACATCCGAGGTTCCGCGAGCGGGGAGCGGCGAGCCGGCGAACCGGGACGCAGGCCCTTCGCGCGTGCGGCGGCCTTCGCCCTGTTCAATGCCTCGCGGGCCACGGCCGACGGTGGCGTGAGCTCCGTGCGGTCGACGACGGGGCGCGGGTCTGCGTCGGGACGGGCACGAGGGGTGGACGGGCCGTCGTCGGGGTCGTCGTCCACAGGGTCGTCCTCAGCCCGCACGACGCACCTCGCCGGGCGTCACCTCGAACCGGGCGCCCAGGAGCCCCTCGGGCACGTCGCCGGGCACCGCCGCGGTCACGAGCACCTGCCGCGCCGGCGCGACCAGCTCCGCGAGCCGCTCGCGACGGCGCACGTCCAGCTCCGCGAACACGTCGTCGAGGATGAGCACCGGGTCGGCGTCGGTGTCGAGATCCGGGTCCCAGAACGCGGAGTCGGGCACGTGCTCCGGGTCGTCACCACCACCGAGCAGGCGGTACGACGCCAACCGCAGTGCCAGCGCGAACGACCACGACTCGCCGTGGCTGGCGTATCCCTTGGCGGGCAGCCCGCCCAGGGTGAGCACCAGGTCGTCGCGGTGCGGGCCTACCAGGCTCACCCCGCGCTCGAGCTCCTGCGGGTGAGCGTCGGCCATCGCCGCGAGCATCGCCTTCTCCAGGTCCGCCGCCGTCGGGAGCGAGCCGGTGCCGTCGCCCGCCTCGGGGACGCTCGAGCGGTACGCAAGCTCGGCGTCGCCGTCCGCGTCGCTGACCTGCTCGTACGCCGCGGCGACGTGGGGACGCATCGCCTCCACGAGGGCCAGCCGCATCGCGAGGACCTGCCCGCCCAGCTGGGCGGCGCGGGCGTCCCACACCTCGAGCGTGCCGGTGTCCACAGCCCCGCCCCCGGACCTGCGGACGCCGCGCAGCGACTTGAGAAGCGCGGACCGCTGCCGCACCACCCGCTCGTAGTCGCTCAGGAGCCCCGCGGCACGGGGGAGGAGCTGCACCACGAGCTGGTCCAGGAACCGACGGCGGCCGTCGGGATCACCCTTGACGAGGGCCAGGTCTTCCGGCGCGAACAGCACCGTGCGCAGGATCCCCAGGACGTCGCGCGCCCGGCCCAGCTGGCCGCGGTTAACCCGGGCCCGGTTCGCCTTGCCTGCGGTGATCTCCAGCTCGACGGTCGACGCCCGCTCGCCCCGCACGATCCTCGTGCGGACCACCGCCCGCTCGGCTCCGGCGCGGATCAGCGGCGTGTCGTTCGCGACCCGGTGGCTGCCCAGCGTCGCGACGTACCCGATGGCCTCCACCAGGTTGGTCTTGCCCTGCCCGTTGCGGCCCACGAACGCGTTGGGGCCGGGCTCGAGCTCGACGTCGACCGCGGCGTACGACCGGAAGTCCAGCAGGGACAGGTGCGAGACGTACATCAGCGATCTCGACGGCCGGCGACCGGCCGGGTCACTGGGCCGGCTTGACCGCGTGCCCGCCGAACTGCTGGCGCAGCGCGGCCACGGCCTTCATCGCGGGCGACTCCTCCTGCCGGGACGCGAACCGGGCGAACAGCGCCGCGGAGATCACGGGCAGCGGCACCGCGTTGTCGATCGCCTCGTCGACGGTCCAGCGGCCCTCGCCCGAGTCGTCGACCCAGTCGTCGATGGCGGCCAGCGCCGGGTCCTCCTCGAGGGCCTTGACCATGAGGTCCAGCAGCCACGACCGCACGACCGTGCCGCGCATCCACGCCTTCATGGTGCCGTGGACGTCCGTCACGATGTCCTTCTTGGCGGCGAGGAGCTCGTAGCCCTCGGCGTAGGCCTGCATGAGGCCGTACTCGATGCCGTTGTGCACCATCTTCGCGAAGTGCCCCGCGCCGACCGCGCCCGCGTGCACGAAGCCCTCCTCGCGCGGCCCCTCGGGGCGCAGCGCGTCGAAGACCGGCATGAGCGCCTCGACGTGCGCCGCGTCGCCGCCGCACATGAGGCCGTAGCCGTTCTCGAGGCCCCAGACACCGCCGGAGACGCCGACGTCGACGTAGCCCACGCCGCGCTCGGCGAGCTCCGCCGCGCGCGCCTGGTCCTCCGGGTAGTGGGAGTTGCCGCCCTCGACGACGACGTCACCCTCGCCGAGCAGCGTGCCGAGCTCCTGGACGACGCCCCGGGTCGGGTCGCCGGCCGGCACCATCACCCACACCACGCGCCGGTCGGCGGGCAGGGCGGCCACGAGGTCCGCGAGCGACGCCACGTCGGACACCTCGGGCCGCGGGTCGTACCCCGTGACCTCGATGCCGCCGCGGCGCAGACGCTCGCGCATGTTGTTGCCCATCTTGCCCAGACCGACGAGTCCGATGTGGCTGACCATGGGTACCTCCGGGGGTGGGGCGAGACGAGGGTGCGGGCGAGAGGGCTGGCGCCCGTCAGCCGGCGAACCGGATGGGCACGAGCAGGTAGCGGTACTCCGACGAGTCCTCACCGTCGAGCGACTCCTGGCCGGTGAACTCCACCGGCTTGTTCGGGTGGGTGAAGGAGAGCCGGACGAAGTCGGTGCCGAGCGCGCCGAGCCCGTCGAGCAGGAACTGCGGGTTGAACGCGACCTGGATGTCCTCGCCGACCAGGACGGCCTCGAGGGCCTCCGACGCCTGCGCGTCGTCGCCCTGCCCGGCGTCCAGCACCACCTGGCCGTCCGTGAAGGACAGCCGGATCGGGGTGTTGCGCTCGGCGACGAGGGAGACGCGCTTGGCGGCCTCGATCAGGGGCGCGGTGGCGACGACGGCGTGGATCGGTGTCGCGTCCGGGAACAGTCGGCGCACGGGCGGGTAGTCGCCGTCCACGAGCTGCGACGTCGTGTGGCGGCCGCCCGCCTCGAACCCGATGAGGTCCACGCCCTGGCCCGTGGAGAGGCCCACGTTGACGAGCCCGCCGCCCCCGCCGAGAGACTTCGCGACGTCGGTGAGCGTGCGGGCGCGCACGAGGGCGACCGCGGAGTAGCCGGGGGTGGCCGGCGTCCAGGTCAGCTCGCGCAGCGCCAGGCGGTAGCGGTCGGTGGCGATGAGGGTGATGCGCTCGCCCTCGATCTCCATCCGCACGCCCGTGAGCAGCGGGAGGGTGTCGTCGCGGCTCGCGGCGACGCTCACCTGCGCGACGGCGTGCGTGAGCGCGTCGCCGGTGACGGTGCCGGAGAGCTCCGGCATCTGCGGCAGCGTCGGGTAGTCCTCGACGGGCATCGTCAGCAGCGTGAAGCGCGAGGCACCGCAGGTCAGCACGACCTTGGTCCCCTCGAGCGTGACGTCGACGGGCTTGTTCGGCAGGGCGCGGGAGATCTCGGCGAGGAGGCGGCCGGAGACCAGCACGGTGCCCGGCTCGGAGACCTCCGCGGGGATCTCGGCGCGCGCGGAGACCTCGTAGTCGAAGCTGGACAGCCAGATCGTGCCCGCCGTGTCCACCTCGATGCGGACGCCCGCCAGCACGGGTGCCGGAGGGCGCGTGGGGAGGGTGCGCGCCGTCCAGGTCACGGCCTCGGCCAGGACGTCACGCTCAACCCGGAACTTCATCCCACTCCTCGCGTTGTCGACTTGTCGCCGATCGATGGGCGGTCGAGGGTTCCGTCGTGACCCGGTGGGGGCCCGCCGACGTGATCCGACCTGCCTCGTCGTCCGAGCCAAACCCTACGCGAGACGGGGCCTCTTCGGCACTCGCGCGGAGGACCTGTGCTGTGGGCGGGTGCGCAACGCCGGCCGGCCTGATGAAGGTGTGGGGAATTTCTTGATGATCAGACGTTAGTCATCGTCATAGGGGTTGTGGATTCTGGGGACGAGCGATGTTTCCGCAGGTCAGAGGCACATCAGGCATGTGGAGGCCGTGGGGGCAAGTCTGTGGACGACGACTTGTGCCTGTGGGCGACCGATTCGATACCCACAGCCGTCCACCGATCAGGGTGTCGTCGTCCACCGATTTGGACTGTTGGTCCACATGCGTCCACAGCTTTGTCCACAGGTGTGCATCGCGCTGCCTGGGGATAACGCCCAGTTGTCCACGATGTCCCTCCACAGGGATGGGGACGATGACGACGGATCGGCGGTCTGGTGCGGCCGAGCCTGTGGGCGGTGATGTGGAGAAACGCCTGCGGGCCCGGTCCCACACCCTGTGAAGAGCGTGGTCGGGCCCGCGAGGAGCGTGGACGGTCAGCCGCGGTGCTGCTGCTTGATGCGGCTGGTGAGCTCAGTCACCTGGTTGTAGGTGGAGCGTCGCTCCGCCATCTGCCCGGCGATCTTCTTGTTCGCGTGCATGACCGTGGTGTGGTCGCGGCCGCCGAACTGCTGGCCGATCTTGGGCAGGGACAGGTCGGTGAGCTCGCGGCACAGGTACATGGCGATCTGCCGCGCCGTGACGAGGACGCGGGAGCGGGAGGAGCCGCACAGGTCGTCGATCGTGAGGCCGAAGTACGCCGCCGTCTGGGCGATCACCATCGACGGGGTGATCTCCGCCGTGTCGTCGTCGGTGATGAGGTCCTTGAGGACGATCTCCGCGAGGGCGAGGTCCACCTGCTGGCGGTTGAGGTTCGCGAACGCGGTGACCCGGATGAGGGCCCCCTCCAGCTCGCGGATGTTCGTCGAGATGCGCGAGCCGATGTAGCTGAGGACCTCCGCCGGCACGTCGAGACGCTCGCTCGCCGCCTTCTTGCGCAGGATCGCGATCCGGGTCTCGAGGTCCGGGGGCTGCACGTCCGTGATGAGGCCCCACTCGAAGCGGGACCGCAGCCGGTCCTCGAACCCGTTGAGCTGCTTGGGCGGGACGTCGGACGTGATGACGACCTGCTTGTCCGCGTTGTGCAGCGCGTTGAAGGTGTGGAAGAACTCCTCCATCGTCTGTTCCTTGCCCTGCAGGAACTGGATGTCGTCGATGAGGAGGACGTCGACGTCGCGGTAGCGGCGCTGGAACGCCCCCGCGCGGCCCTCGCCGATGCTGTTGATGAAGTCGTTGGTGAACTCCTCGGAGTTCACGTACCGCACGCGCACGTGGGGATAGAGGTTGTGCGCGTAGTGCCCGATGGCGTGCAGCAGGTGGGTCTTGCCCAGCCCCGAATCGCCGTAGATGAACAGGGGGTTGTAGGCCTTCGCCGGGGCCTCGGCCACCGCGACCGCCGCAGCGTGGGCGAACCGGTTGGACGACCCGATGACGAACGTCTCGAAGATGTACTTCGGGTTGAGCCGGGTCGGCTCGGCAGACTGCTTCGGGCTCGGCGGGAGCGGCGGCGCCTCGGGCTCGTCCGGGACACCCGGCTCCGGGGGAGCGGAGTAGTCCTGGGAGGGGCCGGTGAGGGTGTCGCTGCTCAGCTCGGGGTCGACGGTGATCCCGAACCGGATGTCGCGACCGAGCGTCGACGCCATCGCGGACACGAGCTGGTCGCGGACGCTGGTCTCGAGGTAGGCGCGGGTCTGCTCGTGCGGGACGGCGATGAAGACGGTGTCCTCGAGGATGGCCATCGGCTTCGCCAGCTTGATGAAGGCGAGCTGCCGGGCGGACATGTCCGGCCGTGCCTCGAGGGTGGCGAGCGTGTGTGCCCAGACATCGGTGATGTTCTCGTCCGGCTGGGCCACGGGCGTCGTCCTTCTGTCGTTCTGGATGGGCAGCGGGTCGCGAGTCTGCCACGCCCAGACTCCGTCCACAGCGTTGTCCACATGCTGTGGAACCTGTGGACAATGCTGTGGGTGACGACCGTACCGGGGCGGGAGGCGCGACGTCGCGCCGTGGTGCGTGAGGTCCTCCACATCGTAGCCACCGGGCGCGGCGGGACGCCCCCGGGCGGGTTTGACCTGAGGGGCCCGCACGGCGTAACGTCGGACAGCCGTTCCAGGTCCTTTCGCGCGCCCACAACTGGGCTGCCGGTCCTCGGGTCGGCCCGGTCGACGCCTCCACGTCCTGTACGCGTGCGACGACTGAGAACAGACCTGCATCGTCGAGGAACTGACGGTGTGCCTCCCCGACGTTTCTTGGAGTACCTCGTGAGCAAGCGGACCTTCCAGCCGAACAACCGTCGTCGTGCCAAGACCCACGGCTTCCGGCTGCGCATGCGCACCCGTGCCGGCCGCGCCATCCTGGCGAACCGTCGGCGCAAGGGTCGCGCCGAGCTCTCTGCCTGACGCATGTTGCCCGCGGCGCACCGAATGCGCCGTTCCGTCGACTTCGAACGGGCGGTGCGCCGCGGCACGCGTGCAGGACGATCGACCGTGGTGGTGCATCTCCTCGTCGACCCCGACACCGGCCCGACGGCCGGTGTTTCTGGTGTCGCGAGCCCTGCGCCGACACAGGTCGGTCTTGTCGTATCCAAGGCCGTGGGGAACGCCGTGCACCGTAACCAGGTGAAGCGCCGCCTGCGGCACGCCGCCGCGGAGCACCTCGAGTCGCTCCCCGCCGGCTCGCGCCTCGTCGTGCGGGCGCTCCCCGCCTCGAGCTCCGCCACGTACGCCGAGCTCGACAGCGACCTCGCGGGCAGCCTGGACCGGGCCCTTGCGCGCGCCCGGAGAGCGTCGTGACCGCCTCGACGGTCGGGCGCGGGCGGGACGCGCTGAGGAACCTGCCCGCGGCAGTCCTCATCGGTGTGATCCGGGTCTACCAGTCGGTGATTTCCCCGCTGACAGGCCCCACCTGCAAGTACTACCCGTCGTGCTCGCAGTACGCGGTCATCGCGATCCGTACGCACGGCACGCTGCGGGGGACAGGTCTCGCGCTCTGGCGCATCCTTCGATGCAACCCCTGGAGCCTCGGCGGCGTCGACGACGTACCGCCCGCTCGTGGCAAGCACGCCGACACCGCCGTCGACGCGCCGGCCCACGAGCACCGCGGCGCAGCTCGCCACTGACCATCCCGGACCGCGCCGCCGGGGACCGCAGAGACTTTTCCGACAGAGGAGACACATCGGGATGGATACCATCCTCTACCCCATCGAGTGGGTCGTGGCCTGGATCATGTACGGGGCCCACGCACTCTTCACGACCCTCGGGATGCAGGACGGTCCGGGCTGGGCCTGGGTGTTCTCGATCGTCGCGCTGACGATCGTCATCCGTATCGCACTGATCCCGCTGTTCTTCAAACAGATCAAGGCCTCGCGCGGCATGCAGATGATGCAGCCGGAGCTGCAGGCCGTGCAGAAGAAGTACAAGGGCAAGACGGACCCGGCGTCCCGCGAGGCCATGGGCCGCGAGACGATGGAGCTGTACCGCAAGCACGGCACCAACCCCATGGCGTCCTGCCTGCCGATCCTGCTGCAGTCGCCGATCTTCTTCGCGCTGTTCCGGGTGCTCAACCACCTGTCGGCGATCGCGGACGGTTCCTACCGGACGATCGGCCCGATCGACCAGCGCGTCGCCGCGGACATCGAGCACTCCAAGCTCTTCGGGGCCCAGCTCTCCGACGTGTTCCGCACCACGGACTCGACGACGGCGCGGATCGTCGTCATCTGCCTCATCGTGCTGATGAGCGCCACCATGTTCTTCACCCAGCGCCAGCTGACCATGAAGAACATGCCGAAGGCCGCCCTCGAGGGGCCGATGGCGAGCACGCAGAAGATGATGCTCTACATCCTCCCGGTGATCTTCCTGATCTCGGGCATCAACTTCCCCGTGGGTGTGCTCATCTACTGGGTCATCTCGAACCTGTGGTCGATGGGCCAGCAGTTCTACACGATCAAGAAGATGCCCGCGCCGGGGTCGGAGGCCGAGCGTCTCCTCAAGGAGAAGCAGGCTCGCAAGGCCGCCGCCAAGGGCGCCATCGAGGCCGCCCCGGAGCCGGAGCCCGAGCAGCCCCGGGGGCAGCGTGAGCAGCCCAAGCGCAAGAACCGCCAGAAGCGCCGCTGAGCAGCGAGAGGAATCGACACCGATGACGACGGACACTCCCGTGGACCAGGGGCCCGAGCGCACGGCGCGCCTTGAGGAAGAGGGCGAGATCGCCGCGGACTACCTCGAGGAGCTCCTCGATATCGCGGATCTCGACGGCGATATCGACCTGGACATCCAGCACGACCGCGCTGCGGTCGAGGTCGTGGCCGACGAGGGCGAGGACCTGTCGGCGCTCGTGGGGCAGGACGGCGAAGTGCTCGAGGCCCTGCAGGAGCTGACGCGGCTCGCCGTGCAGGCCCGCACGGGCGAGCGCAGCCGCCTCATGCTCGACATCGGCGGCTTCCGCGCCGCCCGCCGGGAGGAGCTGACGGCGCTGGCCGAGTCGGCCGTCCAGCGGGTGCGGGAGTCGGGTGAGGAGGTCGAGCTCGACCCCCTGAACGCCTTCGAGCGCAAGGTGGTGCACGATGCCGTCGCTGCCGCCGGTCTCGTGAGCGACTCGCGTGGCGTGGAGCCGTCGCGGTACGTCGTGGTGCAGCCGGCTGTCGATCCCGGAGCGACGCCCGCTTCCTGATGTGGACCTCGAGAGCCCGTTGTTTCACGTGAAACGACGGGCTCTCGTCATGAGTGGACTGAAACGAAAGGTGCGGAGGATGACGGACGACGTGACGGACGATGCCGCCGACGACGTGCGCGACGAGGAGCTCGGACGGAGCGATGCCGTCCGCGACTACTTCGGTGACCGGTACGAGCTCGTCGCGCAGTTCGCGGCGAACCTGCGCGCCGAGGGCGAGCTGCGCGGGCTCATCGGTCCCCGCGAGGTCGCGCGGCTGTGGGAGCGCCACATCCTGAACTCCGCGGCGGTCACGCCGTACCTCGGGGACGCCAGGTCGGTCGCCGACATCGGCTCGGGGGCCGGACTACCCGGCATCATCCTCGCGATCCAGAGCCCGGACGTCGAGTTCTCCCTAATCGAGCCGATGGAACGACGGACGGCGTGGCTCGAAGAGGTCGTTGAGGACCTCGGGCTCACGAATGTGCAGGTCAAGCGGGGGAGGGCCGAGGAGTACCACGACGCGTTCGAGGTCGACGTGGTGACCTCCCGTGCGGTCGCGGCCCTTGGCAAGCTGGCGCGGATGAGCCTCCCGCTGGTGCGGCGGGGTGGCGCCATGGTCGTCCTCAAGGGGCGGAACGTCGAGCGCGAGCTGGAGCCCGCCCGCAAGGTACTGCGCGCGTTCAAGACGGCGGAACCGGAGATTCTGGTGGGGCGGACGATCGACGTCGTCGAGGACACGACCATCCTGCGCATCCGGCGGCCCTGACGTGCTGGGCGGGCGCCGCAGCGCCGTTCATGCGACCAGTCCTTCGGCGATCTGAGCCGGCCGGAGTTTTGCCCCCGTCGCGCCCTCAGCGAGGCCGTAGAGTGAGCGCGGAGCATCCGGTCGACGGCGGCAACGCTCGCGTCGGTCCGGGCAGGAAGTCTCTGTGACGAACCGGAGGAGTGGCACGTGAGCACGAGTACGGAGCACGTCGACGACGTCCCGCGTCACGACGGGACCGTGGCGAGCGATCCGCACGTTTCACGTGAAACAGTGCCCGGCCTCACGTGGGCACCCGGTGGACTCCCTCCGGTCATCGACGGGCATCGGGCAGCGCTCGTCGCCTCGGTCCCGGACGCGGACGAGTCGACACCGCTGGCGGCGCAGCTGGCGATCGACGCCCGACGGCGCATCGAGCTCCAGGGCAGGCAGTTCCCGCGCCCGGATCGCACGCGCATCATCACGGTCGCCAACCAGAAGGGTGGCGTCGGGAAGACGACGACCACCGTGAACATCGCGGCAGGTCTGGCACAGTCCGGCCTCAAGGTCCTGGTCATCGACAACGATCCGCAGGGCAACGCGTCGACCGCGCTCGGGCTCGAGCATCGCGCGGGAACGCCGTCGATCTACGAGGTCCTGGTCGAGGACGAGCCGCTCGAGGACACGGTGCAGGAGTGCCCGTCGGTCCCGGGCCTGTACGGCGTGCCGGCGACCATCGACCTGTCTGGCGCCGAGATCGAGCTCGTCTCCTTGGTTTCACGTGAAACACGCCTCCGCCGCGCGTTGGACACCTACCTCGCCCGGCGTGAGGAGCGGGGGGAGGAGCGGATCGACTACGTGCTGGTCGACTGCCCCCCGAGCCTGGGGCTGCTGACAGTCAACGCGTTCGTGGTCGGCCGCGAGGTACTGATCCCGATCCAGTGCGAGTACTACGCGCTGGAGGGGCTGAGCCAGCTGCTAAAGACCATCGAGCTCATCAAGGCCCATCTGAACCCTGAACTGAGCGTCTCGACGATCCTGCTCACCATGTATGACGGGCGCACGAACCTCGCTCAGCAGGTCGCGGCCGAGGTTCGGGAGCACTTCCCCCAGCAGACGCTCCGGACGACCGTCCCGCGGTCCGTGCGCATCTCGGAGGCGCCGAGCCATGCGCAGACGGTCATGACGTATGACCCCGGATCGACCGGGTCGCTCGCGTACCTCGAGGCAGCGCGCGAGCTCGCCGAGCGTGCGCCGCGGCGCGCTGACCTGGGATAAGGCTCGATGATTCGCCACGGAGCGGGCGCGTTGACGCCCAGGGGCTTCACGTCACGCCGCGCCGCGGAGGCTGACGCATGGCATGGTTCGCGCCAGCGGGGTCGCGACCGTACTTTGACGACGACGAGGGGAACGCGGGGCCCCATGGTTCAGGAGGCTGGAGCATGAGTCAGAAGAAGCGTGGTCTGGGCCGCGGGCTCGGTGCGCTGATCCCGTCGGGGCCGGAGGGTGATCGTCCGGTCGACGTCTTCTTCCCGGCGGGGGAGCCCCGAGAGGGTGGGGCCGCGAGCGGGGCTGCCGCGACCATGCCGGCGGATCGCCCGAGCTCCGACGGAACGGAGGAAGGCGGCCGCAGCAGCCGTCGGTCGGCGTCATGGGACTCGGCGATCGCAGGCGGTCGGCTGAGCATCCGAACCGGAGGCGAGGCGCCGGCTCGTGGCGAGGCGCAGGGGTCTGCTCCCGAGGCGGCGTCTGGCGCAGTGCTCACGGAGGTCGCCGCCACCACTGTGGACACGGAGACGCGGGACGCGAATGAGACGACGCGTGAGGACGACGCCTTCGGTGCAGATTCCTTGTCGCTCGGGCTGATCACGAGCATCGCCCTGCCTGATCTGGGAGAGGATGGGGCAGGGCCGGAGCCGGGAACGCCCATGGACGAGCCGGGCGTCCACGACGCTGGGGGATCGTCGAGTGGGGAAGCGGAGCAGGGCGACCTCGTTCCCGTCGAGGACGACGTTTCACGTGAAACCGAGCTGGCGCCGGTTCCTGGCGCACGGTTCGCGGAGATTCCGGTCGAGGCCATCCGGCCGAACACCTGGCAGCCGCGCTCGGTGTTCGACGACGGTGAGCTCGACGAGCTGGTCGCCTCGATCTCCGAGATCGGCGTGCTGCAGCCGGTGGTCGTCCGTCCTGACGCCGCTGACCAGGACCGATACGAGCTCATCATGGGCGAGCGCCGGTGGCGTGCTTCGCAGGTAGCCGGCCTGGAGACCATCCCGGCGATCGTCCGCGAGACGGACGACAGCGACATGCTGCGGGATGCGCTGCTCGAGAACCTGCATCGTGCCGCGCTGAACCCGCTCGAGGAGGCTGCCGCGTACCGCCAGCTCCTCGATGACTTCGGGTGCACCCACGAGGAGCTCGCCACGCGGATCGCCCGGTCGCGGCCCCAGATCTCCAACACGCTGCGACTTCTGAAGCTCCCGCCGCTGGTCCAGCGGCGAGTGGCCGCCGGCGTGCTGTCGGCGGGTCATGCTCGTGCGCTGCTGTCGCTGACCGACGGTGCGGAGATCGAGCGCCTGGCGCAGCGGATCGTGTCGGAGGGCCTGTCTGTGCGGGCGACCGAGGAGATCGTCACGCTGCTGACCAGCGGCGATGGTGAGCGGACGACGCGCCGAGCGCCGCGGGCCGGGCAACGGAGCGAGGCGATGGACGAGCTCGCGACGCGCCTCGCGGACCGGTTCGAGACGCGTGTGAAGGTGAACATCGGCAAGACCAAGGGACGGCTGACCGTGGAGTTCGCGTCGGTCGAGGACCTCAACCGGATCCTTGGCGTCATGGCTCCGGAGGATCCCGGACTCCTTCGCTCCTGACCCCCGATCTTGTTCGACGGGCACTGCCTCCCGATGGTGAGGTGGTGCCCGTCGTCACGTCGCGAAACGTGTCGACCGAATCTCCCTGCCCGCCCCGCCGCGCTTGGGAAGGAGAAGCAGGGCACAGCCGATTCTCCGGAACGGGGCGTGGCGCGGATGTGCATCGCGGTGCAGACCGGCAGAAGGTGTGTGGGCACCGATCGTCGGACGGCGCTGTTTCACGTGAAACAGGAATCCGCGGACTCAGCGTGCACAACGGCACAGCGGTTCCGCAGAGGTTGCGACGGGTCGAGCGCGGGTGGCGCAGGACGTCGATGCGGTCGTGCACCCGCCGGCCAAAGGGTGTTCGCGTGCGTCAGTACTGGTCTGTGCGTCGGTCGGCCAGGCGACGTGCCCCAGCGAGGCGGGGTCCGGTGGGGTCGGCTGCGTGATCGGGCTCGGCCTTCTTCTACGCCCTTCCCGGTGAGGCGTCTAGCTGCGAGTCGGAGTCTGGGGACGCTCGCGTTCGGCGCGTCGGCAGACGAGCGCGGTTCCTCGAGATCGCCCGTGGGATCGGACTGCCTGGTGTTCGGACCTCGACGGATGCGCGGAGAGCGCGGGTGGTGTCGGCAGTAGTCGTGCGGCAGATCCGGAACGAAGGGCGGTCGGGGAGGGTGGTTCTCATCCGGGCGCGACCTGTGGCTGAGGTGCGCCGGCAGCCGTGCCAGCTCGGTTCCGCTGGAGTGGAGCGGTGACGTGAAGTCCCACGCCCGGGCCGACGACGAGGCAAAGGTCGACGCGAGACAGCGGGGTGCTGCAGCGCCTTGACGAAGCGCCCGCGGTCGGAGATCGCTGACCTGGGGCACGCTCCGGGGTTCGCTGCTCGGCTGGGAAGACGGCCTACTGATGCACCAACGAGCGCCGCCTCGGATGATGGCCTTCGCGCGGAGCTTCGATGGATCGCTCCGGCGCCGGTCGGCGCGGGCAGACGTGTCACTGCGTGCGGCGGTGTGGGTGCGAAGTCCTGGTGACGTTCCACGTGAAACATTCCGCCTGAGCGCGCACCTGCCCCTGCCCTTCGTGCCTCCCGTCCGAGGACCGGCCCTTTGCCGGTGCTTCGCCTCCCTGACGGACGTGGACTTGGCCCCGAATCTGATCCCGGTCATGGCGTGGTGCACGGCGCAGGCTTGGACGAACTGACGGTAGGCAGCCCGCGAGCTCTCGGGACGGCGAAGGGAAGCGGCGGATCCCGGCCTGAGGCGGCGACCTTCGGAACGCGGGCACAGTCGCGGCACGTCGAGCGGGCGTCGGCAGGACCGAGCGGAAACTCGGGGTGGCGGTGTCGCTCTGGGCCCACGTGTCGCGTCGACGACCGCAGGTCGCGACCGTCGAAGCCTCGTGACCAGGGAACTCACCCCAGGCCGACCGATCGGGATGGCAGCCGGGTCCAAACCTGATGGCGCCGGGTGGGTAGGTGCCGGCACCAGGGGCCTCGGTCGTCCTGGCCCACCAGAGCCGTGAGGTCGCACGAGCCTCGACGGGGGCCCAGTTGGGCCGGCCTTGCCAGCAGGTGCGACGCGGCGAGCGCCCCGACGCCATGACGCCGGGTCAAGTCGTCGTCCATCTCGAAAGTAGCGGAACGCGGAGGGCGCGTCAGGGCCTCAACGACCAGGCCTCGACGGCGGCAACGTGCCCATCCTGACGTGCCCATCCTGACGTGCCCATCCTGACGTGCCCATCCTGACGTGACTGGCACCTGCGGTGTCCGGCATGGCCCGTCAGACGGGGACCGTCCGGCGGGGCCCGTCCCGACATGGTCCAGCGGGGAGGAGCTGTGCGGTGCGGGCCTGTCCAGCACGGCGTCCGTCCAGCACGGCGTCCGTCCAGCACGGCGTCCGTCCAGCACGGCGTGCCACCGATCAGTGAGGGCCGGGCACGGAAGGGAAGGAGGTGCGTCGCCCTGGCCAGCAGGGCGCGAACCGGAGCACCTTTCTCTGCTTTCAGCACCTCCGTCGCATAGCGTCACTATCGTCAGGAAACGGACCAATCCGGGATCGCAGGACTCGACCGCAGGATGGCGGCGCTGGGGGCGGCAGGCCGGCCTGACCGATCCCGCGCCTGTGGTGGTGATCGGGAACGACGCAGGTCGGAGGACAACCGCGGGCGAGGTCCGGGTCACCGACCCATCGGCGAGCCCCACGGTTTGCCCTTCCCGGCGCCGCCGAGGAGTGCCGCTCGTTCTGGCCGGTTGACCGCAGACGACGGGAGGGTGCCGGCTCGGGCAGAGGGGGCATGGGGATGCGGCACTAGGAGGCCGAGCCCCGCCGCGCGCCCGGTGGCTGGTAAGGGCGGGAAGCAGGGAGCGCACCGCTAATGGACGGCGGACGCCCTCGACCGCACCCTATGCGCAGAGGATCTCGGAGACCGGCGCGTCGACCACGGGGGACGACCCTGGTACGGGGATCTGCGAGCCGGGGCCCACGATCCGGGGCGGCGCTGACCCTCCGAGTCCGGAGACGCCGACGGCCGGGCCCGTTTCACGTGAAACAGACCCGGCCGTCGGGAACGATCAGGCGCTCGGCGCGAGGACCGCGTCGATCTCCTCCTGGAGGGCGCGCTTGGGGCGGGCGCCGATGACGGACTTCACGAGCTCGCCACCGGAGTAGACGTTGAGCGTCGGGATCGACGTGATGCCGTAGGCCATGGTGGTGGCCTGGTTGGCGTCGGTGTCGAGCTTGACGATCTTGATCTTGCCCTCGTACTCGTCGGAGAGCTCCTCGAGGATCGGAGCGACCATGCGGCAGGGGCCGCACCAGGTCGCCCAGAAGTCGACCAGAACGGGGACGTCGGACTCGAGGACCTCGGTCTTGAACGTGTCGTCGGTGACGGCGACGGTAGCCATGTGTCGCTCCTTCGGTGCGTGGTGGGGAAAGGTCAGCCGGCGACCGAGTCGAGGGCGGCGGGCAGCCCGTCGGGGTTCGGCACCGCCGGGGTGCCTGCGACGGACGTCTTGCCCTCGTCGTCGGCGAACTCGGTGAGGTAGGACTGGGCGTCGAGCGCGGCCGCGCACCCCGAACCGGCGGCGGTGATCGCCTGGCGGTAGGTGTGGTCGACGGCGTCGCCGCAGGCGAAGACGCCGGGCAGGTTGGTGCGGGTGGACCGGCCCTCGACGAGGATGTAGCCCTCGTCGTCCAGGTCGATCTGGCCCTTCACGAGGTCGGTGCGGGGGTCGTGGCCGATGGCGACGAACAGGCCCGTCGTGTCGAGCTCGCGCTCCTCGCCGGTCACGGTGTCGCGGAGCGTGATGCCGGCGACCTTGTCCTCGCCGGAGATCCCGGCGACCTCGCTGTTCCAGGCGAACTCGATCTTGGGATCGGCCAGGGCACGGTCAGCCATGATCTTCGAGGCACGGAGCGAGTCGCGGCGGTGCACGATCGTCACCTTGGAGGCGAAGCGCGTGAGGAACGTGGCCTCTTCCATGGCGGAGTCGCCGCCGCCGACGACGGCGATGTGCTGGTCGCGGAAGAAGAAGCCGTCGCAGGTCGCGCACCAGGAGACGCCGCGTCCGGAGAGCTGCTTCTCCTCGGGCAGGCCGAGCTCGCGGTACGCGGAGCCGGTGGCCAGGATCACCGCGCGGGCGCGGAAGGTCTCGCCGCCAAGCGTCACGACCGTCTTGATGTCGCCGGTCAGCTCGACCTGCTCGGCGTCGTCCCAGAGCACACGGGCACCGAACTTCTCGGCCTGCTCGCGCATGGCCTCCATGAGGTCCGGCCCCTGGATGCCGGCGGGGAAGCCGGGGAAGTTCTCGACCTCGGTGGTGTTCATCAGCGCGCCACCGGCGGTGACGGAGCCGGCGATCACGACGGGCGCCAGGCCGGCGCGCGCCGCGTACACGGCAGCCGTGTAGCCGGCCGGGCCCGAGCCCACGATCACGATGTCGTGCACGGTGCCCTCGGGGGTGGCGGTGGTCGGCTGATCGGTCACGTCTTCTCCTGGTCTGCTGGTGTGTCGCGCACCTGGTATGTCGCGTACGAGGGCGCCATCGCCGTCAACACGGCGAGGGGGTGCGGTGTTCCCGGGCGACGGTGCCGCCGCCCGGGAACGGGTCACGAGAGGACGATCTCGTTGAGCTCGAGGTAGTTCTTGCCGTTGGTCACGGGGAGCTCGGTGATCCACAGGACGAACGAGTCCGCGACCGTCTCCTCGGACAGGTCGAGCTTGGTCTCCGAGCCGAACGAGCCCTCGGCGAGCACGGGCCCGTCGGTGGGCTTGTCCCGCGACGTGGCGCGCACCTCGACGTGCCCGCCGGAGGAGTTGGTGTTGAGCGTGATGGACGAGACCGGCGCGGGCTTCTCGAGCTCCACGACGTACCCGACACCGGTGCGCAGCCCGGCGAAGTCGGGGGAGTTGAAGTACATCGTGTACCAGAAGGTCGACGGGTCGCCGTCGTAGGCGAGGTCCACGGCCTCCGGGTGCTGGCCGTCGCCCTCCGGGTCGAGCTGGTCGCCCGACTTGATGACGGGCCGCGCCTCGGCGGTCTCCGTGGGCGTGGTCGACTCGTCGTCGCTGGGCTCCTCGGAGCCGCCGCCCTGGTTGGCGGCCTGGGTCGGCGCCGGGCTCTCGGCGACCGGGGCGTCGTCCATGGGGGACAGGGCGTTGGACACGGCCCACAGCGCGCCGGCGAGGACCAGCACGACGACGAGGCCGAGGACGATCGGCGTCGGGTTCACGCCGCGTCGCTTGGGCGCAGGGGAGGAGGCGAAGCCGCCCGTGTCGGTGCGCGGCTCGCCCCCGCCCGGCGGCGGGGGCACGGGGGCGTGCGCCGTCTGCTGCTGCGGGGCGGCGTACGCCTGCGTGGCATAGCCCGCGGGCGCGGCGCCGTAGGCCTGCGTGGGCTGCTGGGGCGTGGTGCCCTGCTGCACCGGCGCCATCGCGGCCGTCGCCTGGGCGGGCGGCGGCGGGACGGGCGACTGCGGGGCCGTCTGCGGGCCGGCCGGCGGCAGCGCCTGCGTGGCCTGCGCGGCGGCCTGACCGGCGACGGCGGCACCGCCCACGGCACCCCCGACCGCGGCGGACCGGGCGATCCGGCCGCTCGACGGCCGGCGAACGGGGGGCGCGGGCGGCGGCGTGCCGGGCCGGCCGGCACCGTTGCTCCCCGCGCCGAGGACGGAGGACCGGACCGGCGGCTCCGTCGGCGGCTGCACGAACTGCGGCAGCGACGCGACGACGGACACCTCGCCCCACGGGGCGAGCGCGGCGACGACGTCGCCCGGGTTGGCGGGCGCGTCCGGGGCCTCGGCCCCGAAGGTGCGCCGGACGAGCGTGTCCAGCTCCTGGTCGACGTGCGGCACGAGCGCGGAGACCGGCACGACGCCGTTCGCGTCCGTCTGGGCGGGGAGGGGGCGGACCGCGTCGCCGGCGATCCAGGGCTCGTCGAGGGAGTCGCCGGGCCACCGCGCCGTGAGCGCGTAGTAGGCGAGGGCGACCAGGTCGCGCGCGTCGGCGGCCGCGGCAGCGGCGCCGGTGGTCGTCCGGCCGCCGTCCACCCCGGCGAGCGCGGCGTCGATACCGAGCCCGGTGACGACGACACGGTGCCCGTCCACGCGCACGGCCTCCGGGCGCAGGGCGAGGTGGTGCACCCCGCGCTGGCCGGCGGCCTCGAGCGCGGCGGCGGCCTCGCCGACGACGGCGCGCGCCTGCTGGGCGTCGACGAGGCCGCTGGAGACGACCTCCGTCAGCGACGACCCGCGGTACGGCTCGGAGATGATGTAGCTGCGCTGGCCGCTGCCGAGGTCGGTGCTGCCGACGTCGAGCACGCGGGAGAGGCGGGGGTCGGCGACGAGCGCGGCCCGGCGGGCGGCGTCGAGGGCGGCGGTCGCGTACGGGCCGTCGACGAACGTCACCCGGACCGGGCGGTCCAGGATCTGGTCGTGCGCCTCCCACGCCTCTGCTGCAGCGAGGTCGGTGGCTGCGGGCTGCACGAGCCGATAGCGATCGACCATGACGGTCCCGGGATGGGCGGTGCTCACCTGGACTCCTCGGTGGGGGTTCGGGGGGAGGGTGTCCTCCGGTCCATCGGACCATCGTACGGGCGGGCCGGTGACCCCGAGGCGGTGCCCGCCGGGCGCGCCTGCAGGGCCCTCACGGAACCTTCCCGAGCCGGGCACGCGCGTGCGGTCATCGCTTGATCCGGCGGAGGACGGGCGCCAGCGCGTCGTCGAGCTCGCGCACGCGCAGCGCCTTGAGGGACAGGACGTAGCCGGCCACCATCACGACGCCGGCGACGGCCGTGACGAGGACGGAGTGGCCCCACGACGTGACCACGTAGCCGTCCATGAGGCGGACGGCCAGCCACCCGAGCAGCGCCGCGACGCCCGCGCCGACCGTGGCCCGGACGTACAGCCGCATCACCCTGCGGCCGTCGATGCCGTGCAGCTTGCGCCGCATGCCGCGCACGCGCAGCAGCAGCGAGATCCAGGTGGACACCGCGTACGCGCCGCCGGCGGCGACCGCCCACCAGGTGACCGGCAGGACGCTGACCGCGACCCACAGCACGGCGACCATGGAGACCGTCGCGATCACCTGGATGCCGAAGATGGAGCGGCCGTCCTCGAACGCGAAGTACATCCGCCGGACCATCACCGTGGCGCCGAGGGCGACGATGCCGACGGCCATCGCCTGGATGATGGGCGCGATCGCCGCCACGCCCGTGGTTCCTGCCGTGGGGAGCAGGGCCGCGGTGAGCGGGACCGCGAGCACGGCCAGCGCCGCGGCAGAGAACACCGAGAAGATGCCCGCCGACCGCATGCCCAGGGACATGTCGTTGCGGACGCCGTCGAGGTCGCCGGCGTGCACGGCCGCCGTCATCCGGGGGAAGAGGACCGTGATGATGGAGACGACGACCAGCGAGTGCGGCAGCAGGTAGATGGTCATCGCCTGCGTGTACGCCATGTTGCCGGCGACGGCGTCGTCGGTGCCCGACGCCGCCCAGAGCACGTTCGACAGGTACATCACGCCCAGCTGCTCCAGGACGACCGCGCCGATGGTCCAGCCCACGACGGTGCCGGCGGCACGCAGGCCGATGCCGCGGAAGCCCCAGCGGAACCGCCATCGGAAGCCCGTGCGCCGCAGGGCGAACACGAGAACCACCGCCTGCGCGGCGATGCCGAGCGTGGCGGTGCCCGCGAGCACCACCGTCTGCGCCGAGGACCAGGTCGAGAGGTCGGTGATGCCCCGCTCCGGGGCGGCGCCCCACACCACGAGGAACGCGCCGAAGCCGAGCAGCGACACCACGTTGTTCGCGACGGGAGCGAGCCCGTAGGCGCCGAACCGGCCCTGGGCGTTGAGCACCTGCCCGAGCAGCATGTAGAGGCCGTAGAAGAACACCTGGGGGATGCACCAGTACGCGAACACGACGGCGAGCTGCCGGGCATCGGGGTCGACGTGGCCCCGGAGCGTGAAGAGGACGACGATGAGCGGCGCGGCGACCACCAGGACGGCGGTCAGCGCCAGCAGGCCGAGGCCGGAGACCGAGATCAGCTTGTCGAGCCGCTCGCGGGCGTTGCGCGCGTTCATCGCGCGCAGGATCTGCGGGATGAGCACCGCCTGCAGCACGCCCGCCGAGATGAGCGCGAACAGCATGTTGGGCAGCTTGTTGGCGATGTCGAACGCGTTCGCCACCGTGCCGACGGTGCCGACGCATGCCACCAGCAGCACCGAGCGGATCAGCCCCGATGCGCGGGACGCGACGGTGCCCAGCGTCATGACGACGGAGCCGCGGCCCAGGCTGGTGCGGCGCACGGCGTTCGCCGCACCCGTGCCGCCCTCGCTCGGGGCGTCGGCACCGGTGTCGGCCGCGCCGGCCGGGGCCGGAGATCCCGGCTCAGCCGCGGCGGTCCTGGACGGCCCGGCGTCTCCGGTGCTGCCCGGGGCGGACGACGGCACGGCGCCGTCCTCGGACGTCCAGTCCTCCGACGTCGCGCCCCCCGACGCCCGGTTCCCGGAGATCTCGGACCAGGACGGCCCGCGCCGCGCGCCATGGCGCGGCTCCGGCGGGACGGCGGGCGGGAAGCTCGGCGGCATGACGGGGTCGACGGGCGACCCGTCGCGGGGACGCTCGGGCCCGCCGTCGTCGGGGAACGCGGACGAGTCGGTCATGAGGGGTCCTTCTCCGTGTCCTTCTCCGAATCGTTCTCCGAGTCGTGCCGGGTGACGTGCGCGGGGTCGGTGCCGTCCTGCGGGTCCACGTCGGGGCCCTGCGGGTCGACGGCGTCGGCGACGCCCTCGTCGGTGGTGCGCGCGGAGGACCGGCCGCGACGCACGGTACGCCAGATGCCGCCGATGAACAGGAGCGCGATGGCGGCGGCGACGACGGCGGTGCCGGCGGTCTCCCAGCCGGCGCGGACGCGGACGGAGAAGCTGGTGGGGCCGGCGACCACGGTGCTGCTGGGCGCGAGGACCTCGACCTGCAGGTCGACGTCGCCGGACCCGATGGCGCGCACGGGCACGTGCACGTTCACGGACGTGCCGGCGGGGACGACGACGGTGGGCCGCGACTCGACGATCAGCCGGGACACGTTGGGGCGCAGCACGACGGTGACGGTCGCGTCGACGGGGAGCTCGTTCGTCACCTTGACGGGCAGCTTGCCGGTGTCGCTGACGAGGGTGACGTCGGACCGGTCGGCGACGCCGATGCCCTGCTGGAGGTCGTCGGCACGCTCGACGGCGAGGTCGGCGGCCTGGTCGCGGGCGGCGGGGTCGTTCCGCGCGGCGACGGCGAGCGGGGCCACGAGCGCCCGGTCGACGCTGCCGGTGAGCTCGACGGGGTCGTCGGCGACGGTCGCGAACGAGGCGAGCGACCGGTGCGTGCGCAGCAGCCGGTCGACGGACAGGGGCGCGAGCTCGTCGTCGGCGGGGTCGTTCCGCGGGAGCCCGTGGCGCGCCACGCGGGACGCCGGCGCGGCGACCGTGTCGGACAGCGGGACGACGTCGGCCCAGGCGGCGGAGTGGAGGGCGCCGAGCACCTGCTCGACGAGGGCGGCGTCGGGCGACCAGTCGCGGGGGAGGGCGGCGAGGACGTGCAGGTCCCCGGCGCCGGACTCCTGCTCCTGGAGGGCGAGGAGGGCGGTGTCGGCGAGCACGCGCTGCACCCCCTCGACACCGCTGGGCGCGTCGGCGCCGTCGGTGAGCGACGCGAACGCGGCGGACAGGCCGGCGTCGGCCACCAGGGCCGACACCTTGCCGGCGGGCGTGTCGACGGCGGTGCGCGCGGACGCGGGACCGTCATCCGTGGGGGCGAGCCCCGCGCCCACGACGACCTGGTCGACCGGAGCGTCGCGGCCGGTGGCGAGCGTCGCGGCGTCGGGGCGGCCCTCCGGCCACGCGACGGACAGCGACCATCCCGCCGGGCGCTGCCAGGCGCTGCCGAGCGCGGCCTCCCCTCCCGTGGCGGCGGCGACGTCCGTGCGCGTCGGCTCCGTGTGCGCGACGGCCGCGAGGTCGGGGTCGTACCCGGGCAGGACCGCGACGTCGGCCGCGTCACCCGAGGCGACGGTGCTCGCGGCCGCGGGGGTGGCGTCGTCGGCGGCGTCGTCGGTGGTGTCGTCGGAGGAGTCGTCCTGCGCCGGCGGGGTGCGGCCGGTGAGGCGCGTGGCCCAGGCCTGCACGTCGGCGTCGCCGGAGGACTCCGCCGCGGCCACCAGGGCGGGGTCGACGGCGAGCGACAGGCCGGGGGACGTGCCGGTGACCGTGGCGGCGTCGAGGAGCCGCTCGAGGCGCCCGCCCGACGTCGTGAGCTCGCCGAGCTGCGCGTCGTACCCGTCGGTGTCGAGCGGGTCGACGGCAGGCCCGGTGACCGGAGCGGCGACGCTCAGCGCGACCGGGGCGGGCGCGCCCCCCTCGGGGGCGTAGAGGAGGAAGGTGTGGACGACGTCGATCGACGTGCCACCCTGCACGAGGGCGACGGACATCTCGCGGGGCCCCCAGGGGCTCCCGTCCTCGAAGCCGAGGGCGTCGACGTCGAGCTCCAGGCGCACCTGCGCGGACTCGCCGGGCGCGAGGCGGTCGACGGGCTCGGAGGGCAGCTGCCGCGCGGCGGTGCGGGCGCCACCGTCGTCGGCCCAGGCGGCGAGCTCGGCCCGCGACGTGAGCGGCCGCCACGAGACCCCCAGGTCGACGACGGCCCCGTCGAGGGGCCGGTCCGTGCCGTTGGTGACGCGGACGGACAGGTCGACGGTGCCGCCGGGCCGGGCGAGCGCGGGGGCGGTCGACGTCAGCTCGACGGTCGCCCGGCCGGGCTGCGGTGCACCGGCGAGCGGCGTGGTGGCGAGCGGCGCGGTGGAGAGCGGCGCGGCCTCGGCGGCGCGGGTCGGCAGCACGACCGTGCCCACGGTCGCGAGCACACCGAGCAGCAGGAGGAGCACGACGAGCGCCCGGGCCGGGCGGGCGGGCGGGGGTACGGGTGCGGCGACGGCACCCGGACGACGGGAGGTGGTCACGCGGTCGGCCTCACTCGACGGGTCCGGGGTCGGTCTGCCCGAGGACGTCGGGCGTGCGGCGGAGCACCTGCTGCGCGGCGACGGCGAGCCGCTGCTCGTTCGGGTACGAGAGCCGGTCGGGAAGCTGGTCGACGGGGATCCACAGCGCGTCCTCCGCCTCGCCGTCGGGGTCGCCCTCCGCGGTGATCGTGCCGCCCTCCGCGCGCAGGAGGAAGTGGTGCACCACCTTGTGGACGCGGTGGTCCTCACCGCTGAACCAGTAGTCGATGACGCCGAGCCGGGTGCGGATCGTGCCGAGGATGCCCGTCTCCTCGCGGATCTCGCGGACGGCGGCCTGCTCCGGCGTCTCCGCGCCCTCGAGGTGCCCCTTCGGCAGGCACCACTCGAGGCGGCCGCCGCGGTTGCGCCGCACGATGACGGCCGCCTGCGGGCCGCTCGGCGCGAGACGCACGACGAGCCCGCCGGCGGAGGTCTCCTCGTGCACCGGCAGGTGCGTGGTGGTGCCCGACGGCGCGACGCCGACGACGGCGGGCGTCGTCGTGCCGCGAGGCCCGGCGAGCCGGGCGGGGTCGACCTTGAGGGGGTGCCCTCCCGGCGGGACGGGGACACCCGCGGCCGGGCGCCCGCGCCGCGGGGCGGGAACCGGGGCCGGGGTGGACATGCGCCCCACCCTACCGAGTTGCGGCCGTCCGCCGGCCCAGCCTCCGGGGCGCCGACGGCCAGGATCTGGGAGGATGGGACGCCGTGTCGACCCCTGAGCCTCCGGCCCCCGCCGCGCTGCTGCGCCGCGCCCTCGCCGTACTGACCGAGATGGCCCCCGCGGCCGTCGAGCTGGGCGAGGTGTTCCGCGCCGCCGGGCACGAGCTCGCCCTCGTCGGCGGGCCCGTCCGGGACGCCTTCCTCGGCCGCGCGAGCCACGACCTCGACTTCGCGACGTCGGCCACCCCCGACGAGACGCAGGCGCTGCTGGCGCGCTGGGGCGACGCCCACTGGGACATCGGCAAGGAGTTCGGCACCATCGGCGCGCGCCGGTTCGCGCGCGGCGGCAAGGCCGGGTCGGACGACGTCGTCGTCGAGGTCACGACCTACCGCAGCGACGAGTACGACCCCGCCTCCCGCAAGCCCGTGGTGGCGTTCGGCGACACGCTCGAGGGCGACCTGTCGCGCCGCGACCTCACCGTCAACGCGATGGCGGTGCGGCTGCCCGAGCTCACGTTCGTCGACCCGTTCGACGGGCTGGCCGACCTGGCCCGCCGGGTGCTGCGCACGCCGATCGCCCCCGAGCGGTCGTTCGACGACGACCCGCTGCGCATGATGCGCGCCGCGCGGTTCGCCGCCCAGCTCGGCTTCGACGTCGAGCCGGCCACCCGGCAGGCGATCGTCGACATGGCGGGCCGCATCGACATCGTCTCCGCCGAGCGGGTCCAGGCCGAGATCACCAAGCTGCTGCTGAGCGACCGGCCGCGCGCCGGGCTCGAGGTGCTCGTCGACACGGGCCTCGCCGACCATGTGCTGCCCGAGCTGCCCGCGCTGCGCCTCGAGATCGACGAGCACCACCGGCACAAGGATGTCTACCAGCACTCGCTCACGGTGCTGGAGCAGGCGATCGCGCAGGAGACCGGCCCCGACGGCCCGGTGCCCGCGCCCGACCTGGTCCTGCGCCTCGCGTCCCTGCTGCACGACGTCGGCAAGCCGGCCACCCGCCGCTTCGAGCCCGGCGGCGGCGTGAGCTTCCACCACCACGAGGTGGTGGGAGCCAAGCTCGTCGCCAAGCGGCTGCGCGCGCTGAAGTACGAGAAGCAGGTGGTCAAGGACGTGGCGCGGCTCGTCGAGCTGCACCTGCGCTTCCACGGCTACGGCGAGGGGCAGTGGACGGACTCCGCCGTGCGCCGGTACGTCACCGACGCCGGGCCGCTGCTGGAGCGCCTGCACCGCCTCACCCGCGCCGACTCCACCACCCGCAACAGGCGCAAGGCGCAGCGGCTCGCCGACACCTACACCAGCCTGGAGCAGCGCATCGAGGCGCTGCGCCAGAAGGAGGAGATCGACGCGATCCGCCCCGACCTCGACGGGTCGCAGATCATGGCGATCCTCGACGTCGCGCCCGGCCCCGTCGTCGGTCAGGCGTACAAGCACCTGCTGGCGCTGCGGATGGAGCACGGCCCCCTCGGCGAGGAGCGCGCCACCCAGGAGCTGCGCACCTGGTGGGACGCCCGGCAGTCGTGACCTGACGCCCTTGCCCCCGCGCTCCGGCCCGGGTCTATCCTCGGGCTCGCGCACGGGCCCGACGGCGAGCCCGGCGGCGCGACGAGCGGAGGCGGGACATGAGCGGGCTGTCGGGCGTGGTCGCGACGACGGAGGACCGCGGGGACCGGCGGGCGCGGCTCGTGGTCGCCGCGTTCTACCTGGTGCAGGGCATGTGCTTCGCGGGCCTGCTCGCGCAGGTGCCGACGCTGCAGCACGACCTCGGCATCTCCGACGGGCTGCTGACCCTGATCCTGCTGCTGGTGCCGATCGTGGCCGGCGTGGGCAGCGTCCTCGCGGGGGCGCTGGCGCCGCGGGTCGGCAGCGCGCGGCTGCTGCGCGTGTGCGGGCCGCTGGTGGCGCTCGCGATCCTCGGGGTGGGCCTCGTCCCGACGGTCGGCGTGCTCTACCCCGTCGTCGCGTCGGTGGGGCTGCTGCTCGGCCTGGTGGACGCCAGCATGAACATGCAGGGCGTCGAGGTGGAGCAGCGGTACGGCCGCAGCCTACTCAACTCGTTCCACGGCGCCTGGAGCGTGGGCGGCATCCTCGGCTCGCTCGCCGCGGTGCTGGCGCACTCCGCGGGCTGGTCGCTCGCCGGCGGGCTCGCCCTCGTGGCCGCGGTGGGGGTGTCCGTCGACCTCGTCGCGACGGTCCTCGCGCGTCCGGTGCGCCCGGCGGTGCCCGACGTCGGCGCGGTGCCGGGGCTGGTCCTGCCGGACCGGACGGCCGGGCAGGCCGCGCCGAAGGCCGCGACGTCGAAGCCCGCCGCACCGAAGCCCGCGGCACCGCCGTGGGGCCCGCTCGTCCTGGTGGGGCTGGCCGTCACGATCGTCTACGTGGCTGACTCGGCGACGTCGAACTGGTCCACCAAGTACATCCAGGACGCCCTCGGGGCCGCGGCCAACGTGGCCCCGCTGGGCCTCGCCGCGTACCTGGGCTGCCAGCTCGTGGGGCGCCTCGCCGCGGACCGGCAGGTCAACCGGTTCGGCCCGGTGGTGCCCGTGGCCGTCGGCGGGCTGATCGGGGCGGCCGGGCTCACCGCGGTGACGCTCGCCCCCAGCCCGTGGCTGGCGATCGTGGGCTTCGGTCTCACGGGGCTCGGGCTGAGCGTGGTGGTGCCGCTGTCGTTCTCCGTGGCCGGCCGGCTGGACCCCGAGGGCACCGGGATCGCCGTCGCGCGGGTCAACCTCTTCAACTACGTCGGCTTCGTCGTCGGGGCGGGCCTCATCGGCGGCGTCGCCGAGGTGCTGAGCCTGCGGCTCGCGTTCGCCGTGCCCGCGCTCCTGGCGCTGGGCGTCGTCCTGCTCGCGCCCGCGTTCCGCGTCGCGGCCCGCGACACGACGCACGCCTCCCCGTCCGCCGCCTGACGGGACGACGACGGGCGGCCACCGTCGGTTGACGGTGACCGCCCGTGACCGGGCCGGCCCGTGACGTGGCCGGCCCGCGCCGAGGCCCGGTCAGTGCGCGGCGGGCGCGCCCTCGGCGCCGTCCGGCACGCGCCGCAGCAGGAGCGACAGCCCCACCGCGACGAGCATGATCGCCGCGCCCCAGACGAACGCGTCCCCGACGCCCTCGGCGAGCGCGACCTGCGCCGTCGCGCCGTCCTCCATGAGGGCGACGGACCGCGTGGTCATGACCGCGACGAACATCGCGGTGCCGGCGGCGCCGGCGAGCTGCTGCACGGTGCCGATCGCGGCCGACCCGTGGGAGTACAGCCGCGGGGTGAGCGACGAGAGCGCCGAGGTGAACAGCGGCGTGAACATGAACGCGAGGCCGAGGCTGAGCGTCACGTGCAGCGCCAAGATGTACCACGGCGACGAGTCCGCGTGCACCCGCGTGAACAGGGCCAGCGCGATCGTCACGACAGCCAGGCCGGGCGTGACCAGCGGGCGCGGGCCCACTCGGTCGTAGAGCCTGCCGACGACCGGGCCGAGCAGGCCCATGAGAGCACCGCCCGGGAGGACCACGAGTCCCGTCCACAGCGGGTCGAGACCGAGGGCCTGCTGGAGGAAGAGGGGTAGCAGGATCAGGGAGCCGAACATGGCGAGCATGCCGACGGCCATGATCGCGAGGCTCACTGAGAAGGAGCGGAACCGGAACACGCCGAGGTCGAGCAGCGCGCGGTCGTCACGGGCCAGGAGGAGCTGTCGCCAGACGAACAGGCCGAGGACCGCGGCGCCGACGACGATCGGGATCCACGGGGCGACGGGCGGCGCGTGGCGTGCCGCCTCGCCGAGGCTGGACAGGCCGTACACGAGGCCGCCGAACGCCACGGCCGCGAGGAACAGCGACAGCGGGTCGAGGCGCGAATGTCTACGGTCTGCGACGTCTCGGATGTACAAAAAGCCCATGACCAGCGCGAGGACGGCGATCGGGAGCACGATGCCGAAGACCCACCGCCAGCTCAGGGAGCTGAGGATGATGCCGGACACGAAGGGACCGAGCGCCGGGGCCGCGGCCATGACGATGGAGATGTTGCCCATCACCTTGCCGCGGATGCCCGGGGGCACCACCGTCATGATCGTGGTCATGAGCAGCGGCATCATGATCGCCGTGCCCGAGGCCTGCACGATGCGGCCGCCCAGCAGCCACCCGAAGCCGGGGGAGAGTGCGGCGAGCAGGGTGCCCGCGCTGAACAGCGACATCGCCAGCAGGTAGGCGCCGCGGGTGCCGAGGCGCTGCAGCAGGAACCCGGTGGCCGGGATGATCACCGACATCGTGAGCATGAAGGCCGTGGTGAGCCACTGCCCGGTGCTGGCGGTGATGCCGAGGTCGGTCATGAGTGGCGCCAGGGCGACGCTCATCGTCGTCTCGTTGAGGATGACGACGAACGCCGAGCCCAGCAGCAGAGCGATGACGGTGAACTGCTGGCGCGTCAGGCGCTGGGGCACGGCCTCGTCGATGACGATGCCGGCCGCGGCGGGGGCGCCGTCGGTGGTGGTGGGGGTCAGGGCGGCCTCCGGGGTGCTGGCGGCGGACGGGACGGTGGTGTCTGTCGGTCGGGGGGCTGGCACGCGGTGCTCCGCTCGCGTCGGTGCCGGGCGAGCCCGGCGGAGGGCAGGTCAGCACCACGCCGGTGGGCGCGGCACGTCGTCGTGGGTCGGTCGTGTCCGGGGGACGGTCACCCTCGGTGCGGTCGCCGGAAGGCGAGACCGTACTGTGTACGACCACGAACCATCCTGCGATATTCCCGCACCCGTGACGACCTGTTTTTCCGACCGAACTCGTCGGTGCCAGGCGGACGGGTCTCCGCGCGGACCACACCCAGCCTGCGGGCGGTCCGGGCCGCGAACAAGGCCGGGAACGGCAACGACCGTGAACCGACGGTTCACGGTCGTGCCGGGCGGTGGACGCCCAGGTCAGGCGCGGGTGGCCGCGTCCTCGGCGCCGCCGGCGTCGCTCGCGCGGCGGAGGCGCGGGGGCAGCTCGGCGGCTGTGCGCGCGCCGCGCGTCGCCATGAGGAGGGCGGCGACGACGTAGGCGACGGCGAGGCCGACGAACACGCCGCGCGACCAGCCGGTGTCGGGCAGGGTGAAGGCCGCCAGGGCGGCGGCGCCGACGAACGCCGCGTTGTAGAGGACGTCGTAGAAGGCGAACGCGCGGCCCCGGAACTCGTCCTCGGCGTCGCGCTGCACGATGGTGTCCACCGCGATCTTGGTGCCCTGCGCGGCCAGGCCGAGGAGGGCGGCGCCGGCGTAGACGACGGCGCGGGCGGGGGTCGTGACGAGCAGGAGCTGGCTGGCCGCGGCCAGGAGCAGCATGATCGCGATCCAGCCCTGGGGGCCGGTGCGGCGCGAGAGCGTGGGCGTCAGCACCATCGCGACGGCACCGCCCGCGCCGGTGAGGCCGATGACGACGGCGAACGTGCCCATCCCGGCGCTCTGACTGCCCGGGTCGAGCAGGTTGCGCGAGATGAGGATCGACGCGATGAAGACGACGCCGTAGAGGAAGCGGTGCACCGCCATGGCGAGGAGCGCCTGGCCGGGGGTGCGGCGCGCGACGAGGTAGCGGGCGCCGTCGGCCAGGCCGCGGGCGACCTTCGCGATCTCGCTGCGCAGGTCGGCCTCCGCGGGGGCCTCCGGCCCGAGCTGGGTGCGGCCGAGCCGGGTCGCCAGCAGCGAGGCGACGGCGAAGACGAGCGCCGCGCACACGAGCGCGGAGGAGTCCTTGACCCGACCCGGCTCGAACATCAGGCCGAGGACGAAGCCGATGCCGCCGCCCACGAACGCCGCACCGGCGCCGAGCGTGGGGGACAGGGAGTTGGCGGTGAGCAGCAGCGGGCCGTCGACCACGCGCGGCAGGCCCGCGGACAGGCCGGCCAGGAGGAAGCGGTTGACCGACAGCGCGGCCAGGCCGACCGCGTAGATCCAGCCGCTCACGCCCCCGGCGAGCATGAGGCCCGCCATGCCGAGCGTGAGCACCACACGCACGGCGTTGCCCCACACCAGCACTTGCCGGCGCTGCCACCGGTCCAGGAGCACGCCGGCGAACGGCCCGACGATGGTGAAGGGCGCGAGCATGACGGCGAACGCGCCGGCGATCGCGGCGGCGGTGCCCTGGGACTCGGGGGAGAAGAACAGGAGCGACGCCAGTCCGACCTGGAACATCCCGTCGCCCGCCTGCGAGACCAGGCGCACGGTGAAGAGCTTGCGGAAGCCCTCCAGTCGCAGCAGCGCGCGCAGCTCGGACCAGGTCTCGCTCATCGCTCCCACGTCCTCACCCTCCCACGGACCGGCGCACGAGAGAGCGAGGTCCTCCCCCCGACAGGACGGGGGAGGACCTCGCTCTCAGGTGGCGTCGGGTCAGCGCTCGACCTCGCCGCGGATGAAGGCCTCGAGCTGGGCGCGGCCGGCGGTGTCCTCCATCTGCACGGGCGGGGACTTCATGAAGTAGGTCGACGCCGACAGGATCGGGCCGCCGATGCCGCGGTCCAGCGCGATCTTCGCGGCGCGGACGGCGTCGATGATGATGCCGGCGGAGTTGGGGGAGTCCCACACCTCGAGCTTGTACTCCAGGTTCAGGGGCACCTCGCCGAACGCGCGGCCCTCGAGGCGGACGTACGCCCACTTGCGGTCGTCGAGCCAGGCGACGTAGTCCGACGGGCCGATGTGGACGTTGCGGTCCTCCTTCTTGCCGCCGAGCGGGCCCTCGAGGTTGGAGGTCACCGCCTGCGTCTTGGAGACCTTCTTCGACTCGAGGCGGTCGCGCTGCAGCATGTTCTTGAAGTCCATGTTGCCGCCGACGTTCAGCTGGTACGTGCGGTCCAGCACGACGCCGCGGTCCTCGAACAGCTTGGCGAGCACGCGGTGCGTGATCGTGGCGCCGACCTGCGACTTGATGTCGTCGCCGACGATCGGCACGCCGGCGTCCTCGAACTTCTTGGCCCACTCGGGGTCGGAGGCGATGAAGACGGGCAGGGCGTTGACGAAGGCGACCTTCGCGTCGATCGCGGCCTGCGCGTAGAACTTGTCCGCCGCCTCGGAGCCGACGGGCAGGTAGGAGACGAGGACGTCGACCTTCGCGTCCTTGAGCGCCTGCACGACGTCGACGGGCTCGGCGTCCGACTCGTCGATCGTCGCGGAGTAGTAGTCCCCGAGGCCGTCGAGCGTGTGGCCGCGCTGGACGACGACGCCGGTGGGCGGGACGTCGGCGAACTTGATGGTGTTGTTCTCCGAGGCGTGGATCGCCTCGGCGAGGTCGAAGCCGACCTTCTTCGCGTCGACGTCGAAAGCCGCCACGAACTCCAGGTCCCGCACGTGGTAGTCGCCGAGCTGCACGTGCATGAGGCCGGGGACGGTGTCGGTGGGGTCGGCGTCACGGTAGAAGTGCACGCCCTGGATCAGGGACGATGCGCAGTTTCCGACACCGACGATGGCAACGCGGACGGAGGTCATCCTCGCTCCTTGTTTCTCTGGGCCGGGGTGTCGTCCACCCCGGCGCTGTGGTCGCGGGCGCGGCCGAGAGCACGGTCGCGTTCCGTGGTGATGAGTCCGTCGAGCCAGCGCACCTCGCGCTCGACCTGTTCGAGCCCGTGGCGCTGCAGCTCGAGGGTGTACTCGTCGAGCCGCTCGCGGGTGCGTGCGGCAGACTCTCGGACCGCTTCCAGCCGCTCGGTGAGCCGGGTGCGCCGGCCCTCGAGGATGCGGATGCGGGTCTCGGCGTCCGTCTGCGCGAAGAACGCGAAGCGGACGTCGAAGTTCTCGTCCTCCCAGGCGGCGGGGCCGGACGACGCGAGGACGGTCTGGAGGTGCTCCTTGCCGTCCGCGGTCAGCCGGTACACGATCTTGCCGCGCCGGCCCGTCAGGGGTGCCTTGCCCGAGGACTTGGCCCCGGCCTGTCGGGCGCCCGTCCGGACCGCGGGCGCCGGGGTCTCTCGCTCGGTGGTCTCGATGAGACCGCGCGCGACGAGGGACTTCAGCGCCGGGTAGAGGGTGCCGTAGGAGAACGCGCGGAACGAGCCGAGCAGCAGGTTGAGCCGCTTGCGCAGCTCGTACCCGTGCAGCGGGGCGGAGTTGAGCAGGCCGAGGATGGCCGTCTCGAGCACCACAGACCTGCTGCGCACGAGGGTTCCCCTTCCGTCCTGTCCCGTTGCTGCTGCCGACCCGTCGTCACGACGTATCGACTCGATACATCGCGAGAATAGGACTCGTCGACATGGTCGTGCAACGGCGGGGGTCCGGACGGCACGCCGGCCCAGTTGTGAAGGTTCCGCGAAGCGGGGGCCAAAGGGGTGGGGACGCTCGGCGCAAACCGTCGCCCGGAGCGCACGGGGCTCCCGTCGGCGGTGCGCCATCGCCTAGTGTTCCCTGTGGTCCGCAGGCCGGCCGAGCACTGTACGAGAGCGCCGCCGGTCCCGCACGACGAAAGGCTTGACGTGGCGAGGAGACGTCGCTTCTGGAACTACCCGCGCCCGCACAAGGGCCCGGTGCGGCGTTGGCTGCCCTCGTGGCGGATCGTCGTCGGCACCGCCCTGACGGGGACGGCGCTGGGCGCCGGCCTGTTCGTGGCCGCGTGGAGCACGACGACGATCCCCGACAACCTCGAGCAGGTGAACAACCAGGCCACGACCGTCTACTGGTCGAACGGCAAGGTCATGGGCACGTTCGGCGAGCAGAAGCGCGAGAAGATCAAGCTCGCCGACCTGCCGCCGTACGTCGGCAACGCCGTCGTCGCGTCCGAGGACAAGACCTTCTGGACCAACAGCGGCGTCGATCTCAAGGGCATCGCGCGCGCCGCCTACACCAACGTCACGACCGGCGGCACGCAGGGTGCGTCCACGCTCACGCAGCAGTACGTCGAGCGGTACTACATGGACACCACGAAGTCGTACGCGGGCAAGGCGCGCGAGGCGATCATCGCGCTCAAGGTGGGGCAGACCCAGCCCAAGGAAGAGGTGCTGGAGAACTACCTCAACACCATCTACTGGGGCCGCAACACCTACGGCATCCAGGCGGCGTCGCAGGAGTACTTCAAGAAGGACGCCAAGGACCTCACGCCGTCCGAGGCCGCGCTGCTGGCCGGCATCATCCCGTCGCCGAACAACTGGGACCCGTCGGTCAACGAGAAGCAGGCGAAGGTCCGCTTCGACCGCGGCATCAAGCGGATGTACGAGCAGGGGTACATCACCGCGGACGAGCGCGCGAAGGCGAAGTTCCCCAAGTTCCAGAAGAAGAAGGAAGCCACCAACACCTGGGGCGGGCAGAAGGGCTACCTGCTCGCCGCGGTGCGCAAGGAGCTCATCCGCACCGACGCCAACCCGGACGGCCCCTTCACGGAGACGGACCTCGACACCCGCGGCCTCAAGATCACGACGACGATCGACCAGAAGCTGCAGAACGCGGCCGTGGACGTCGCCAAGTCGCTGCCCGACGACGCGAACAAGAACGTGCGCATGTCGCTCGTGTCCGTCGACCCGCAGACCGGGGCGGTGAAGGCGCTCTACGGCGGCAAGGACTACGTCAAGCAGTCGCTCAACGTCGCGACGCAGGACACCGTGCAGGGAGGATCGACCTTCAAGCCGTTCACGCTGCTCGGCGCCCTCGAGAAGGGCATCACCCTCGAGGACAAGTTCGACGGCAACTCCCCGGGCCACCCGGTCGACCCCGACACCGGACAGCCGGTGGTCGACGACCCGGCCACCGGGAAGCTGTGGGAGCCCGACAACTTCGGCTACTACGACTACGGGTCGTCGATCAGCCTCGCGGACGCGACGGCCAACTCCGTCAACTCGGCGTACGCGCAGCTCAACATGGACATCGGCCCGAAGACGACCGCGGAGGTCGCGCACCGGGCGGGGATCCGGCAGGCGACCAAGATCGACGCCAACCCGTCGAATGTGCTCGGCACGGCCCCGGTCTACCCCATCGACCTCGCCCGGGCGTACTCGACCATCGCTGCCGGTGGCTACCGCACGACGACGCACGTCGTGGAGAAGGTGCAGACCCTCGACGGGACCGACGTCTACGCCGGGCCCACGGAGCAGAAGAAGGTCTTCGACGCGGACGACATCACGGCCGCGACGTACGCCATGACGCAGGTGGTCGAGAAGGGCTCCGGGAAGACCGCGCAGGAGCTCAACCGGCCGGTGGCCGGCAAGACGGGTACCTCGCAGGAGAACAAGTCCGCGTGGTTCGCCGGCTTCGTGCCGCAGCTGACCACCGTCGTCGGGCTGCGCCAGTACAAGAACGTGGACCTCGAGAAGGGGATCCTGGGCGGCATCGCCCCGATCGACACGTTCGGCGAGTGGAAGCAGCAGGGCCTCGGCATCACGGGTGGTTCGTGGCCGGTGCGCGCGTGGACCGACTTCATGAAGGTCGCGACCGAGGGCATGCCGGAGGAGGACTTCCCGGAGTACGTCCCGGCGCAGCCCACCTTCACGCCGTCGCCGACGCCCACCGAGACCGAGGAGGAGCTGGTCACCGTGCCGAACCTCGCCGGTCAGGACGTGGCGAAGGCGACGCGCGAGCTCGAGAAGCTGGGCCTCGTCGCCCGGCCGCAGGCGCAGAACAGCGACGCGCCCAAGGGCCAGGTCCTGGAGGTCAGGGGAGCGGGCACGCAGGTCCCGCCGAACTCGACCATCACCGTCATCGTCTCGACGGGACAGCCGGACCAGCCGCAGCAGGTCGTGGTGCCGAACGTCGTCGGGCAGCCGCGGACGACGGCGGAGCAGCTCCTCCGGGGCGACGCGCTCGAGGTGCGGGTGCAGGAGGAGTTCAGCGACCAGCCGGTGGGCCAGGTGCTCGGTCAGGATCCCGGCCAGGGCACCAGCCTCGACCCCGGGAGCACCGTGACGATCGTCGTGTCGAAGGGCCCCGACCCCAGCAACGGCAACGGGAACGGGAACAACCCGAAGCCCACGGACTCGACGACCCCGCCGCCCGACGACGGCGGGGGCGGCATCCTCGACGGCGTCGGGCAGAACGACTGAACGATTTCCGGGAGACCCGCACGGGCGGGTATCCTGGTCGACTGGCTGTGCCCACCACCCCGGATCGTTCCGAGGTGGGGCGCGGCCGACGCACGAATGAACCCTCCTGTCACGGAACGACCGTGACCGCTGAGACCAGAGGAGGTGGGTTGAACACATGCGTCAGTACGAGCTGATGGTGATCCTGGACCCGGAGGTCGAGGAGCGCACCGTGGCCCCGTCGCTGGAGAAGTACCTGTCGGTCATCTCGACCGAGGGCGGCTCCGTCGACAAGGTCGACATCTGGGGTCGTCGCCGCATGGCGTACGACATCAACAAGCGTTCCGAGGGCATCTACGCCGTCGTCGACTTCACGTCGACGTCGGACACCGCGAAGGAGCTGGACCGCCAGCTCGGCCTGAACGAGGCCGTGCTGCGCACCAAGATCCTCCGCACCGGCGCCCGCTGAGACCTGAACCGAACTTCTGCCCCTGTCGCGGGCGACGTCCCTGTCGATGACACGGATGTCGGCGCCCCGTGATGGGATTCCCTCACGACTCTCGGACGAACGAAGGAGCTTGGCATGGCTGGTGACACCGTCATCACGGTGATCGGAAACCTGACCGCGGACCCGGAGCTGCGCTTCACCCCGTCAGGTGCTGCCGTCGCCAACTTCACGATCGCGTCCACGCCGCGCCTGTTCGACCGCCAGACCAACGAGTGGAAGGACGGCGACACGCTGTTCCTGCGCTGCTCGATCTGGCGGGACGCGGCCGAGAACGTCGCCGAGTCGCTGACGAAGGGCATGCGCGTCATCGCGCAGGGCCGTCTGACGCAGCGCTCGTACGAGACGCGTGAGGGGGAGAAGCGCACCGTCGTGGAGCTGCAGGTCGACGAGGTCGGCCCGTCGCTGAGGAGTGCCTCGGCGAAGGTCACCCGTGCCCAGCGCTCCGGTGGCGGCGGCGGCTTCGGCGGTGGCGGCGGCAACCAGGGGGGCGGCTACGGCGGCTCCCAGGGTGGCGGCCAGCCCGGCGGAGGCTTCGGTTCTTCCGGCGGCGGTCAGAGCAACGACCCGTGGGCCACGGCCGGCCCCGCCTCCTCCGGAGGCGGGTTCTCGGACGAGCCCCCGTTCTGATCGACGCCAGTCCCCAGATCACCCTGTCCTCCGACGCCGGCCCTTGGCCGGACGGTCGTGAGGACTGCACCTGAGAAGGAGCAACACCATGGCGAAGCCTGTGGTGCGCAAGCCCAAGAAGAAGGCCAACCCGCTCAAGACGGCCAAGATCGAGTCCGTCGACTACAAGGACACCGCGCTGCTGCGCAAGTTCATCTCCGACCGCGGCAAGATCCGCGCGCGTCGCGTGACCGGCGTCTCCGTCCAGGAGCAGCGCCAGATCGCCCGTGCCGTGAAGAACGCCCGTGAGATGGCGCTGCTGCCGTACTCGTCCTCGGCCCGCTGACCGGAAGGATCACTGAATCATGTCGAAGCTGATCCTGACCCACGAGGTCACCGGTCTCGGTGAGCCTGGCGACGTCGTCGAGGTGAAGGACGGGTACGCCCGGAACTTCCTCATCCCGCGCCGCCTGGCCACCCCCTGGACCAAGGGCGCCGAGTCCCAGGTCTCCGCGATCCGCAAGGCCCGCAAGGCCCGCGAGATCGCCACGCTGGACGAGGCCAAGGCGGTGGCCGACTCGCTGGCCGCCAAGACGGTCGTCGTCTCGGCGCACGCCGGCGCGTCCGGCCGCCTGTTCGGTGCTGTCACCACCGGTGACATCGCCGACGCGGTCGTGGCCGCCAACGGCCCGCAGGTCGACAAGCGCAAGATCGAGATCGGCCAGCCGATCAAGACGACCGGTGAGTACACCGTGTCGGTGCGCCTGCACCCCGAGGTCTCGGCGAAGATCTCCGTCAAGGTCGTCGCCGGCTGAACGCCTGACGCCTGACGCGCGAAGGCCCCGGTCCCCTCTCGAGGGGGCCGGGGCCTTCGTCGTCCCCGGAGTGCCCGGGCCGGGCTCGCTCAGGTCGAGAGCCGGGGCACGAGGATGCAGTCGACGAGCTCGACGCCGCCGGGGACGTCCTCCCCGCCGATCTTGCGGACGAGCAGCTCGGCCGCGCGACGGCCCACGGTCCGCAGGTTGAGGTCCACCGAGGTGATGCTGGGCCTGGCCGCCTCGACGATGACGTCCCAGTTGTCGACGCCGACCACGCCCACGGCGTCGGGCGCGGCCACACCGCTCTCGCGCAGGCACTCGAGGACGCCCCGTGCGATCTGGTCGTTGGCGCAGAACACGCCGTCGAAGGTCGTGGTCTCGAGCAGCCGGCGGGCCGCCTCGTAGCCCCACCGCTCGGTCCACTCCCCGTACAGGACCTCGCCCCCGGCCAGCTCGGCGCCGAGCTCGTGGAGCGCGCGGGTCGCGCCGTCGACGCGGTGGTTGCTCGCGGTGTGGCGCCGGGGCCCGACGACGACGGCGATGCGGCGGCGGCCGGTTCCCACGAGGTGCGCGATCGCCCGCGCCGCGCCGCCGGCGTCGTCCGGGACCACCGAGACGTCGTCGGGGTCCTGGGACGGCGAGAGCGCGTACACCGCGGGGATGCCGAGGAGCGACGTGATCGACGTCCGGGCGTCGCTGGTGCGACCGGCGACGATGATGCCGTCGACGTTGCGGCTGCGCAGCGTCTGGACGTAGTGCCGTTCACGGATCGGGTCGCCCCGGCTCTCGGCGAGCAGCATCGAGATCTCGCCGGCCCCGAAGGTGTCCTCCGCGCCGGTGAGGATCGGGATGGTGAACCGGCCGTACGAGTCGGTCGAGAGCACCCCGACGATGAAAGACCGTCCTGAGGCCTGGGCCCGCACGTCCGGGCTCGCCTCGAAGCCGAGCTCCGCGGCGGCGTCGAGCACACGCCGGCGCGTCGCGTCGCTCAGCTGCCCGCGGCCGTTGAGCGCCTTGGACACCGTCCCGATCGAGACGCCGCTGGACTCGGCGACCTGCGCCAGCGTCACACGCCCGTGCCCCATGGCCCGTCCCTCCCTCGCTCTGCCGACGTTGACGACGGCAACGTTTCCGCATCATAGGGCAGGTTCGAACCCATGGGGCGTTGACAGGACGGCAACACGCGGAATAGTTTGCCGCAAACGCGCGGCACAGTTGCCGGGCGTCTCCCGACGAAGGAGATCGACGATGAAGCCCTCCCTCCGGCGACGCAGGCTGGCCCTGCTCGTGGTCACCGCCCTGGCCGCCACCCCCGTGCTCGCCGCGTGCAGCGCGGACGACGGTGCCGGCGACGGCGGGCCCGTCACGCTCGACGTGTGGGCCCGTGACGGGGACAACTCCCTCGACAAGCAGGTGGCCGCGTTCGAGAAGGCCCACCCCGACATCAAGGTCGACGTCACGCTGGTCAACAACGACCAGTACCTGACGAAGTTCGCGAACTCCATCCGCGCCGGCTCGGTGCCGGACCTCATCGACTTCGACATCATCAACGCGCCGCTGCTGGCGACGCAGGGACAGCTCCTCGACATCACGGACAAGGCGCAGGCGCTGCCGAACCTCGCCGACGTCGCAGAGGCGGGGGTCGACATCGGCACGCTCGACGACGCGGTGTACTCCCTGCCGGTGGCGCTCACCGGATCCCAGATGTTCTGGAACAAGAAGCTCTTCACCGAGGCGGGGCTCGACCCCGACACGCCGCCGAAGGGCCTCGCCCAGGTCAAGGCGTACGCCGAGGAGATCCAGGCTCTCGGGGACGACGTCACGGGCTTCTCGACGATCGGCGGCGTCGGGCAGGCGTTCACCGGGTTCCCCAGCGGGTGGGCCGACGGCGGGGACGTCTTCACCGAGGCAGGACCGGACCAGACGAGCACCTTCGACGACCCGGCGATGGTCGACATGGTGTCCTGGTACCAGGACATGTGGGAGTCCGGGCTGATGCAGCCGACCGACGAGCCCAACCAGGACCCGGGCAACGTCGGCAGCCAGAACGCCCTCGCGGGCAAGGTCGGCATCATGTTCACCGGGGCCAACGTGTTCGCCGGCCAGGAGGACGAGTTCGGCTCCGCCGCGGGCATCCCTGGCAGCGACGGCGAGCTCGCGTCGTTCCTGGGCGGCAACCAGGCCGCGATCCCGCGCGGCTCGGAGCACCCGGACGAGGCGTGGACGCTCCTCGAGTGGCTCGTCACCGATCGGGAGGCGGCGACGATCAACGGCGAGGCCGGGTGGATCGCCCCCGACCTGAAGCTCGCCGACGACCTCGCCGAGGACGAGTGGGCGACGAACCGCGTCGGGTCGCTGGCCGTCGGCAAGCTGCCGAAGTCGATCGCCTACTTCGCGACCATCAACGACCCCAACGGGCCGTGGGCGCAGAACTCGCAGGCGGCGATCTTCCAGGGCGCCGACCCGAAGGCGGCGCTCGACAAGGCCACGCAGCAGGCGGACCAGCTCATCGCCGACGCGTACAACCAGGTGGGCTGAGGCGGTCTCCCATGGTCGTCGCACACGCTCCCGTGACGCGCGCGCTCCCGCGGCCCGGCGTCGGACGTCGCCGGGCCGCCGGCCGCAAGGCGGCGCTCGGCCTGCTGCTGGTCTCCCCGGCGCTGCTGCTCTCGCTCGTCTTCTTCGTGGTCCCGCTCGTCCTGCTCGTGGTCATGTCGTTCGCCGACTGGCCCCTGCTGGGCCAGGTCCGCCCCGCCGGTCTCGCCAACTACGCGCGGGCGTTCGGCGACGGCACCTTCGCGCGCGCCCTCGTGTTCTCGGTGCTCTTCACGGTCGTGCTCGTGCCGCTGTCGCTGCTGGTCTCCTACGCGGCGGCGGTCATGGTGCGCGGCGAGGGGCGCGTGGTGTCGTTCGTGCGCACCGCGTTCTTCGTCCCCGTCGTCATCGGCTTCACGGCCGCCGCCTACATGGCGTCGGTGATGCTCATGCCGGGCACCGGGGTGCTCAACGTGCTGTTCCGCTCGCTCGGCCTGTCCGACGGCCGGACCGCCTGGTTCACGGACCCGACGCGCGCGTTCTGGGCCATCGTCGCGCTGACGGTCTGGAAGGGCATGGGCGTCGCGATGATCCTGTTGATGGCCGGCATGCAGGCCGTGCCCTGCGAGGTGTACGACGCCGCGAAGATCGACGGCGCGGGCTGGTGGCGCCGGGAGGTGTCGGTGACGTTCCCGCTCATCCGCCGCCAGTTCGCGCTGTGCCTCATCCTCGCGGTGTCCGGCACCCTGCTCGTGTTCGACCAGTTCTTCGTGCTCACCAAGGGCGGCCCGAGCGGCGCCACCACCACGGCCGTGATGTACACGTACGCGCAGTCGTTCGTGCGGTACAACCTCGGCTACGGGGCGGCGCTGTCGATGATCATCACGGCGATCATCCTCGCGCTCGCCGTGATCCAGCTGCGCGCCCTGCGGGCGGGCGGCGGGGAGGCGCAGTCATGACCACGCTCACCCGGACCACCCCGGGCGCCGCCGCCCCCGCCCGCCGCGGGCGCGAGCCGCGGGCGCGCGCCGGACACCGGTCGCTCTCCTCGGCCGCGTACGTGGTCGGGGGCACCGTCCTGGCGCTCGCGTCCCTCGCGCCCGTCCTGTACATCGCGCTCCGGTCGTTCCTGCCGGCGTCCGCGGACGCCGACGGGATCGGCTGGGGGTCGCTCCTCGACCTCACCGCCGCGAACTACGCGCGGATCTTCGACCCGTCGGTCGGCATCACGACGTACGTGCGCAACTCGTTCGTCGTCGCGATCAGCGTGGCGCTGCTGACCGGGCTCGTGGCCACGCTCGCGGGCTACGCGCTGTCCCGCCTGCGCTTCCCGCTCGCGGCGCTGGTCTTCGTCGTCCTGCTCGGGCCGATGGTCGTGCCGTACCAGGGGCTGCTCACGCCCCTGTCGATCGTGCTCGGCAAGCTCGGCCTGCTCGACTCGCTCACGGGCGTGGTCCTCGTGCTGGTCACGCTCCAGCTGCCGTTCTCCGTATTCGTCATGCGCAACACGCTCGACGGGATCCCCACGGAGCTGGAGGAGGCGGCCCAGCTCGACGGCGCGGGCCTCGGCCGGATGCTGCGGTCCGTCATGGTGCCGCTCGCGTGGCCGGGCGTCGTCACGGTCTGCCTCTTCGGCTTCATGGCGGGCTGGAACGACCTGCTCAGCTCCGTGGTCTTCCTGTCCAGCGAGGACAAGTACACGCTGCCCCTCGCGCTCACGAACATCACGACGTCGTTCAAGATCCCGGGCGTGCAGATCGTCGACCCGGGTCTCCTCACGGCGACCGCCTGCGTCGCCACCGTCCCCGTCGTCATCCTCTTCCTCGCGCTCCAGCGCTACTACACCAAGGGCCTCATCGGGGGCTCGATCAAGTGAAAGGCTCCACCGTGAACACTCCTGCCACGCCGTCGGGCACCACGTCGCGGGCACCCGCCGGGCGCGAGCTGCCCCTCGGCGCGATCACCCCGCGCGGCTGGCTGCGCGACCAGCTCCGCCTCCAGGCCGACGGCCTCACGGGACAGCTCGAGAAGATCTGGCCCGACGTCGGCCCGACCAACGCCTGGCGCGGCGGCGTCGACGGCGAGGACTGGGAGCGCGGCCCGTACTACCTCGACGGCCTGCTGCCCCTCGCGCACGTGCTCGAGGACGAGGGGCTGCTCGCGCAGGTGCAACCCTGGGTCGAGGCGATCCTCGCCTCCCAGCGCGAGGACGGCTTCTTCGGCCCGGCGACCAACGACGACTGGTGGCCGCGCATGGTCGCCCTCAAGGTGCTCACCCAGCACGCGGACGCCACCGGCGACGAGCGGGTCGTGCCGTTCCTCCAGCGGTACTTCCGCCACCAGCTGGAGCACCTGCCGGGCCGCCCGCTGCGCTCGTGGGGACGGGCGCGCGGCGCCGACAACGCCCTGTCGGTGTGGTGGCTGCACCACCGCACCGGGGAGGAGTGGCTCCTCGACCTCGTCGACGTCCTCGACGCGCAGACCATCCGCTGGGACGACTACCTCGGCGGCGACCTCATCACCGGCGCGGCGCGCGTCTTCTCGCACCGCATCCACGGCCCGAACGTCGCGATGGGCCTCAAGAAGGGCGCGGTCGACTGGGTGCGCGACGGCGACGACGCCCACCGGGCCGCCACCGAGCGCTCCTTCGCGAACCTCGACCGCTGGCACGGGCAGGCGCACGGGTGGTTCTCCGGCGACGAGTGGCTCGGCGGCCCGGAGGCGGCGGCCGGCATCGAGACCTGCCAGGTCGTCGAGATGATGTTCACGTGCGGCGTGCTCGCCGCCACGTTCGGCGACGGCGTGCACGGCGACCGGCTGGAGTCGCTGGCCTTCAACCTGCTGCCCGCGTCGTGCGACCCGCGCATGCTGGCGCACCAGTACCACCAGCAGGCCACGCAGCTCGAGGTGTCCGTGGCACGCCGCGACTGGTCGTTCTCCTCCGACGACGCGAACCTGTTCGGCCTCGAGCCGCACTTCGGGTGCTGCACGGCGAACCTCCACCAGGGCTGGCCCAAGTTCGTCCGGAACCTGTGGATGCGGGCTGACGACGGCGGGCTGCGCGCCGTCGCGTACGCGCCCGCCGTGGTGCGCACCGACGTCGGGGGCGATGCGGTGCAGCTGACCGTCCGGACCGCCTACCCGTTCGAGGAGACCATCGCCGTCGACGTCGTCACCGACCGCGCCGACCCCTTCGACCTGCAGCTGCGGGTGCCCGGCTGGGCGACGTCGTTCGAGCTCACCGTGGACGGCGAGGCCGTCGACGCCGAGCCCGTCGGCGGGTACGTCACGCTGCACCGGTCGTGGGCCGGCGGCGCCGAGGTGCGGCTCGTGCTGCCGATGGTCCCGCGCGTCGTGCGCCGGGCGCGCCAGGCGGCCGCCGTCTTCCTCGGCCCGCTGTCGATGGTGCACCCGCTCGGCGAGAACTGGGTCGAGGTGCCGGGCGCGCCCGGCCTCGGGGAGTGGGAGGTCCACCGCCGCACGTCGTGGAACAAGGCGCTCGCGGACGTCGCGCATGCCGCGTCCTGGGAGGTGGAGCGTGCCCCTGTCCGCGAGGTCCCGTGGGGCCTCGCCGGCCCGCGGCCGGGCGAGGGCTCGCCGGTGAAGGTGCACGCGCCCGGTGCCAGGGCCACCGAGTGGCGGGCGCAGGGCGTGGACGCGCCGCCCCCGCCGCCCAGCCCGCTGCTGGAGCGCGGCGCCGGCGACGACGTCACCCTCGTGCCCTACGGCGTCGCGCGCCTGCGGGTGGCGGAGTTCCCCGTCGTCGGGAGCTGGGCCGACCGCGACGACCCGGACGACCCGCAGTACGCCTCCGAGGGATGACGACGACCGGGGCCACGTCCGGCGGCGACGGGCCGCCCCTCGATCCGGTGCTGCGACGGATCCTGGAGGCGGCCGGCCTGCCGGCGACGGGACGGTTCGAGGCCAGGGCCGGCTGGGTGAGCCGCGCGTGGGTCGGCGACGACGTCGTGGTCCGGCTGAACACCGACGCACGGTTCCGCGACGCCTACCGGCACGAGGCGCGGGTGGTCGGCCTGCTCGCCGGCAGCGGGGTCCCGCACGCCCGGCACCTCGGCCACGGCGATGGCCCGGACGGGCCGTGGTACGTCTCCGAGCGGCTGCCCGGCCGGACCCTGTACGACGCATGGCCGACGGCGGACGCGCGCACGCGCCGGTCGATCGTCGAGAGCCTCGGCGCGGCGCTGCGCGCGCTCCACCGCGTCCCCGTCCCCGCCGACCTGCTGCCGCCCTGGTTGGCGGGTGCGCTTGCCGGCGGGCCGTGGCCGGCGTTCCACCCGCCCGTGGTGGGTGCGGCCCTTGAGCAGGTCGAGGCCGCCCGCCGGCGGCCCGAGCACGACCTGCGCCTGCTCGCGGACGCCGAGGCGTGGGTCCGGGAGCGGCTGGTCCTGTTCGCCGCCGACCGGCCCGTCCTCGTCCACGGCGACCTCCACGGCTCGAACCTGATCGTCGAGGGAGGGCGGGTCACCGGCCTGATCGACTTCGCGGAGGCGGTGGCCCAGCCGGCCGACGCCGAGCTCGACACCATCCTCCGCTGGTGCGCGAGGGCGCGAGAGTTCCCGCCCACGCCGGACGACCGCGGGCTCGACGCGGCCGCGCTGGCCGAGGTCCCCGGGTGGCTGCGCGGCGCGTACCCCGAGCTGTTCGAGCGGGAGCACCTGCGCGAGCGGCTGAACTTCTACGACATGTACGGGGAGCTCACGCTGGCCGCGCACCACCCTCGGCCCGGCGACCGTGCGGCGGCGCGGGCGCGCATCGCACGCCTCCTCGCCGGCCACAACCACCTGGACGGGCTCGTCTGGTAGGTGGTCGCCACGCGTGACGAGGCCCCGGCCCCGGGGGGAGCCCCCCGAGGCCGGGGCCGACGTCGTCCTCCTGTCAGGTGGTGGGGGTCAGGGCAGCGGCTTCAGGTCGACGTCGTAGACCGAGGTCTGCCCCGCGACGATGGCGGCCGTGCGGACGACGGGGATGAACCCGTTGGCCGCGGCGACGAGCTGGAGCGGCCCGTTGGACCTGGGCATCCAGTACGCGTACTTCCCGTCGGCGCCCGTGACGAGCGTCTTGTCGTACGCCTTGCCGTTCAGCTGGACGACCGCGCCGTCGAGCGGGTCGCCGTCCCCGGTGACCGTGCCCGCGACCTTGCCCCAGCCGGTGGGCGCCTTGACGGTCATCAGCGCGGCGACCGTGGGTGCCTCGTACGGGGTGTCGCCCTTCGCCGTGATGACGGCCGAGTACGCGCCCGGCTGCTCGACGTCGGCGGTGAGGGTGACCGCGGCCTGCACGTACGCCCCCGGGGCCAGCGTGAGCTCGGGCGGCTGGACGTCCAGCCACTCGATGCCGCCGCCCCCGCCGGCCGTCTCGCCCGACACGTTCATGACGATGTGCATGTCGGGGTAGCCGATCTCGGCGGTGTCGGTCGGCTCGGGGATCGAGCACGACTCGGACCGGAGGTAGGACGGCGCGGTCTGACCCGCGTCGTTCGAGCCGATGAAGAACCAGCCGCCGGCCGGGACGTCGATCTCCACGACCAGCGTGCCGCCCTTCGGCACGCTGCCCTCGACCGGCACGGACACGACGGTGCCGCCCGCGTCGGTGCCGACGGTGGTCTCCGCGCTGCCGACGAGCGTCATGTTCGCGTACGCGAGGGCGCCGTCGAGCGTGTACAGGTTGACCGTCAGCGGCTGCGCCACCCGCGCGGCCTCGACCGCGAAGGACACGTTCTTCACGTCGAACCCGCTGCCGATGCCGAAGTCGCTCAGCGTGAAGGTGCGCAGGTACGCGTTGTCCTGCGTGGTCACCTGGTTGCTGCAGGCCACCGAGTTGTTGGCGACGATGTCCTGCGACGCCGAGTGGGTCAGCGTCGTCTCCGCGAGGGGGACGGCCGCCAGGTCGGGGCTGACGGTCCCGGTCTTCGCGCCGGACGTCGCGAACGAGCCCTTCTTCCCGTCCGCCGTGCCCAGCCCGGAGCCCGCGGTGCCTCGCGCCGGCTTCGCCGGCTCGGGGATCGTCGCGGTGTCGGTGACGTGGTTGATCACCGCGCCCGTCGACCCCGTCGTCCCGAGCATCTCGAAGTCGCCGCCGCTCGCGCCGAGGGAGACGTTCACCGGCTCGGTGCCGGTGTTCGTCACCCGGAACGCGCGGGACGCCGTGCCGCCCATGCCGAGGGCGGCCGAGACGCTCTCCTTGTTCACCGCGAGACGGCCCGCGCCGAGCGCGACGTTGCGCGTCACGACCTGGCCGTCCTCCGTGAGGGCCGCGTTGCGGGTGGCTCCCGCGTACGCGTCCTTCGCGTAGGTGATCCCGTACCGCTCGAGCGGGAGCCGGGCGGTGTAGGTGCCGTCCGCGCCCGTGGTCACGACCGTCTCGTCCCCGTCGTCCTTCGACGTGATCGTGACGGTGGCGTCCTCGAGCGGGGCGCCCGTGTTGCCGTCGGTCACGGTGCCCTTCACGGCGCCCATGCCGGCGACGTCGTACGTCACGGACAGGCCCTCGTGCACGACCGGCGCGTTGTACGAGAACTGGGACGCCGTGGCACCCGTCGCGTCCTCGATGCCGATCGTGGCGGAGTCGCCGCGAGCGGTCGCCGTGTCGGTCACCGCGCCGTAGCCGAGGATGATGCGGCCGTCGGCGAGGAGCGTGGCCGAGAAGTTCACGCGGTCCGTCTCCGGCCGGTACTTGCGGAGGTTGCGCCACTCGACGACGAACCCGTCGACGCCGTCGACGGTCGTGGCGCCGGTGTAGACGCCCGACTCCGCGTCCGCGTACATGTCGTCCCAGAACGGGTAGATCGCGCCGTTCGGGGCGGCCGCGCTCGGCAGGGCGCCGTTCGTCAGGCTGGTGGACGACGTCAGGAAGTTCAGGAACCCGTTGGTCGTCACGAACGCCGAGTCGTACGACTCGCCGTAGAACGGGAAGCTGAACGGCAGGTCGACCGAGGCCGCCTTGTCGTCGCCGGTGAGCTCCAGCAGGGTGTCGCCGGCCGCGACCCCGGCGTCGCCGGTGGTGCAGTAGTAGCCGTAGCCGTCGAGCAGCCGCTTGAGGGTGGCGTTCACCGTCTCGTCGCCGTCGACGACGACCTCGGTGCTGAACGGCGCCGCGCAGGTGCCCGCGGAGACGCTCAGGGTGTACGTGCCCTCGGGCACGCCGGCGAGGGAGTACCTGCCGTCGTCGCCGGTGGTGACGGCGTCGAGCGGCCCCGAGAGCGTGACGACGGCCCCCGCGGTGGGCGAGCCGTCCTTCTCGGTGACCGTGCCGGAGACCGTGTGGGTCGGCGCTTGCTGCAGGGTGATCGGCAGCGTGACGGTCTCGTCCACGGCGACCGTGACGTCCGTCGCCGCCGACGGGAGGTACCCGAAGGCCGTCGCGCTCACGGCGTAGCCGCCCACGGGCAGCTCCGCGGCGAACGCGCCGTCCGCGTCGGTCGACACGGTGCGGTCCCGCGCGCCGTCGAAGGTCACCTCGGCACCGGCGACGGCCGCGCCGTCGGCGTCCGTGACGGTGCCGGAGACGATGCCCGTCTCGCCCACGGGGGCGGCGTCGAGCAGCGCCATGACGTCGAGCTTGCCCTCGCCCCAGACGTTGTTGTCGTCGGCGGTGCCGCCGCAGGTCGTGTCGTCGACGTCGACGGCGGCGCCGTCGAGCAGGGCCTGCGTCTCCTCGACCTGACCGACGAGGCTCGGCGCCGCGCTCCACAGCAGCGCGACGGCACCCGCGAGGTGCGGTGCCGCCATCGACGTGCCGTTGTACGACGCGTAACCGTTGCCGGGGACGGACGAGCGGACGTTGACGCCGGGGGCCGAGATGTTCGGCTTGATCCCGGAGTTCTCACCGGTGCCGCGCGACGAGAACGCCGCGATGCTGCCCGACGAGTCGAACGCTCCCACGGAGTAGGTGGCCTCGTTCGCGCCCGGCGACGACGTGGACCGGCAACCCGGCCCCTCGTTGCCCGCCGACCACGTGCCGAAGATGCCGGCCGCCTCCCAGGCGGCGATCTCGTCGGCCATGAAGTCGTCGATGGCACCCGCCGCGTCCAGGCCCCACGAGTTGTTCACCACCTGGGGACGCTGGGCGGGGTCGGGGTCGCTGCCGTCCACCTTGGTGGGCGCGAGCACCCACTGGCCCGACTCAAGCAGGTCCGCGTCCGAGCAGGACGAGCACCCGTTCGCCGCGATCCAGTCCGCGCCGGGGGCGACGCCGATCTGGTTGCCGGCGCCGTCGTCGCCCACCATGGTGCCCATCGTGTGGCTGCCGTGGCCGTCGGTGTCACAGGGGGAGTCACCGGCGCAGGCGTTCGACGAGTCGAACCAGTTGTAGTCGTTCACGATGCTGCCGTCGGCCTGCAGGCCGCGGTAGTGGGGGGCGAGCGCCGGGTGGTCGCCCTGCACGCCCGAGTCGATGTTGGCCACCGTGATGCCCTGGCCGGTGTAGCCGAGGGCCCAGGCGTCGTCGGCGTTGATCGCCTGCAGGCCCCACTCGACGGACTGCGTGCTGCGGTCCGGCGCCTTGTCCCGCTCGACCGGCTCGACGAGGTCGAAGGTGGTGGGGGCGCTGATCCGGGCGACCTCGGGGGACCGCGCGAGCGAGGTGGCGAGGGCGTCGTCGCCGTCGCGCACCAGGATGCGGTTGGAGATCCAGAAGGTCTCGTAGTCGGTGCCCGCGGAGTCGAGCGCCTTGAGGAGGTCCGCCTGCGACCGGTCGGCCACGGCGGTGAGGGTGTCGTAGACGTACTGCCCGCGCTCGTCCCAGTCGGCGATGTCCTTCGCCGCGCCGAGGTCGGCGGTGTCGGTGAGCTCGAGCCAGAAGTCCGCGGGGCCGGCGTCGAGGTCCTTCTCGACGGCGGTCGCGATCTTGTCCTCGGGGTCGGGCACGGTGCCCGACGGGGCGAGAGGCGGATCGGCGGTGGCGGCGAACGCCGGCGCCACCCCGGCCGCGGACGTGGCGAGGAGGGCGAGGGCCGCGCTCGTCGCGACCCACCCCCTCCTCGTGCGAGTTGATGAGTGCACGCTTCCTCCCGGTGGGGAGTCCCCGGGTACGGGGACGTCGTGACGGGCGCCCGGTCGGGGCCCACCCTCCAGGTCAGCCGTGGATCCTCCGGCGGACAAGGGCGGGCGGCGGCCAGTTCCCGGTCAGTCACGGGGCAGCTCCGGGTCGGCCCCGGGCATCCGTCGGCGGGCGGTGCCGCCTGAACTCTGATAGGCACCTGGGTAAACGGTGTCCACGACCTCATCGGAGCACGTGTCGGACGGAGGACGGCAATGCCCCACGAGAACCCGGTCGAGCCGGTCGGTGGTTACGTCCTGTGCATCGGCCTGCCCCTGCAGCGCGTCGGCGAGGTGGCCCGCCTGCTGCGCGGGAAGGTGGCCGTGATCGCGACCGCCGACACGGACGGCGCGCGGCTGCTCCTCGGGCCGCCCGCCGCCGGGGTGATGCCCGACGACGGGTCGTCGCACGCGCTCGAGGTGCACGCCCGCGCGCCCGCGGTCGAGCCCGACCAGGAGCGTCCGACGTCGCACGTCGTCGCCCTCGCCCCCGAGGCCGGGCAGGGCGACGACGTCCTGGTCCCGGGCGGGCGGGAGCCGGGCCGCACCACCCCGGACGTCGCAGGGCGCCGGTTCGCGCCGCCGTCCACGGCCGAAGACGAGGCCGACCGGGCGCGCCGGATCGTGCTGGGCAAGCTCGCCGTGGACCTGGCGGCACGGGAGGTCACGGCCGGCGGGGTGCCCGTGCACCTGTCGTTGCGAGAGTTCGACCTGCTGGCGGCGCTCGCGTCCGCGCCGGACCGCGTCTGGTCGTTCGCCGAGCTCACCCGCACCGTGTGGCGCACGGGCTACCTGGGCGACCCCGACCCGGTGACGTCGGCCGTCAAGCGTCTCCGCAAGCGGCTGCGGGTGGTCCCCGACCTGCGCGTGATGTCCGTGCGCGGCATCGGCTACCGGCTACGGGTGCAGGGTTGACCGGCCGGATTGACCGGTCGGATTGACCGGTCGGGCTGACAGGCCGCCGTCACACCGCGTTCACACGGCGGTCCGTCGGCGTCACGCGCCCGTGACCATCCACCGGTCCCCGCGGGCCCGCAGCCCGGTGGTGAGGGCGCGGGCCAGCATGAAGACGCCGGCGAAGGCGCCCCACAGCCACGCCAGGCCCACCGCGCCGTCCGGCGCCCAGGCTCGCACCGCGAGGGCGAAGGGCACGTAGACCACGAGCGTGAGCATGCCCGCCCACGCCAGGAACCGGCCGTCGCCGGCGCCGATGAGGACGCCGTCGAGCACGAACACCCAGCCCGCCATCGGCATGAGGACGCCCGTGACGACCAGGCCGGCGGTGATCGCGACCCGCACGTCGTGGTCGGCGGTGAACAGCGGGGCGACCCACCACCCGGAGACGGCGAACACGACGCCGATGACGACGCCCGCGCCGACGCCCCACTGCAGCGAGCGGCGCAGCACGGCGCGCACGCGGCCGACGTCGCCCGAGCCGAGCCCGTGGCCCACCAGGGCCTGGCCGGCGATGGCGAGGGCGTCGAGCGCGAAGGCGGCCAGCCCCCACAGGCTGTTGACGACCTGGTAGCCCGCGAGGGCCGTGGCCCCGAGGCTGGTGGCCACCGCGACCGTGAGGAGGATCGCGAGGCGCAGCGACGCCGTCCGCACGAAGAGCGGCGCGCCCGCGCGGGCGTTCGCCCAGATGCCCGCGTGGTGCGGCCGCAGGGACGCGTGGTGCCGGCGGGCGCCGCGCACCACGACCGCCGTGAGCACGGCGGCCATGGCGAGCTGCGTAGCCGCGGTGCCGATGGCCGAGCCGGCGATCCCCAGGCCCGCGCCGTACACGAGGACGACGGACAGGATCGCGTTGACGGCGGCGCCGGTCGACGCGACCCACAGGGGGGTGCGCGTGTCCTGCAGGCCGCGCAGCACGCCCGTCGACGCCAGGACGACGAGCATCCCGGGCAGCCCGATCACCGACCAGCGCAGGTAGACGGCGGCGTAGCCGGCGATGTCGGCGCCGGCGCCCATCGCGCCGACGGCCCAGTGCGCCCCGACGGCGAGGAGCGCGGCGAGCGCGACGCCGAGGCCGAGGGCGAGCCACATGCCGTCGACGCCCGACTGGAGCGCGTCGCGGGTGCGGCCCGCGCCGACGAGCCGGGCGACGGCGGCGGTGGTGGCGTACGCGAGGAACACGCACAGGCCGACGAGCGTGACGAGGAGCGTGGAGGCGACGGACAGCCCGGCGAGCTGGTCGGTACCGAGGTGGCCGACGACCGCGCTGTCGACGAGGACGAACAGCGGCTCGGCGACGAGGGCGCCCAGCGCGGGCAGCGCGAGGGCGAGGATGTCGCGGTCGATGCGGCGCCGGTCGGCCCTGTGGACAGCGGCGCGGGGCGAGGCGTCCGGCGTGTGACCGTCGGGAGGCGTCGGTGAAGGAGGGGTGGCGCCGGGGTGTCCGGAGTCCGGATCGGGGGTGCGGTGCACGTCACCCAACTTTCTTCTCCTCCACAGCCTGAGGGTAACGACGCCGCAGGTCAGCGGCCCGCCAGAAGTTGTACACAGCCGATATCCCCAGTTGTGCACAGGGCTTTCCACCGCCCGTGCACAGGCTCGACCACCCTGTCCACAGGTCGGTCCACACCTGTGTCCACAACGGCCGTTGCGCAGGGTCGCGGGCGCGCCTAGCGTCGTCCGCGGTGTCAGTGCCCCACGGTAGAACGTGGACCTGACAGCGGGAGTCGATGTCCGGTGACGGACCGGACGCCGGCGACGGCGGGGGAGCGGGGTGGGCATGTCGATCGAGGAGCTCGAGGCGGGATATCAGGGGGCGTCCTCCGGCGCCACCTTCGACCGCACACCTCCTCAGGACGTCGCCGCCGAGATGAGCGTGCTCGGCGGCATGCTGCTCTCCAAGGACGCGATCGCCGACGTCGTCGAGCAGATCCGCGGCAACGACTTCTACCGCCCCGCGCACGAGGCGATCTACGACGCCATCATCGACCTCTACGGTCGCGGCGAGCCCGCCGACGCCATCACGGTCGTCGCCGAGCTCACCAAGCGGGGCGAGCTCACCCGCATCGGCGGCGCCCCGTACATCCACGACCTCATGGCCGGCGTCCCCACCGCGGCCAACGCCGGCTACTACGCGCGCATCGTGCAGGAGCGGGCCGTGCTGCGCCGCCTCGTCGAGGCCGGCACCAAGATCGTGCAGCTCGGGTACGCCACCGACGGCGGCGACGTCGAGGGCATCGTGAACACCGCGCAGGCCGAGATCTACGCCGTCACCGAGCGCAAGACCTCCGAGGACTACCTGCCGCTCGCCGAGATCATCGGCGGCACCATGGACGAGATCGAGGCCGCCGGGAACCGCGGCGAGGGCATGGTGGGCGTGCCCACCGGCTTCGCCGACCTCGACCGCCTCACCAACGGCCTGCATCCCGGGCAGATGATCGTCATCGCCGCTCGACCTGCCATGGGCAAGTCGACGCTGGCCATCGACATCGCGCGGGCGGCGTCGATCAAGCACGGGCAGTCGTCCGTGGTCTTCTCGCTGGAGATGAGCCGCAACGAGATCACGATGCGTCTGCTGTCGGCGGAGGCGCGCGTGCACCTGCAGAAGCTGCGCAACGGCTCCATGGGCGAGGACGACTGGCAGAAGGTCGCCAAGGTGATGGGCCGCGTCTCCGAGGCGCCGATGTTCATCGACGACTCGCCGAACATGTCGCTGACCGAGATCCGCGCCAAGTGCCGGCGGCTCAAGCAGAAGCACGACCTCAAGCTCGTCGTCATCGACTACCTGCAGCTCATGACCTCCGGCAAGAAGGTCGAGTCTCGACAGCAAGAGGTCTCGGAGTTCTCCCGCGCGCTCAAGCTGCTGGCGAAGGAGATCGGCGTCCCCGTCATCGCGCTGTCGCAGTTGAACCGTGGTCCCGAGCAGCGGCAGGACAAGAAGCCTGCGATGTCGGACCTTCGTGAGTCCGGCTGCCTCACGGAGGACACGCGCATCCTCCGCGCAGACACCGGCGCGGAGACGACGATGGGCGAGCTCTTCGCGCTCAACGCCAAGGACGTGCCGGTTTGGGCACTGAACGAGCGGCTGCAGTACGTGCGCCGCCACCTGACCCACGTGTTCCCGACCGGTGTGAAGCCGGTGTACCGGCTGCGGCTGGCCTCGGGCAAGGAGATCGAGGCGACGGCGAACCACCCGTTCCTCACCTACGAGGGCTGGACTCCGCTCGGCGAGCTCGAGGTCGGGTCGCGCCTCGGCGTGCCGCGCCACGTGCCGGGTCCGGAGCGCAACGCGGAGTGGGACGACCGGAAGGTCGTGGCGATGGCGGAGCTCCTCGCTGCTCGCTGCGACGTCGAGACGCGCGTCCCGACGCCCGCGTTCCATCTGCCGAAGAACCAGATCGCACTATTCGTCCGTGAACTTTTCTCGCGTATGGGCAACGTCGTAGTCGCCGACTCGGACGAGGGCACCGGTCGTGTGTCGATGCGGTCGGGTGATCGACGGTTGCTCGACGACGCCGCACGTCTGCTGCTGCGTTTCGGTATCTCCGCCCGCATCCTTGGGACGGGCGCGGCCGGCTGGCGGCTCGACGTCGCGGGGACTGACAGCGTCCGGCGGTTGCTCCAGGAGATCGGCATCGAGGGCCATGACGACTCCGCAGCCGATCTGCTTCGCCGGGTCAGGACTGCCGGCCGGACCAACCTCGCCGAGCCCCGACCCATCTGGGACGAGATTCGCGACGTGCTGGCGACGAGGTCGGCCTCGGGGACCAGCGCAAGCGCCCCGGCCCTGCAGACCATCTCCCGAGTGCTGGACGAGGACGACCTTGAGATCGATGCCGTCAACGACCTGCTCTGGGAGGAGGTCGTCGCTATCGAGCCGCTCGGTGAGAGGCAGGTGTTCGACGCCACCGTGCTCGACACCCACAACTTCATCGCCAACGGCATCGCCGTCCACAACAGCATCGAGCAGGATGCCGACATGGTCATCCTGCTGCACCGCGAGGACGCCTACGAGAAGGAGTCCCCCCGCGCCGGCGAGGCGGACCTGATCGTCGCCAAGCACCGTAACGGCCCCACCGACACCATCACCGTCGCGTTCCAGGGGCACTACTCACGGTTCGTCGACATGCAGTCCTGACGCGTCCTTGTTGACGTGCAGCCTAGATTGCAAAATGCTCCACCTTTGTTACAAGCGCCTGGAGGGAGTTTCGTGGTGGGGGTCCACGCGCTCAACGCCCTCGTGGTCGGGGTAGTGGGGACTGCTGCACGGATAGGTGACACCTGACCTGTGGTGCCTGTGGGTGCAGTGTCTCGACATGCCCCCGTGCACATGTCGTGTCGGACCACCGGAGGCTTCCTTGTCCTGGAGTCGGCACTCGACTTGGCGTGACGCCGGCCCGCGATCTCGTGGCGATTTCGTTTCACCCGAACTCCGTAGCGAGATTCGCGACTGATGTCGGGTGGCTTCCCTACGATCCTGGTGTGCCCGGAAACGTCCTGCCGCTGCCCCCAGGCCCTCGCTTGCGCCCAGGCCAGAACCTTCCCATCCAGACCCTCGCGCCTAGCTTCGATCCGGACCGGCACCGGGTCTACTACGACTTGCTCGAACGGGCGATCGGTGCAGATGGGGTGCGCAACGTCGCCCTGACCGGCGCGTACGGCACGGGCAAGAGCAGCGTGCTCGAACACCTCGATAGCGAGCACGGGGCCCGCGTTGTCAAGCTCTCCTTGTCGACGATCGCCCCGGAGTTGCACGACGACGACTACAACGCGATGGGCGAGGCGTCAACCGGTCGCCATGCGCGCACGAATCAGATCCAGAAGGAGATCGTCAAGCAGTTGCTGTACCGCCTTCCGCCCGAGAAGGTCCCACACTCGCGATTTCGCCGAGTCAGCGTGCCGAGCACGCGGCGTGACCGGTCGATCGCCGTGGGCACCGGAACGGCGGTCTTCGTCGTCTTGTTCGGTCTTGGTCTGCTGCAGCCGATGGTCGAGTCCCTTCTCCCGACGCTCTGGCGCCAGATCGTCGCCTACCTGCTGCTGCTCGGCCTCTCCGTTGCACTCGTCTGGGCTGTTCTGCTGGTCGTCCGCGCCCGGCCGGCTGTCAGCGCCTCGGTCCAGACCGGCCCAGCGACCGTCACCCTGTCCAGGCAGTCCGACTCGTACTTCGACGAGTACCTCGACGAGATCGTCTACTTCTTCCAGGCGAGCCGCCGGGACCTCGTCGTCATCGAAGATATCGACAGGTTCGAGGACGTCCATGTCTTCGACACCTTGCGTGCGCTGAACGGCCTGCTCAACAGTTCCGATCAGATCGGGCGCCGGATCGTCTTCGTCTACGCGATCCGTGACAGCGTCTTCGACCACATCGGCGGGGAATCAGAGGACGGCACTGAGGAAGGCCCGGGTGATCAGAACGACCGGGCGAAGACAACACTCAAGCGCGCGAACCGTACAAAGTTCTTCGATGTCATCATCCCCGTCGTGCCTTTCGTCAGCGCCGATAACGCCCGTGACGTGATGACTGACGTCATGGCCAGCGCCGACTTCGAGATTGACCCCGCCCTCATCCGACTTGCCGCACGCCACGTCGCCGACATGCGCTTGATCCGCAACATCCGCAACGAGTTCGAGATCTATCGCAACCGCCTGGTGGTCCCCGCCGACCACATCCCCGGCATCACCGACGACCTCGTATTTGCTGTCGTCCTGTACAAGAACACCCACCTGACGGATTTCGAGAAGATCCGCTACCGCGAGAGCGCGCTCGACCAGCTGTACTCGATCTGGCGCGACCTCGTCCGCCACAATCTGACCGCCCAGTCGAACGAGCTGGTGCGCTTGCGGCGCGACCGCCGCCTCAGCGCGACGAGGGATGCACGCGCGGCCAGCCTTGGACGGCTCCTTACGGCCTTCTCCGAGACGCTGCACGAGGGTGCTGCCGAGGGCTCCACCTCCGGGTCAGCAGAGCTCGCCGGGCCCGCAACAGACGACAACGTGCAAGAAGTTCAGACGTGGGCGACGATCGCGGACGGAGCCCGCCAGCAGATCATTTTGAAGGCGTACCGCTCCGGATCGGTCACATTGTCATTCAGTCAGGACCAGCTCGCGGGGCTTCTCGGGGTGCCCATCGACCAACACGAGTGGGATACCCGCGATGAGGAGAAACTCACCGCGCAGATCGAGGACGCTGAGGCGAACCTACGCTTCTTGCGCCACCATGTCTGGGAGGGCCTCTGCGCGCGAACAGAATTCCGCCTTGACGCCTCCTCCCTCGAGCTCACCGACTCCTCCGGCCGGGAACTCGACGGAGAGCAGACGTTCGACGCGGTCGTCGACGCGGTCCTTCACTCGGACTTGGCCCGCGAGCTCGTTCGTCACGGATTCCTCACGTCTCACTTCGCGCTGTACGCGTCGAGCTACTACGGCAACCACCTGGGACGCGATGCGCTGGAGTACATCCGCCGCTGTATCGAGCCGGGCGAGCCCGACGCGACCTTCACGCTCAGCTCGATCGATGTTGAGCAGATCCTGCGTGAGCAGGGCGCGGACAAGAGGGACGATGCCGCCCTGTTCAGCGACGCCAGCATCTACAACGTCAGCATCCTCGACTACTTGTTGGCCCAACGCCCGCAGGCCGCGGCACGGGTCGCCCGCCAACTGTCGCGCCGTGGGGACAGCGACGACGACTTCCTCCACACATACATCCAGCAAGGGAGCCACCCCGGAACCTTGTTGGCCCTGATGTCCCCGCACTGGAAGGGCGTCGTCCGCTACGCCGCACTCGACGCGCCCATCGACCCGGACGACCGACCAGCGCTGCTCGACGCGGTGCTGCGGTCCATCCCGAACGACGACTTCGACGTCGATCACCAGCTCGGGCATGTACTCACCGGCATGTACCGCGAGATCGCCGTCATCTGCAGGCCGCAATCTCTAGAGCAGGCGCGCACGGTCCTGAGCCTCGCCCGTGCCAGCGGTGCGCGCCTCGAGTCTCTCGAACCACTGAACGCCGCAGCCCGCGATGTCGCACTTGAGTTCCGGCTGTACCCAGTCACCGAGGAAAACCTCCGGATCCTCGTGCCGGAAGGCAAGATCGCACTCGACATCGTCCAGACGACCAGCACACACGCCTACCAGTACGTACTCGACCGGCTCTCGGACTATCTCCTACTCGTCGACACGGTCGAGCACATCGACGTGATCGCGAGTACCGAGAGATTTGCCGCGGTACTCAACGACATCGCCAAGCAGAACGACACCCAGAACATCCACGCCTTCGTCAGCCGCTGCGAACCCGAGTGCCGCGTACCGAACCTTGGGGATGTCGACCCGGCGGCCTGGCCCGAGCTCTGCTCAAGCCGACGTACTGACCCAACCTGGACCAACACAACCAATTACCTCAAGCACCACGGCATCGACCGCTCGATCTCCGCGCTGCTTACAAAACACAAGAAGATCACCGATGCCGACGGCCAGTCGCTCGACGACCGAATCGAACTCGCCGTCACCGTCCTGAACGCAGGCGAGCTCATCTCTTCGCCGACGACGCGCGTCTCGCTCGCCGCAAGCCTCAAGCCCGGAGCGGTCCCCGCCACAGACCTCGAGCCGGAGGCTAGCGACCTCGTCGCGAAACTCCTGCGCAAGCGCCTCCTAGCCGACGACAGCGCGACCTTCGCCGCCGGCATCCTCACCGACTGGGCAGCGCACGAGGCCGCGATCGCCGCATCGAGGAAGTACGCGACATTCGTTTCTTCCGCGATCCTGCCTCCCGGCGTGCTGCCACGCTTTATCCGCAGCGCCACGATCGATGGGTCCGTCCGACTTGCCGTCGTCCGGCGCCTGCCAGAGTTCCTCGCCGGCGCGAACGGCACACAGGTGCGTGCGATCGCCGATGCCCTCATCGACAAGGGATGGCGCCTCGGCTACCGCAGTCTCGAAGCGCTCAGGGCCGCTGGTGCCAACGCGACCCAACTCCTCCGGCTCATCCAGGCGCGGGGAGCGGATCTGTCGAACGACGACCTCAAGGCGCTGTTGGTGGATCTGGGAGGCGACTACCGCCGGGTGGGCCAGGGTGGCAGCGGGCGGCCTACATTTGCCGTCACGCCCGCCCACCGGTACGTCCTAGACCGCCTCGTCGGCGACACGATCCGGGAGGTCAAGGCGCAGACGTTCAAGACCAAGGGAGCGAAGTTGGTCGTGCTCCTGCGCTAGCCGGATGCCTAGACCAGATCTACCTCGGCGAAGTCGCGCTCGATCTGGGCGCGCGAGTCCAGCAGGAGTGGGAGCAGGGTGGAGGGCAGCCGGTCCGCGAACAGGTCTGCCTGGCGTGCCTACCTCTACGGACTCATGGCCGGCGGCCGCGCCGTGCAGATCCTGTCCGACCAGCTTGCGCGCACCAGGAAGTCATCGACAGCGGCAGCCGCTGACCAGGCATGATGCAACCTATCTTGCGCAAGCCCTGCGACACGCCCGCAGTCGTGCAAGGTAGAGCGGCGTGTCCGTGCAATCTGCGCTGCACGTCGACAGTCCTGCTGTCGTTGTACAGCCCAGATTGCAGATCGGTCCACTTTTGACAAGGCAGCCGAAGACCAGGCCCCCATCGTCGAAGCCGTAGCCGGGCTGACCTATGAGGAATTCGACGCGGACGTCCGTGTCGTCAGCGGTCGACTCGCAGGGCTGTTCGCCTCGTGGTGCTCGCCTCGGACTTGATCCGTGGGGCTGCCGGCGTCCCCCCGAGCCCTCTGCTTTCGTTTTTTTCGAGTTAGGCTGGCGGCATGAGCGTCGTCATAGAGCACACCGTGCTGCCCCCGGCGGCCGGCTCCACACTGTCGGATCTGTCGGCGGTGCTTGAAGAGGCTGGCTCGTCTGCACTCGTGGGTCCGGACGGGTCGCAGATCGAGCTACCCGTCGAGGTGTTCGTGGTGCTGCGCGATGCGGTGCGCGCGATGGCTCACGGCCAGGCTGTCACCCTTGCTCCTCATGACACGGTGATGACGACCCAGGCCGCCGCGGACTTCCTCGGCATCTCGCGGCCGACGCTGGTGCGGCTCCTGGAGGACGGGGATGTTCCGTTTACACGCCCTGGTCGGCACCGCCGAGTGCGACTCTCGGATCTGGTCGAGTATCAACAGCGGTCGAGGCGCGAGCGGCGAGAGGTCTTGGCCGAGCTCTCTCGCGAGGCCACGGCTGACGGAGCCGGCGGCGACGGCTTCGACGCGACTCGTTGACAGATGTCGTTCCCAGTCGTTCTGGACGCATGCGTCCTGGTCCCTCACCCGCTGTTCGACACGCTTCTCCGGCTGGCCGATACGGGCATGTTCCGGCCGCTGTGGACGCTGCAGATCTTGGACGAGGTTGAGCGCACCCTGATCGACAAGCGTGGGCTCGCTCCGGCGAAGGCGCGCCACCGGATCCGGCAGATGAGCCGCGCTTTCCCCGAAGCGCTCATCGAGGGATACGAGGACCTGATCCCCGCCATGACCAACGACCCGAAGGACCGACACGTACTGGCGGCGGCCGTCAGGTCCGGGGCGAGCGTGATCGTGACCGCGAACCTGAAGGACTTTCCGATCGCCTCGATGGAGAGGTACGAGATCGAGGCAGTTCATCCTGACGCCTTCCTGCTCGACCAGCTCGACCTCGACGCGAAGGCGGTGCTCGAGTGCCTGCGTGAGCAGCACAGCGACTACACCGACCCGTCGTTGTCCGTCGCCGAGTTCTTCCAGGCGTTCAGGCCTACGGTCCCGAAGTTCGCGGAGGTGGCGGAGTCGCTGACTCAAGGGTCTCGGGCCGACACGTCTGCGGGACGTTGGCCGGCGTGGCCCCGCGAGCTTCCGTTGCCGCTCGAGGCGCGTACCGCCGCCGAGGCGTTCGCCGCGTTCTTCCCTGAGGGTGAACCCAGCCCGTCAGTGCCACTCGGCGCGGCGTTTCTGTGGTGGAAGGCCCTGCTCGACATCGACCGGTACCGGATGGCGCTCGACAGCCTCACCTTGCACCCGCCGGCATGGGATGACTTCCGTCAGGCCCGCGCCGATCTTGACGGATGGTCGATGGCACAGCGTGTCGACCAGAACGATGAGCACCCCGAGCTGGTTGCTCACGTCCGCTTCATTCCGCCGACGGCAAGCAGCGCGCAGGTGTTCGCGGACGCCGTTCTGCCAGAGGCGCACGTGCTGACGCTCGTCCGGTGTGATGACGGCTGGTGGCGCGCCTGGGGCTTGTCACGCAACCGGTACCCCTCCTACGCCGAGGTCATCGGTTCCAACGCGTAGCCCGCCCGAGCCGGAACCTCCATGTCGCGATCCGGGCGACACGCCCGAGATCACGCAAACCACAGCGGCCGTGTCCGCGCTGCATGTCGACACCTGCAAGCACCATCACGCAGGTGGTCGACCTTCTGTGCAGCAGCTCCCTGAGGGCCTGGCCGGCCGATATATTCCCCGGTCATGACCGACGACCCGTGGAGCCGCATCTTCCTCGCCGTGCACGACGGCGATCCCGGCCCGTGGTGGTGCCCGGTGTGCGACTCCGACGATCCGACGGTGGAGCTAGGCCAGAAGTTCAGGGGCGGCGAGGTGATCCGGACGACCGTGTACTGCCTCAGCTGCACCGCACAGGCGGACGTGCCCGCCTCGCCCCACGGCGTTCGTCCGTGACCGTCGTCGGCCCGACCGCGCCGACGTCGTTCCATCCCGCGACGTGATGAGCGAGGTGTCGCCGACGGGCAGGAGCGTCGCCGGTCGGCCCCGGGTGGTGTGCCTGTGCGGGTCGCTGCGCTTCCGCGACCTGTTCGAGGCGGAGCGGCGCCGGCTGACCGCCCGAGGCGTCATCGTGCTCGCGCCCGAGGCGGTCGACGAGGCGCTGACGCCGGCCCGGCGCGAGGCGCTGGGCGAGCTGCACCTGCGGCGGATCGACCTCGCGGACGAGGTGCGCGTGGTCAGCGCGGGCGGCTACGTCGGGGCGGCGACTCGCCGCGAGGTCGCGTACGCCCGGGCGGCCGGCAAGGTCGTCACCTCGGTGGAGCCCGACCTGGCGGTGTGAGCGTCGCAGCGATCGTCGTTCGTGCTCGGGGCATCCATACTGGCCGGCATGCGGACCATCACGAGCGCACGACTGACCCTGCGCCCCTGGGCGGACCACGACGCGGACTTCCTGCTGGACCTCGAGGCCCGCTGGGAGACGGTGCGGTTCCTCGGTCCGCAGGCGCGGCAGATGACGTCGCGGGACGAGGCGCTCGCGTCGATCGCGCGCCGTCGTGCGCTGGACCATCCCGTGCACGGGATCTGGGCCGTGGCGGACACGGAGACCGGCGCGCTCCTGGGCAACCTGCTGCTCAAGCCGGCCCCCCTCACGCGGGGCGTCACGGGCGACGCCCCGGTGGAGATCGGCTGGCACCTGCACCCGGACGCGCAGGGTCGCGGGTACGCCACCGAGGCGGCGGCCGCAGTCCTTGTGGACGCCGGACGACGCGGCCTGACCTCGGTCATCGCCGTGACCGACCCGCGCAACGAGGCCTCGCAGCGGGTCTGCGTCCGCCTCGGCATGGAGGACCGCGGCCTCACCGAGGACTACTACGACGAGACCAACGTCCTGTTCGTGCGGTCGCTGACCGCGGCGTGGTAGGTACGGAGAGGAAGGAGCGCCTGGCGAAGGCTCGCTCTCGTCAGGACTGGGGCACGACGACCAAGCCGCGGAGGTAGTCGGCGATCACGAGGTCGGGCTTCCCGTCGCCGGTGACGTCGCCGACGGCGATCCCACGGTTGTCGTAGTGCCTCGTCGCGTTGGGGATCCGCGCGGTCTGCGCGCGGCCCAGCAGCCCGTCCGGGCGCTGGAGGAGGACGCTGGCCGTGTTCCAGCCCCCGTGCACGGTGACGAGGTCGCGCCGGCCGTCGCCGTCGACGTCGACGAGCGTGAGCGGCTCGGGCATGTCCACCAGGCCGTGCAGGACGGGAGCGCCGATCGTGCTCGCCCCCGTCTGCGGGTACACCGACGCGCCGGCGTAGGGGCTGTTGGTGGCGCGGGTCGCCGCGATGTCGGCCCGCCCGTCACCCGTGACGTCGCCGACGGCGATCGAGCTCAGGTCGGGCACGTCGGCGATGCGGGTCTCCTCGGAGAAGCCGCCGTCGGCATCCTGGGCGTACACCAGCACGTCGTGGGTGGTGTTGCCGACGACGTCGGTGCGGCCGTCGCCGTTGACGTCGCCGGTGTCGACCAGCCCGCCGACAGTCGGGGAGACGACGACCGGGTCCGTGGCGCCGGACGCGACGTCCAGGTAGGCGACGGTGCGCGGGGTGGCGTCTGTGACCACGAGGTCGCTCCGGCCGTCGCCGTCGAGGTCGGTGGCGACGATGTCGTTCGTCGCCTCGGGGGTGGCGAGCAGGGTCGGTGCACCGAGCGCCCCGCCGTCCTGGAGGTAGATGTCGACGCCGAGGTTCCCGGCGACCGCGACGTCGACGTCGCCGTCCGCGTCGAAGTCACCGGCGGCGGTGCGCATCGTGGCGGCGAAAGTGCCGCCGTGGGACGGCAGCACGGTGGGGACGGCGAGGGTGCCGTCGGGCTGCTGGGCGAAGATCGCGAGCTTGAACCGGGCGTCGTCCTCCTCGCTGGCGTAGCCGCGCGTGGTCAGGAGGACGTCGTCGAGACCGTCTCCGGTGACGTCGGCGACGGCGACGCTGGTCGGGTCGGAGCCGGTGCCGAACGCATGCACCTGGGGCGAACCGAAGTCCACGTCACCCCAGGCGGAGACGACGTCGTGATCGACCGGCGCCGACGCGCTCGCACCGGTGCTCTCCCAGGTGCCGCCGCGGTACTGCGCCCGGAAGACGTGCGGGCCGGCCGTCAGGTCGGTCAGCTGGAACATGGCGTCGTGGTCCCGGTAGTCGATGTCGACGCGCCCCACGTACGCGCCGTCGAGCGTGAACTCGACGGCCCCCTCGAAGAGGACGTCGTCCTGGCCGGGCAGGCTCACGTGGGCGGACAGGACGACGCGCTGACCCTCCTCCGTGACGGCCGGGGACACCGTGAGCTCCGTCGTCGTCGGCGTCCCCGCCGCCACGTACAGCTCGGCCGAGTCGGCGACCGCGATCCCGCGCACGGACCGCACCGTGTAGGTGTACCAGTGCCCCGGCACGATGTCCGCGTCCCTGAAGCTGGAGGCCGTGGTCGTGCCCAGGGAGACCTTCTCCTCGGCACCCGCGGCGCGGAGCACCTCGTAGTGCTCAGCGCCCGCGCCGGGGGTCCAGGTGAGCTCCATGGTCGTGCCCGTGCTGGTCGCTGCCAGGCCGGTCGGGGCGTCGATCGCCTCGGGGGTCGAGGCCACGGCCTCGGCCGAGGGGCGCGAGTACTTGGACCACCCCGACCGGGTCTCCACGACGTAGTAGTAGGTCGTGGCCGGCGTCAGGCCCGAGTCCGTGTAGGTCGTCCTCGCGGCGTCGACCGACGCCACCGTGAGGTACGGGCCGCCGGAGGTGGTCGATCGGGCGAGCCGATACCCGTCGGCCCCCGCGACCGGCGCCCACGCGACCTCCACGGCCGTGGGCTCCAGCGCGTGCGCCTGCACCCCCGCGGGCGGCCCGACGGGCTTCGCCGCCGTGGCGACCGGGGCGACGCCGGCCAGGACGAGGAGGGTGGCGGTGACACCGCAGAGGAACCGCACCAGTCGTGCACCCGGGTGGTGGGAGGGGCGTCGCCCTGACATCTCGCGGACCATGGGGCACCACTCCTCGTCGTCATCGCACCGGGGTCGCCCGTCCCGACGACGTCGGGAGCGAGGCACGACACCGTGCCGCAGCGAGCGGTCGAGAACTTAGCGGACAAAACCCCCGTCGCTCAACGCTTCGGCGGCGCAGCCCGCCGTGGCCCACTCTTGACACTCCATCGGACGGCCGACAGACTCCTTTTGCATAGTTGGCGGCAGAAGTCGCATGGCCGTCGCCGCAGATCGACACCGTCGTCCATCGGAGCACCCATGCAGACCTCATTCGAATCCCCACGCGCGCGTCGCCTCGGCGCCGCACTCACGGGCGGAGCTCTCCTCGCGAGCGCGCTCGCCACGGCCCCGGCGGTCGCCGCACCCGCCACCGTTGCGGCCCTCACGTCGGCCACGACGCCGACCGCGGCAGCGCCGTCGACGTGCGGCGAGGGCGACGGGCTGCCCGACTCCAAGATCTCGATCCAGCTGTACACGCACGTGGGCGAGCTGGGGTATTCCGGGACGCCGTCGGCGGAGACCCTCGACCGGGTGCTCGGGGAGGTGGCGAACGCCGGTTTCACGAACGTCGAGCCGTACAACCACCCGTACTCGATGCCCGTGGACGAGTACCAGGCCATCCTCGACAAGCACGGCCTCGAGGTGTCCAACAGCCACGGCAGCACGGACCGGGACTCGTGGCCGGCGACGGTCGCCAACGCCGTCGCGCTGGGCCAGGACTACATCGGGTCCGGCGGGATGGCGGGCGGCTACGGCACCTACGAGGAGGCCGTCGCGACCGCGCGGTACGCCGACGAGCTCGGCCGCTACGCGCACGAGAACGGCGCGAACAAGCTGGTGCTGCACAACCACCAGAGCGAGTTCACCACGCGGTACCCGGACCCGGAGACGGGCGAGATGGTCAGCGCCTGGCAGGTCATCGAGGAGAACACCGACCCGCGGTACGTCACGTTCGAGCTCGACGTCGGCTGGGCCGCGGACGCCGGCATCGACGTCCCGTCGTGGATCGAGGAGTACGGGGACCGCATCGAGCTCCTGCACGTCAAGGACGCCGTGAACGTGAACGCGGAGGGCGACATGCGCCAGGTCGCGCTCGGTACCGGCGACCTCGATCTCCCGGCGATCATCGCCGCCGCCGAGCCGTACGTGCACTACTACACGTACGAGTGGGACAACGCGCCGTCGTTCGAGACGTCCGCGCAGTCCTACCGGTACCTGCGCTGCTTCCAGTCCGAGGAGCAGGCGGACGAGTGCACCGACGACGGCCAGCAGTCGCTCGCGCTGGGCCGGCCGGTGACGGTGTCCAGCATCGACGACCCGTCGCGCACCGGCGAGATGGCGGTGGACGGCAACGCCGGCACCCGGTGGGGCAGCGGGTGGAGCCAGCCGGAGTGGATCGCCGTGGACCTGGGCGCGTCCTACGACCTGAGCCGCGTCCGGATCGACTGGGAGACGGCGTACGCGTCGGGCTACGAGATCCAGACGTCGCCGGACGGTGAGACCTGGACCACGGTGCGCACCGTGACCGACGGCGACGGCTTCGTCGACGAGCTGGACGTCGCGGGCACGGGCCGGTACGTGCGCCTGCTCGCGACGGAGCGCGCGACGCAGTGGGGTTTCTCGATCTACGAGCTCGAGGTGTTCGGCGCGCCGGCCGGCCAGGCGGCGCCGGAGCCCGTGACCCGCGGGGCTGGCTACTGGTCGTCGGAGTACCGGGAGGTCAAGGACGCGGAGCACACCGCCGACGAGCTGGCCTGCTACCTGTCGACGACGCGCGCGCAGAGCGCCGTGTTCGCCGAGGCGGTCGACCTGGGCACGACGGACGACGCCCTCCAGGTGCTGTGGGCGGCGAACCACGACGCGCAGGTCGACACCCTCGACCGGCAGCTGCTCGCCGCGTGGCTCAACGTCGCCACGGGCGCGCTCGCCCTCGACGACCAGATCGCCCTCGACGACCCGGCCGACGGCGCCGGGACGGTCGGCGACCTGCTGCACGCCACCGAGGCCGCGCGCCTCGCCGAGGGCGCGACGTGGGCCGATCTCGAGGGGTACAAGGACGCGCTGGAGACGGTGAACGCCGCGAGCTGACCGCGACCGGTCGCGGTGACCGGGCCCGGCGAGAAGCCCGGCGAGACACGGGCGCCGCGACCGGGTAGGAATGGCGGTCGTGGGGCGAGGGAGCGGACGCGCGTGGCACGGTGAGAGCCAGGGCACCGGGGGCGCGTACGCCTTCGGGCAGCTGGGTGCGCTGCTGCTGGAGGCGGGCCTGTCGGTCACCGACGTGCGCCTCTCCCTCGAGCGGGCCCAGCGCGAGCAGCCCGACGCGGCGGAGGAACGGCTGCGGTTCGACGTCCTGCCCGACGTCGTCCTCGTCAGCCGGGACGCCACGGGCGAGGTGACCCTCGTGGGGACGCAGGGCGACGACCTGTCGTTCCGGCAGGCCGCGCACGCCGGGCGCCTGGCCCGCGAGGTGGAGTCGGGCGCGGTGCGCGTGGACGGGGCGGCCCACCGCATCGAGGCGATCCGGCGGCTCGCCCGCCCGCACGCGTCGGCCGGGTGGGTGCTCGGCAGCGCGGCCGTCGCGGTGGGGCTCGCCGTCGTCTTCCGGTGCCCCTGGTGGGCGGTCGTGGTCAGCGTGCTCACGGGCGCCCTGGTCGGGATCCTCTCGCTGCTGCTGCGGCGTCTCGACGGCGCCACCGCCGTCGTCCCCTTCCTCGTGGCGCTGGTGTCGACGACGGGGGTGGGCGCGGTGGCGTCGGCGCTCGACCTCGGGCCGGTGCCGCTGTTCGCGGTGTGCGCCCCGGTCGCCGTGCTGGTCCCGGGCGCGCTGGTGACGAACGCGCTGCTGGAGCTCACGGCGTCCGACATCGTGACGGGGGCGGGCCGGCTGGCCTACGGCGTCATCGTGCTCGGCATGATGGCGGTGGGCATCTCCGCGGGCTCCGCGCTCACGGGGCTCACGCTGGACCCGTCGTCGGCCGCGCTGGTCGGGGACGTGCGGTCGACGACGGCGGACGCGGGCGGGTGGCTCGCGATCCCGCCGCAGTGGGCGTCGTGGGCGGGCGTGGTGGTGCTCGCGATCGGCGTCGGCCTCGCGTTCGGGTCGGGGCGCCGCCTCACCGTGCTCAACGTGGGCGTCATGACCTGCACCTTCGCGCTCCTGTCCGTGCTGTCGCCGTGGATCGGGCCGGAGGTCGCGGCGGGCGTGACCGCGGCGCTGCTCTTCGTGACCGCGCGCCTCATCGAGCAGGGGATGGTCGCCCTGCCCAGCGCGGCCACGTTCCAGCCGGCGTTCCTGCTGCTCGTCCCCGGCACGGTGGGCCTCGTCGCGCTGGCGTCCACCGACCTGGGCTCGCTCGAGTCGTCGCTGATGACGTTCGTCAGCCTGTGCCTGGGCGTGAAGATCGGCGCCCTGCTCGCCGACGCGACCGTGCGCGGGCGCCCCGCCGGCGCGGTCACCGACGAGCCCGGCGCAGGAAGCAGGTGATGAGGACGAGGCTGAGGACGACGGGCACGACGGACGCCTCGAGCCCGAAGTCGCCGCCCGTGAGCAGGGCCGGGCCGTGCGGGACGGTGACGAGCAGGCTGGGCGCGACGTGGCCGGACACGGGGATGCCGACGAGCTGCTCGAGGCCGTTCCAGGTGGCGTGCAGCGCGGTGACCAGCCAGAGGCTGCGCCGCCACAGGAACGCGGCGCCCATCAGCCCGCCGGCCTCGACGGCCACGGCCACGGAGCTCCAGACCGTCGCGCCGGGGTTGGCGAGGTGGAGGAGCCCGAAGAGCAGGGCGCTGACGACGAGCGCGGTGCGGGGGCCGCGGAGTGTCTCGACGGCCTGGAGGACCAGCCCCCGGATCATCAGCTCCTCGGTGAGCGCCCCCGCGAGCGCGACGGCGACGAGGCCGGGGAGCGCGCCCAGGCCGGCGGCGCCGTCGAGGGTGAACCGGTAGCCGCCCAGCACCACGATGACCAGGAGCGAGGCGGCGATGAACGCGGCGCCGATGCCGGCCCCGAGACGGACGTCGCGCCACATGCCGCGCAGGGCGATCTCGGGCGTCGGCCGGCGGGCGACGAAGCGCATGACGGCCCAGTAGACGGCGAGCGCGACTCCCGCGCCGAGCAGCGCCGGCACGGGTGGGGCGTCCGCGAGGGCGGACGGGGCGGCGATCGCGAGAAGGCCGACGGCGAGCCAGCCCAGCGGGTGCCGGAGGATGCGGGCGATCCGCGACGAGGACTCCCGGACGGTGCGGTGCGGTGCGGTGGAGGTCATGCCTCGACGCTAGGGACCGGGCGATGCCCGGCGGATCACGGGCGAGAGCGCGATCGGGGTCCCTCGCACGGGGGACGCGGGCTCAGGGGCGGGGCGCCACGAGCCCGCTCCGGTACGCGTGGACGACGGCCTGGACGCGGTCGCGCAGGCCGAGCTTGAGCAGGATGCGCGAGACGTACGTCTTCACGGTCTCGTGGCTGATGACGAGTCGCTCGGCGATCTCGGCGTTGGACAGGCCGTCGGCGATCGCGACCAGCACCTCCCGCTCCCGCGGGGTCAGGGCGGCGACGCCGGGGTCGTCGGTGGCGGCAGGCAGCACGCGCTCGGCGAAGCGCCCCAGCAGCGCCTGCGTGACGGCGGGGGAGAGCAGCGCCTCGCCGGCGGCGACGGTGCGGACCGCGTCGACGAGCTGGGCAGGCCCGGCGTCCTTGAGGAGGAACCCGCTGGCCCCGGCGCGCAGCGCCTCGTAGACCTGCCGGTCCAGGTTGAAGGTGGTCACCACGAGCACCCGCGGCGGGTGCGCGACGCCCGGCCCTCCGACGCCCGGCCCGGCGAGCAGCCGGGTGGCGGCGATGCCGTCGAGCACGGGCATCCGCACGTCCATGACGACCACGTCGGGGTGCAGGCGGGCGGCGAGGTCGACGGCGGTGCGCCCGTCGGCGGCCTCGCCGACCACCTCGATGCCCGGTTGGGCGCCGAGGATCGTGGCGTACCCGATGCGGATGACGGCGTGGTCGTCGACGACGAGGACCCGGATCGGCGCGGTGGGCCCGGGCGCGGCGGGCTCGGGCGCGGGAGGTTCGAGGTCGGTCGGTTCAGGCACGGTCGTCTCCTGCTCGTGGGGCGGGTGGGCGTGCGGGGTCGAGCGGGAGGCTCGCCTCGAGGAGGAAGCCGCCGTCCTCGGCGGGGCCCGCGCGCAGCGTGCCGCCCAGGTGCTCGACCCGCGCGCGCAAGCCGTGGATCCCCCGCCCGGACGACGGGATCCGGGGCAGCACGCCGGGTGTCTGCGCGGCGGACGTGGCCACGGCGAGGCGGGCGTCCGGCCCCGTCCACCGCACCGACACCCAGGCGGCCGCGCCCGGGGCGTGCTTGCGGGCGTTCGTCAGCGCCTCCTGGACGACGCGGTAGGCGGTCAGGCGGAGCTCGTCGGACCCGCGGGGCGTCCCGTGCTCGACCAGCTCGACGTCGAGGCCGGTGCCGCGGGCGGCGTCGGCGAGGTCGGCGATCGACCCGACGGGCGGCCCGGGGGAGGGCTCCTCGGCGCCGAGGACGTCGAGCAGCCGGCGGAGGTCGTCGAGGGCGCGCCGGCCCGCGTCCGCGATCCCCGCCAGCTGAGGGCGGACGGCCCGCTCCTCCGCGGGGAGCAGGAACGCAGCGGCGTCCGCCTGCACCACCATGCCGGTGACGTGATGGCTCACGACGTCGTGGAGCTCGCGGGCCAGCCGGGCGCGCTCCTCGAGGACGGCGGCCCGGGCGGCGAGCTCGGCCCGCGACCGCGCCGACGCCGCGCGGGCCCGCACGAGGTCCCCCACGCCCCACGCCGCGGCCAGGACGAGCCCGAACGTCGCGAGCTCCCACGGCCGTTCCGGCGACCCGAGCGCGGTGAGCACGACGGCGAGGGCGACGAAGGCGACGGCGGCGGCCACCGCGACGGCGACGCGGCCCCGCCGCAGGTATGCCCCGGCCGAGTAGAGCGCGAACAGCAGCCCGAGCCCTGCCGGCGACGGCGCGTACGCCAGGACCTGGGAGAGCGCGAACGTCGTCCCGACCACCGCCAGGCACGCCCCCGGCAGGCGACGCCGGACGGCCAGGGGGAGCGTCTGAGCGAGGACGAGGACGACCCGCCACGCGTCGTCGTCGCGCGTCGGGAGGTCGCCCATCACCATGCCGTACGGGCCGAGCGCGGGGACCAGCGAGACCGCCGCGAAGGCCACCGCGGCGGCGGTGTCCCGGACCCCGGCCGACGCCGGCCTCGCGTGCGACCACACGCGGGCCAGCCTAGAAGGCGCGCGACCGGTGGAGGTCGACCCGTCCGCGCACCGGCCCACGAGAGTCAGGCGAGGCGCTCCCAGTGCCCTTCGGAGACGACCTCGACCTCGCCGTCGACGACGGTGATGGCGGTGTCGTCGTCGACGGCGTAGGCGGCGTTGCCGAGCCCGGCCGCCCACCTGCGGGCTGCGGCGAGGGTGTTGTCCGGCAGCATCGGGTGGTCGAGGTGCGGGAAGATCGAGAAGTCGACGAGGCCGAGCGTGGCGTCGTCCCGCGACGGCGGGATCCACTCGACGAAGTACTCCCCGATGCGCGGCGTCGTCACCATGCTGCCGGCGCTCATCCCCACGTAGACGGTGTCCGTCAGCTGCGGCACGAGGTCCGCGAACCCGGACTCCCGCATCCAGTGGTGCAGGTAGAGGGCGTCGCCGCCCGCCACGAGCAGGACGTCGGCGTCCCGGACGCGGGGCACCCACAGGTCGGCGTCGATGGAGGGCAGGGCGGTCAGCTCGAGCACGCCCACGGACCGCCACCCCAGCCCGGTCATGTCATCGGTGGTGCCGGAGACGAAGCCCCGCACGTGGGGGCCCGGGCCGACGGCGGGGTGCCCGTACAGGGCGGTCGGGATGCACATCGCGGTGCAGTCGGCGACCGGCCGGCCCAGGAGCCGCAGCAGCGCGTCGTGGATGGTCGCGTTCCGTACGCCGGCGGAGGTGAGGAGGAGCCGCACGATGCCTCCCGGGGAGTGTCGGGGTGGACGGACGGTAGACGTCGCAAGGTCGGCGGACTCATCGCCGCGGCCTCAGGTGGGGCGCAGCCGCCACCGGGCGGGAGCCACCGTGTAGATCTGCCGGTACAGCGCGGTGCCGACGAGGACACCCAGCGCGATGGCGACGATCGACCCCGCGATGGTGGTCAGGCTCGTCGTCGCGACGGGGGCGCCGCTCGCGGACTGGGTGAGCCCGATCAGCCCGCTGGCTCCGGGCACGAGCAGCCAGAACGCGGGCAGGAAGCACACGACGGCGGGAGGTGCTCCCTTGACGGTCTGGACGAGGTACGCGCAGAGGGTCAGCGCCGCGGCGCCGAGGAAGGCGCTGAACACGCCGTTCGCCACGGCGGCGCCGGCCACCTGGCCGCCGTAGGCCACGAGCAGCACCAGGGTGAGGAAGGGGAACGAGCGCGGCGGACCGCAGTGGTACAGGAAGATGCCGACCGAGAAGAGCAGCACGCCGATCCACGGCTGGAACGCCCCGAGCGTGGTCGGGGAGGAGGCCAGCGCGGCCGAGCTGGGCACGGCGGTGATCGCCAGCGCCCCCAGGATGCCGAACGCGAGGAACAGCAGCTGGGCCATCCCGGACACGAGTCGGCTGGCGCCGGCCACCATGTCGCCCGCGGCGAGCTCCTGCACCCCCGTGGTGAGGGCGGCCCCGGGCAGCAGGGTGACCAGGGGCGGCACCAGCACCTGGAGCGGTTCGCTCACGACGGCCGTCGACGCGAGCCCGAACACGAGCAGGGCCAGCACGAACGCGGTGACCACGGGCAGCAGCGTGGCCGCGTACGTCCCCGGGCGCACGACCAGCTTCACGGCGCCCACGAGCGCGCCCAGCACCAGCGCGTACAGCACGCTGACGGGGTTGCCGCCGAGGAGCACGAGGCCGAGCCCCGCGGCGGCCAGGCCGTGCCCCGCCGTGCGGACCCACGTCGGGAAGCGCGGCCGCGCGTCCTTGACCGCCCGGAGCCGGTCGACGCCCTCGGACGCGTCGATCCGGCCGGCGACGGCGTCGTCGACGACGGCGTAGAGCTGCGCGGCGCGGTCGAAGCGGACCTCGCCGCCGGCCGACTCCGCGACGTCGAACCGGGTCTCGGTGTCGCCCGGCATCCGGATGAGGATGAGCGTGGGGAACACGAAGAGTGCGGTCTGCGGCGAGCCCAGCGCGACGGCGACGCGCTTGAGCGTGTGCTGGATGTCGGTGGCCGCGGTCCCGACCGTGAGCAGTGCGCCCCCGAGGGCGACGAGGAACTCCTGCAGCCGCTCGGACGCGGCGTCCACCACGGGCTCCGTCTCGAGGGACCGGCGCCGCAGGGAGAACCGCCCGAGGTGGAGGCGGGGGAACCGGTGCGCGGCTGCCCCGCTCGTCTCCGGGGCCTCCTCGTCGTGACCGGTCACCGCGCCTCGCCCTCTCCCGGGTGCCACCTGGATCGCGCTCGCCACACTAGGGCCGGCGCGCGGGTGCGACCACCGGACCGGGCCGCGCCGGATGTCGTCGTGGACCAGGGGCACGGTCCCGGCCCCGGCTACCGTGTTCCTCGGGATCCGTACGACGAGGGGCGGGGACGGCGTGGACGCACGACGGGTGGCCTGGGCGGGGCGCTGGGCGGCGTGCGTCGTGGTGCCGGTGGCCCTGGTGCTGGCGTCGCTGCTCGCCGAGGACTCCTGGCTGACCGCCGGGGCGACCCTGGTCGCGGTGCCCCTCGGGCTGCTCCTCGCCGTGCCCGTCGCGCTGCGCTCCGCCGTGGCCCGGCGTCGCGCGGAGCCGCCGGCGACCGCGCCGTTCGCGGGCGCGACCTTCGCCGTGTGGGCGGGCGGCGCCGCGTTCCTCCTGGCGTTCGCGGTCGGGCGCTCGACGTCCTGGGCGGCTGTGACCGGCCTGGCGCTCCTCGCCCTGGCCTGGGTGGCGCAGCTCGTCACCGCGTGGTCCCGCGCGGCGCCCGAGGTCAGCGTGCCGCGTCGTACGCCGTGATGGTCGCGTCGACGTTCCGGGCCACGCCGAGGACGACGTCGGCGCTCGGCGGCTCGTCGTCGTCGCGGTAGCGGGCGGTCACGCGCACCCACCGGTCGTCGAACAGGAAGGCGGCGTACGTCTCGCCGCTGTCGTCGACGTCCCGGCACACGTACCCGGCGGGCGAGTCGACGGCCGCGCAGTGCTCCGAGCCCTCGGCCGCCTCGGCGAACTCGGACCGCATCTCGTCGCGCTCGGCGTCGTGGGACACGTCCATCGCGAAGACGGTGAGGAGCTGCTCGCTGCCGTTGCTGATCGTGCAGTCGACGCCGTTGCCCTGCCGCCGGACGGGGTCGAGCGCGACCTCGCGGCCGGCCTCGTCCGAGGCCGCGCCGAACGCCGTGGTGGTGAGGTCGCCGGTGACGGTCCGCACCACGTCCTCGTCGAGCAGCCCGCACACCGGCATCGCCTCGTCGGGGGAGCACGCCGTCAGCGGCACGACGGCGGCCGCCGCGACGAGCGTCGCCACGAGCCGGCCTCGACGTCCCATCGGCGTCCCCTCACGTGTCGGTGGGCGGCCCGCACCCGCCGCGCCGCCGGGCCACGATATCCCGCCGCGGGAGCCGCGCCCAGGCGGCGGCGCGGTCTCGCCGGGACGTTTGACGCCGAAATTTACAGCGCTGTATGTTCAGGGCGGCCCGTCGCCGAGACGGGGTGTGATCGTGGTCGAAGGAGACGTCACGTGGGATCGAAGACGACTGCCGGCCCTCCGAGGAGGGTGAGCCGGCGCTCGTTCCTGGCGGGAGCCGCGGGCATGCTCGCGGCCGTCCCGCTGGCGGCGTGCGCCGCACCGGGCGGTGCAGGGAAGCGCACGGAGATCACCTTCTACGAGCAGAAGCAGGAGGTCATCGCCTACTTCGACGACCTGCTGCGGCGCTTCGAGAAGGAGCAGCCGGGGATCCGGGTCGTGCACGACTCGACCACCGCCATCGCGCCGCAGTTCGTGCGCGGCGAGCCGGGCGACGTCGGGTGCTTCAACGACAACCTGGAGCTCGCGCGGTACATCTCGCGCGGCCAGATGAGCGACCTGTCCGGCCTGCCGTCCGCGTCGACGGTGCGGACCGACATCAGCGGGCTCACCGACCAGTACGCGACGTACGCGGGGCGCACCAGCGTGCTGCCGTACTCCCTCGCGGCCGCCGGCGTCATCTACAACAAGGCGATCTTCGCCGAGCACGACCTGCCCGTGCCGACCACGTGGACCCAGTTCGTGGACGTCTGCACGGAGCTGCAGAAGGCCGGCATCACGCCGATCTACGCGACCGACCGCGACACCTGGACGCTCTGGCAGGGCCTGTTCGACTACTCCGTCGGCAGCCTCGTCGACACGGGCGAGTTCTTCGGCCGGATGAAGGAGCTCGGTACGGACGTCGGGCCCGACTCCGACGTGTCGTTCGCGAAGACGCTCGCCGTCCCGATGGAGCGCGCCAAGACGATCTCGTCGTTCTTCAACCCGGACCACGCGGTGCGCGGCTACGCCGACGGCAACCTCGCGTTCGGCCGGGGCAAGGCCGCCATGTACCTCCAGGGGCCGTGGGCGCTGAGCCAGATCGCGATGGTGGACGAGAACCTCGACGTCGGCACGTTCGCGCTGCCGGTGAGCGACAACCCCGACGAGCGGCAGGCCCGGGTCAACATCGACCTCTGCCTCTACATCCCCGTCGGCACCCCGCACCGCGACGAGGCCGTGGAGCTCGTCGAGTTCCTCATGCGGCCCGAGATCCTCAACGGCTACAACGCCGACAACCTCGCGTACTCCACCCTGAAGGACGGCCCGCCGCTGCAGGACGAGCGGCTCGCCGGGCTGCAGGGGTACGTCGACTCGGCCGCCTTCTACCAGGGTGCCGGCACCTTCGTCCCCACCTCGATCCCGCTGGGCAACTACCTCCAGGAAGCGATCCGGTCGGGCAACTTCGACGCGATGCTCGACCAGCTCGACGCCGACTGGCGCCGTCTCGCGGGCCGGGAGGCCACGGTATGACCACCACGACGACCCCCACGACGCCCACGGGCGCGCCGACCCCGGCGCGGCCCGTCGCGACCGCCCGCCGCCGGCGCCACGGCCGCCCGGAAGCCATCGCGTACCTGTTCCTCGTCCCCGCGCTGCTGGTGTTCACCGTCTTCGTGGTGGGCCCGGCGCTGGTCGGCATCTTCTACAGCTTCACCGACTACGTCGGGTTCGGTGACTGGTCGTTCCTCGGCGTGCGCAACTACGTGGCGCTGCTCGGCGACCCCGGCATCCGCAGCGCCTACGGCTTCACCCTGGGCTTCGCGCTCGTGACGGTGGTCGTGGCGCAGGTGATCGCCCTGGTCCTCGCCATCGGCCTGTCCAAGCGCATCCGTTTCGCGGCGGGGCTGCGCGCGATCTTCGTGATCCCGATGGTGGTCTCCGGGATCGTCGTCGCCTACGTCTTCAACTACCTGTTCTCGAACACCCTGCCGGCGTTCGCCACGGCGGTCGGCCTCGACCCGCTGTCCCAGAGCATCCTCGGCAACCCCGACCTGGCGTGGCTCGCCATCGTCGTCGTGTCCGCGTGGCAGACGATCCCGGGTGCCCTGCTCGTGTACACGGCCGGGCTGACGTCGATCCCCGGCGACCTGTACGAGGCGAGCTCGCTGGACGGCGCCGGGCCCTGGCGCCAGTTCCGGTCCATCACCCTCCCGCTGATCGCCGGCTTCGTGCTCATCAACACGATCCTGGGGATCAAGGGGTACCTCGGCGTCTACGACATCATCGTCGGCCTCACCGGCGGCGGGCCCGGCAACGCGACGAGCAGCGTCGCGATGACGATCTTCGGCGGCTTCACGGGCGGCGACTACGCCTACCAGATGGCCAACGCGACGGTCTTCTTCGTGATCACGGTGCTCATCTCGGTGCTCCAGCTCGTCGTCTCCCGTGGAAGGAACATCCGCCTGTGACCGCCACCGCCCCCGCCCTCGCCGGGCGCGCCCCGGCCGCGGGCCGCGACCGTCGCCGGACGCCGCGCGCCGGCCGCCCGAGCTGGCCGCTCACCGTCGCGCTCGCGCTGTGCTCCCTCACGGTGCTCGCCCCGCTGTACGTCACCGTCACGATGGCGTTCAAGACCAGCGGCCAGTCCGTCGACGGGAACGCCTTCGCCCTGCCGGCGCCGTTCAACCCGCAGAGCTTCGTCGAGGCGTGGCAGCTGACCCGCTTCCCCGTGTCGTTCGGGATCTCGGTGGGCGTCGCCGCGCTGACCGTCGCCCTGACGCTGCTCCTGAGCTCGCTCGCCTCGTACGCGATCGTGCGGTACTGGTCGCACCGGTTCTTCCGCTGGTCGTTCGTGTACCTGCTCGCGTCGATGTTCCTGCCGTTCCCCGTGATCGCGCTGACGGAGATCAAGCTCACCGCGCTGACGGGCCTCGACAACCCGCTGGGCGTCGCCATCCTGCACGCCATGTTCCAGCTCGCGTTCAGCGTGCTGCTGTTCTCGGCGTACCTGCGCTCGATCCCGGTCGAGCTGGAGGAGAGCGCCCGGATCGACGGCGCGACGACGTGGCAGGTCTTCTGGCGCATCGTCCTGCCGCTGCTGGGCCCGATGATCGCCACGGTCGGCATCTTCGCGTTCCTCGCGTCGTGGAACGACTTCATGCTGCCGTCGATGATCGTGTCCGACCCGACGCTCCAGGTGCTGCCCGTGGTGCAGAACATCTTCCAGAGCCAGTTCGGCACCAACTACAACGTGGCGTTCGCGTCGTACCTCATGGCGATGGCGCCGACGATCATCGTGTACCTCATCGCCCAGCGGTGGGTCATCAGCGGCATCACCCAGGGCGCCGTGAAGAGCTGACCGGACCGGCACGATCCCCCGAACGCACCACCGCACCACCCGAGGAGCTCCACCGTGACCGACAGCGTGACCGACAGCCTGACCGACAGCCTGACCGACAGTGTGACCGACAGTGTGACCGACAGCGTCGACGGCGTCGGGACGACGCCGGCCCTGCCCACCGTCCGGCCGCTGCCCGGGTCCGCCCCGCGGGCCCGGGCCGGGCAGGAGGTGCGCGGCGCCGGCTGGCGCGTCACCGTCCTGTCCGACAGCCTGTTCCGCGTCGAGTGGTCGCCCGACGGCGTCGTCGAGGACCGGGCGTCGACGTTCGCCGTCCGGCGGGACCTGGGCGAGGCGGAGTTCTCCGCCCGCCCGTTCGGCGACGGCGTCGAGATCACGACCGCGCGTGCCTGGTTGCGGTACGACGGCCGGGAGCCGTCCGCGCACGGCCTCGTCGTGGAGCTGCGCGGCACGGACTCGGGCCGGTGGCGCTACGGCGAGCCGACCCACGACCTGGGCGGCACAGCGCGGACGCTGGACGACGCGGACGGCCGCCTCCCGCTCGAGCCGGGCGTCGTGTCGCCCAACGGCATCGGCGTCGTCGACGACTCGGCGTCGTTCCTGTTCACCGAGGACGGCTGGATCGGCACGCGGGCCGAGGGCGGGCGCGACCTCTACGTCTTCGCCCACGGCCGCGACTACGCCCGCGCCGTGCGCGAGCTGTACGCCGTGTCCGGCGCGCCCACGCGCCTGCCGCGCTGGGCGCTGGGCAACTGGTGGAGCCGGTACCACGCGTACTCGGCGGAGTCGTACCTGGAGCTGATGGACCGGTTCGACGACGAGGACGTCCCGTTCTCCGTCGCCGTCATCGACATGGACTGGCACCGCGTGGGGTCGGTGCCGGAGCGGTTCGGCAACGGCTGGACCGGGTACTCGTGGGAGCCCACGCTCTTCCCCGACCCCGAGGCGTTCCTCGGCGCGCTGCACGCGCGCGGCATGCGCACGACGCTCAACCTGCACCCCGCCGACGGCGTGCGGGCCTTCGAGGACGCGTACCCCGCGGTGGCCGAGGCGATGGGGATCGACCCGGCCTCCGAGGTGCCCGTGTCGTTCGACCTCACCGACCCGGCGTTCCTGCGCGCCTACTTCGACCTGCTGCACCGCCCGCTCGAGGAGCAGGGCGTGGACTTCTGGTGGATCGACTGGCAGCAGGGCGGCACGTCGTCCCTGCCCGGCGTCGACCCGCTGTGGCTGCTCAACCACTTCCACCACCTCGACGCCGCGCGCGACGGCGGCCCGGGCATGACGTTCTCGCGGTACGCGGGGCCGGGCAGCCACCGGTACGCCGTCGGGTTCTCCGGCGACGCCGTCGTGTCCTGGGAGTCGCTCGCGTTCCAGCCGGAGTTCACCGCGACCGCGTCGAACATCGGGTACTGCTGGTGGAGCCACGACATCGGCGGGCACACGCGCGGCGTGCGCGACGACGAGCTCGCGACGCGATGGGTGCAGTACGGCGTGTTCTCGCCGATCATGCGCCTGCACTCCGCGAACAACCCGTTCATCCGCAAGGAGCCGTGGGCGTTCCCCGCCGAGCACCGGCAGGCGATGGGCGACGCGCTGCGCCTGCGCCACCGCCTGGTGCCCTACCTGCACACCATGAACCACGCGGCCGCCGCCGGGACTCCCCTCGTGCGGCCGATGTACCACCTCGAGCCGCGCCGGCACGAGGCGTACGGGGTGCCGAACGAGTACGCCTTCGGCTCCGAGCTGCTGGTCGCGCCAGTCGTGACGCCGCGCAGCCGGGAGTCGCTGCTCGCCCGGACCCGGGCCTGGCTGCCGGCCGGCCGCTGGACGGACGTCTTCACGGGCGCCGTCTACGGGGGAGACCGGCACGTCGACCTGCACCGGCCGATCGAGTCCGTGCCGGTGCTGCTGCGCGACGGCGGGATCCTGCCGCTGGCGGCGCCGTCCGAGCGGGACGCGACCCGCAACCCGGCGGCCCTCGAGGTGCTCGTCGCGCCCGGCGCGTCCGGGCACCTGGACCTGGCCGAGGACGCCGAGGACGACGCCGTGGAGCCGGGCGAGGGCTCCGCGCCCGCCGCCCGGACGGCCCTGACCTGGGACCTCGACCGCCGCGAGCTGACCGTCGGTGCCGTCGCCGGCCGCGCCGACGTGGTGCCCGCCGAGCGCGAGTGGACGGTCACGTTCCTCGCCCTCCTGCCCGCCGGGGAGGTGACGGTGGACGGCGCGGCCGTGCCCGTCGTCGGCACCGACGGCCGGTGGAGCGTCACGTTCACCGCGGCGTCCGCCGCGGGCGCCGTCGTCCGGGTGGGCTCGCCGCTGCGGGTGGGGGTCGACCCCGCCGACGCGGTGCTTGCGGTGCTGGAGCGGGCGCAGGCCGGCAACCCGGAGAAGCTCGCGGCGTGGGAGGTCGTGACCAGCGGCCGGCCGACGGTCGAGCGGCTGGCCGAGCTCGAGGGCGTGGGCCTGCCCGACGACGTCCGCGCCGCCGTCGTCGAGCTCCTCGCGACGGTGACCGACGCCGCCGTGTGACGGAACGCCGGTGACCTGACTGCCCGGTCCTCGCGGAGGGGTACGCCTCAGCGAGGGCCGGGTGCCGCGCCGACGGGCGCGGGCGCGCTCTCCCGCACCACCAGGCTGTGCCCGACGGTGACGAGCCGGCCGGGGGCGTCGGTGCCGTCGACCCGCTCCAGGAGGAGGTCGAGCGTCCGCGCGACGAGCGCCGTCGTGTCCGGGGCGATGCTGGTGATGCTCGGGGTGGTGCTCGCGGTGAGGATCGTGGCGTCCCAGCCGACGATGGCGACGTCGCCGGGGACGTCGAGGCCGTGCAGGCGCAGAGCGCGCAGCGCGCCGATGGCGGCGTGGTCGTCGCGGCACAGCAGGGCGTCCACCCGCAGGCCGCGGTCGAGCGCGGCGCTCAGGCCCTCCTCGGCGCCGAGCGCGTCGCCCGTGCGGCGCGGCACGAGGAGCGCCTCGTCCACCGGGAGCCCGGCCTGCTCGAGCCCCCGGCGGTAGCCCTCCAGCCGCAGGCGGGACGTGTGCGACAGCTCGTCGGTCTCGTGGCCGAGGAAGCCGATGCGTCGCCCCGAGCGGACGAGGTGGGCGACGGCCTCGCCGGCGGCCGCGACGTTGTCCATGGTCACCTGGTCGACGCCGGGGGCCTGGGGTGCCTCGCCGAGCAGAACCATGGGCGTGCCCTGGCCGTGCTCGGCCAGCTCGGCGACGGAGAGCGCCTGCGGGTGCAGGACGATGCCGTCGACGATGCCGGCGTCCCGGTCGCGCAGCACGGCGAGCTCGCCCTCGCGGGTGCCGCCGGTCTCCTCGAGCAGCAGCCGGTAGCCCCGCTGGGCGCAGGCGCGCGCGAACAGGTGCGCGAGCTCGGCGAAGTACGGCCAGCGCAGGTCGGGGAAGGCGAGGGCGAGCATGCTCGACCGCCCGGTCGCGAGGCTCCGCCCGCGGACGTCGGGCCGGTAGCCGAGCTCGTCGATGGCGGCGCGGACCCGCTCGCGCATCGCCGGGCTGACGTGCTGGTAGTCGCGCACGACGTTGGAGACGGTCTTCATCGACACGCCCGCGTGCGTCGCGACGTCCTGGAGCGTCACTCTCTTCACGGGGTTCACCGTAGCGTCGGCCCGACTTCTTTACAGCGCTGTATAGTCGCGGTCGTGACGACGACGACCACGACGACGGCGACCCGCGCCGGCCACGCGCCCGACCAGGCTTCCGGCCAGGCACCCGACCACCTCCCGCTCGCCTCCCGCCAGGACGGCACGTACCCGCGGCCGCAGCTGATGCGGGCCGCGTGGGCGTCGCTCGACGGCACGTGGGAGTTCCGCCACGACGACGCCGACGCCGGCCTCGCCGCGGGCTGGGCCGCGGGCCTGGGGGAGAGCCGCGACATCACCGTGCCGTTCCCGCCGGAGTCGGTCGCGTCGGGCGTCGCCGAGCCCGGCTTCCACCCCGTCGTCTGGTACGCGCGCACGATCCGGCCCGCCGACCTCGAGGCCGCCGGAAGGTCCTCCGCCGCGCCGCGCGTGCTGCTGCACCTCGGCGCCGTCGACCACCGCGCGTCCGTGTGGGTCGACGGCGCGCTCGTCGGCGAGCACGAGGGCGGCCACACCCCGTTCACCCTCGACGTCACCGCCCACGTCGCCGACGACGCCGAGCACCTGCTCGTGGTGCGCGCCGAGGACGACCCGCACGACCTCACCCAGCCCCGCGGCAAGCAGGACTGGCACGAGGAGGCGCACGCCATCTGGTACCGCCGCACCACCGGCATCTGGCAGACCGTGTGGCTCGAGGCCGTGCCCGTCACGAGCGTCGAGCACCTGCGCTGGCTGCCCGTCGGCCCGGCCGCCGTCGACCTCACCGTCCGCCTGCGCGGCCCCGTGCCTGCCGGGACGCGTGTGCGCGTCGCGCTCCGGTTCGACGAGCGGGACGAGGACCTCGGCACCGTCGAGGTCACGACCGTCCGCACGACGTCCGCCGTGGACGTCAGCGTGCCGCTCGCCCGCCAGCGCAACGGCCAGGCCGAGGACGAGCTGACCTGGTCGCCCGAGAAGCCCCGCCTGGTCGACGCCGTCGTGTCCGTGCTCGACGCCGACGGCGCCATGCTCGACGCGGTCTCGTCCTACCTGGGCGTGCGGAGCCTCGGGGTGGGCGACGGCGCGTTCCTGCTCAACGGCTACCCCTACGACGTGCGCTCCGTGCTCAACCAGGGCTACTGGCCCGAGAGCCACCTCGCCGCGCCGTCGGCCGACGCCCTGCGCCGCGAGGCCGAGCTGATCAAGGAGCTCGGGTTCAACGCGTGCCGCATCCACCAGAAGATCGAGGACCCGCGCTTCCTGTACTGGGCGGACCGCCTCGGCATCCTCGTGTGGGGCGAGACCCCCGGCGCGTACGAGTTCTCGCCCGTCGCCGTGCAGCGCCTGACCCGCGAGTGGATGGAGGCCGTCGACCGCGACGTCTCGCACCCGTCGATCGTCACCTGGGTGCCGTTCAACGAGTCGTGGGGCATCCAGCACGTCGTCGACGACCCGGCCCAGCAGGCGTACTCGCGCGCGCTCACCGACCTCACGCGCGCGCTCGACCCGTCGCGGCCGGTGATCTCCAACGACGGCTGGGAGCAGCAGAACACCGACATCATCACGGTGCACGACTACGAGGGGGACGGCGCCGTCCTCGCTCGGCGGTACGCCGACGCCGCGGCCCGGGAGCGCGTCGTGGGCGGTATCGCGCCGTCGGGGCGCAGCCAGATGGTGGGCGGCTGGGCGGACGCCGGGCAGCCCGTCATGCTCACCGAGTTCGGCGGGGTCAACTACCAGCCCGGGGACCAGCGCGCCGACGGCTGGGGGTACACGGCCGCGCAGGACGGCGACGACTGGGTCGCGCGGGTCACGGCGCTGTACGACGCCGTGCGCGCGAGCGGCTTCCTCGCCGGCTCCTGCTGGACGCAGCTCACCGACACCATGCAGGAGACCAACGGCCTGCTCACCGCGGCCCGCGAGCCCAAGGTGCCGGTCGAGCGGATCCGCCGCGCAGTGACGGGCGAACGATGACGGTCGGCCAGCTCGACCGGGAGATCTGCGCCGGGCCGTGGGTGGGCCCGGGCGCCGAGACCGGCGCCGTCGCGCCGCCGGTCTTCCAGACGAGCCTGTTCACCAAGCCCACGTTCGCGGAGTTCGCGCGCCAGCAGGCGGCCGAGCACGAGAACTTCGTCTACAGCCGGGGCACCAACCCCACGGTCGCGTTCCTCGAGCGGCAGCTCGCCCTCCTGGAGCGCGGCGAGGCGGCCAAGTGCTTCGGCTCGGGCATGGGCGCGATCGGTGCCGTGCTGGGCGGGCTGCTGCGCGCCGGCGACCACGTGCTGTTCGTCAACAACGTCTACGGCCCCACGCTCGAGCTCGCCCGACACCTGGAGCGGTTCGGCGTCGAGCACACGGTCGTGACGGACCCGGCCGCCGACCTCGAGGAGCACCTCCGGGACAACACCGCCCTGGTCTACGTGGAGAGCCCGGGCACGATGCTCATGCGGGTCGTGGACCTGCGCGCCCTGACCGCCCTCGCCCGCCGCCGCGGAATCCGCACCGCGATCGACAACACCTGGGCCACGCCGCTGTTCCAGAAGCCGCTCGAGCTGGGCGTCGACCTCGTGATCCACTCGCTCACCAAGTACGTGGGCGGGCACAGCGACGTGACCGGCGGGGCGGTGATCGGCTCGGCCGAGCTGCTCCGCGAGGTCTTCTACCGCGGGCACCAGCTCTTCGGCGCCGTGATGTCGGCGATGGAGGCGTCGCTCGTGCTGCGCGGGCTGCGCACGCTGCCCGTGCGGATGGAGCAGCACCAGGCCAACGCGCTGCGCGTCGTCGAGCACCTGCAGCGGCACGCGGCGGTGGCCGCCGTCCACCACCCCTCCGCCGACCCCGGGCCCGACGACGCCGTCGTGCGCGCCCAGCTCACGGGCTTCTCCGGGCTGCTCAGCCTCGAGCTGCGGGACGGGACGTTCGCCTCCGTGGAGCGCTTCGTCGACGCGCTGCGGGTGTTCCGCATCGGCGTGAGCTGGGGCGGCTACGAGAGCCTCGTCAGCTCGCCCGTGCGGGCGGACAACGCCGACCGGCTGCGGGCCGACGGGCTCTCGACCGGCCTGGTCCGGCTGTCCGTCGGGCTCGAGGGCGCCGACGTCCAGCTCGACGACCTCGACCGGGCGCTCGCGGTGGTCTGAGGCGCCCGGCGTCACCGTCGCGTGAGGTGGACGACGGGCAGCTCGCGGTCCGTCTTGTCCGCGTAGCCCGCGAACCCGGGCGCCGTCGTGACGACCAGCTTCCACGCGGCCGCGCGCTCCTCGCCGTGCAGCTCGGCGGCCGACACGGCGACCTTCTCGCCGCCGGTCTCGACGGTCACGTCGTCGGGGTGGGCCGCCAGGTTGAGGTACCAGGCGGGGTTGTTCGCCGCGCCCGCCGCCGACGCCACGACGTACCAGCCGCCGTCGGGGCTGGGGAACGACGCGACGGGCACGGGCCGCTCCTGGCCGCTCTTGCGACCGATCGTGGTCAGCACGATCGTGTCCCCGCCCGCCGCGCTGCCGCCTTTGCGACGGATCCGGCTCGCCATCCGCCTGTTGATGAAGGCGAGGAGCGGGCCGCGCGGCTGGCGCGCGCCGTGGGTGCCCTGCGGGTGGGTGAACGTCATGGGTTCCTCCGTCGTCGCGCACGTGGGGATCGTCGCGACGACGGTAGACGCGGCGAACCGTCGGCGCCCGGGACACGCCGGAGCGCCGCCCCGCGCGAGCCGGGAGCGGGTGAAATTTCGGGCCACGGACAGTTTCGGCGGGCACGGGTCGGTCTCGCCCGAATACGATCCGCGCGGCTCGTCTCTCCCCTCGAAAGGGTCCCCATGCGCCTTCTGTCCAAGCTCGCGGTCACCACGGTGGCGGCGGCCTCGCTGCTGCTCGGCACCGCCGTCGCGCCCGCGACCGCCGCGACCGCCCCGGCGATCGACGTGACCTCCGTCAAGGTGACGCCGTCCAACGGCACCTACGCGATCAACTACAAGACCAAGGGCTACAACGTCCGCACGACCGTGAAGGTCGGCGACGTCAGCTCCTGGGGCGAGTACTGGTGGGCGGACGTCTACGCCGACGTCTACAAGGGTTCGCAGCGCGTCGCCTCGAAGGTGAAGCTCGGCGTCGTGGCGTCGCAGAACTACAAGAGCCTGAACGGCTACATCACGGCGAAGAACTGGTGGGGCCGGGGCGACTTCAAGGTCAAGAACGTCCGCCTGGTGGTCGACACCGACTACGACGCCCCGAAGGCGGACCACTGGTTCAAGGACGCGTCGTACTCCGGCGGCACCTTCAAGATGCGCTCGGCCATCGACGGCAAGCTCAAGTACGGCAACGTCATCCGGGTGACGTCCAGCGGCAGCCACAAGACCGTCAAGGTCGGCCTGAAGAAGTTCACGCCGTCCGGCTGGCACGCGTACTCGTACGCCAAGGTGAAGGTCCAGTACAAGAACGCCACCGGCTGGCACACCCGCAAGACGCTCACGTTGGACAAGTACGGGCTCCGCACCTACAAGTTCACCAGCGGGACGAAGTACAAGTACCGCATCTCGGTCGCGCCGACCACGAAGATCGTCGGGGGCACCACCACCGCGACCCCGAAGATCTGACGCGTCGCACCGCATGCGAAGGGCCTCCGGCCCGGGGACTTCCCCGGGCCGGAGGCCCTTCGCGCATCCTCAGCGGCTCGTCCGCGAGGGCTCAGCCCATCCGCGCGACGGCGTCCGTGAACTCCCAGTGCCACGGCTCGTACTTGGATCCGCCGGGCCGCGCCCAGTCCGGGTTGTCCCACCCGAAGGCGGGGGCGTTCGCGGCCAGCCACGCCCAGCGGGAGCCCGCGTAGGTCTCGGGGCAGATGTCGACGGCGAGGCCCCAGCCGTGGTTCGACGTGCCGGGGGGCGCCGCGAGATACCCCTTCGCGGCCTTGGTCGCGACCTGCTGGGAGTAGCTGCGGAAGCCGTCGGTGATGCACATCGGCTCGCCCCACACCGCCCGGTAGGCCTCGTTGAGCTCGGCGAGCGCGACGGCCGCGTCCGCACGGATGCGGGTGTGCCCGTCCCACAGCGTGCAGAGCTCGCTCGACGCGATCAGGCCGTTGCTCCCGAGCCCGGTCGCCTCGCCCGAGCACCCGGGCAGGACCGGCGGTGCCGCCTCGATCTCGCCGCCGTCGAGCGTCTCGACCGACATCGTCGCCTGGTCCGACACGCGGATCTGCGCGGCGCCCCCCGCGGTCGTCCTGACGGTGCTGGCCTTCGCGGCCGCCTTGGCCCCCGCCTTGGCGTCCGAGCGGGCTCCGCTGCGGGAAGCCGCACCGTCCCGGTCGCCGACGGCGGCCTGCGCCGCGGCGGTGATCGACTCCAGCGCGCCGGTCGTCGGCTGGTCGTCGCCCTCGGGCGCCACGGCCTGCGGCGCGATGGCGGTGAGCGTCGTCGTGGTGGCGACCGCGACCGTGAGGCCGACGCCGAGGCTCGTCCAGCGGTTCGGCCCCTTGCGCGGCTTGCGGGCCGACACGCGGCTGGGCACGTGCGCCGGGGTTCGCCCGGGCGCCGCGACGTGCGTCGGGCCGAAGACGTGGGCGTGCGGGAACGCGCGCGGCGGCTCCGGGGCCGGCTCGGTCGTGCGGACGGGCGCGGCGGCCTGTGCGGGTGCGGCGGGTTGCGCGGGGTACGGGATGCGGGCCTCGCGGACGGGTGCGGCCTGTGCGGGTGCCGTGGGCCGCGGGATGCGGGCCTCGCGGACGGGCGCGGCGACGCGGACTGGCTCGACGACGAGGGGGGCTGGGGTGTGCGGCCGCTCGGTGGCGACGGGGCGGGGGCGGCCGCCGCGGCCGGGGTCGCGCCGGCTGGGGTACGTCCGCGCGGTGGCGGGGGCGGGCTGCGTGGTCGTCATCGCGCCGACCGTGCGACGGTGCAGGTGGAGCCGGGGGCGCCGCGCCGTGCGGTGTCCCGAAGAACGTGGGGTGTCATGCGACCTCTCTCAGTGCCTGGACCGCCGGGCAGAAGGTATCGCACCGAACGGCCATAAGTCACGAAACGATCACGGCAGGGGGGCTGCCGCCGGGGCGACCGCGGGGGGGGGGGTGACACCCGGGCGCTAACCCGCCTCTGCGTTCGCCGGGGACCCATAAGG
>NZ_JBSGUW010000002.1:316630-336949 GCF_053608125.1 Isoptericola sp. NPDC055063 | reverse complement strand
TTTTGTGGTTGCTGGGGAGGGTGGGAAGGGGGGAGAAGAGAAAGGTGACGGAAGCAAAAAAGCGGTGGCGGGGGGGGTCTTGCTGTGGGGGCCCCCGCCTGGGGGCCCCCGCCCGGGGCCCGCCCCCCCCCGCGGCGGTCACCGGGACCCGAGGAGCTCCTTCATCTGCTGGATCTCGTCGGTCTGCGTGTCGACGACGGACTGCGCCATCGCGACCGCGTCCGCGTGCTCGCCGTCGGAGACCTCGGTCCGCGCCATGTCGACCGCTCCCTCGTGGTGCACCACCATCTGCTCGAGGAAGAGCCGTTCCGCGTCGGCGCCGCGGGCGTCGTCGAGGGCCTGCATGTCGCCGGCCGTCATCATCCCGTCGCCGGTCCCGTCGCCCATGCCGGCGTGGCCGTCGGCCGCGGGCTCGGCGCCCCAGGCCTCCAGCCAGCCGGTCAGGGTCTCGATCTCGGGCCCCTGGGCGGCCTTGATCTGCTCCGCCAGGTCGACCAGCTCGGGGCCGATCCCGTCCTTGGCGAGCAGGACGTCCGCCATCTCGATCGCCTGCTCGTGGTGGGGGACCATCATCTGCGCGAACATCACGTCGGCGGCGTTCGCCTCCGCGCCGGCCTCCGCGCCTGGCGTCGCGTCCGACGTGCCGCCGGACATCCCGGGCATGGCGTGGCCGCCGCCGTCGTCGTCGCTGCCGCCGCTGCACGCGGCGAGGGAGACGGCGACGGCGAGCGCCAGCGCGGGCACGCGGGCGCGCGCCAGGTAGGTGTGCTTCATGGGTGGTGGTACCTCTCTCGGTGGGCTTCCGCTTGCCGGGCCCGTGCGGGCCCCGGTGTCCGGGCGCGACGGCGCCGCGGACGGGCGGGCCTACGTCCGAGAGATCCCGAGGGCGTGCAGCGAGGGGCCGGCCGCCGGTCGGGAGGCGGCGGCGAGCGGGTGCCAGGGCCCGCCCCGCGGCCCCTCGACGCGCAGCAGCGAGCGCGCGCCGGGGCCGGCGAGCACCAGCAGCACGGCCAGGATCATGAGGCACATCGCCGTGACGATGTCGTGGCTGCCGCAGCCGCCGTCGCCGCACCCGGCGGGGGCGCGGTCGTCGTCGGCGGTGACCGCGGGCGCGATGCCGGGCGCGCTGTCCGGTGCGGCGTCCGGCGTGGTGCTGTGCGCCGCGCCGAGCGTGGCGGCGTGGTGCTCCGCCGCGACGGTGACGGCGTGATGCCCGCCGCCGCCGTGCTGTGACGCGGAGCCGCTCATGGCGTGCATGAGGACGACGCCCGCGATCAGGGTGAGGACGAGGAGGACGCCGGCGAGGCGGCCGTGCCGCCCGGTCAGCAGGGGGCGCACGGTGCGGATCACGCGTCCTCCTCGGCGGTCGTCCTCGGTCGGTCCGGAGTCTGTCGCGGGGCGGGGCCCGCGGCGACCCTGGCACTGTAACGAACGTCGGTGGACGTCGGTGCCGGCCGGCGTCCCGTGCGGGACGCGTGCGCCGGGCCTAGCGTCGGGGCATGAGCGAGGACATCGACGCCGTCCGCACCGAGAAGAGCGGCGGCAAGGCCGCGAAGCTCCTGTACAAGCCCGTCGGGATCGTGAGCTCGATCGTCGGCGGGCTCGTCGCCGCGCAGGTCTTCAAGCAGGTCTACAAGCGCGTCGCGCCGGGCCACCCCGACGACGCGCCCACGCCGCTGCAGTCCGAGTACCGCCTGCGCGAGATCCTGCTGGCCTCGCTGCTGCAGGGCGCGATCTTCGCCGTCGTGAAGGCCGTCATCGACCGCGGCGGCGCGCGCGCGTTCGAGCGGTGGACGGGGGAGTGGCCGGGCGACTGACGCGTCGCCGGCCACCTCCGAAGTCACCGGTCACCGGTCGCCGGTCACCAGTCCGCGGGCCGGGAGTCCTTGCCGTCGAGCCAGAGCCGGTCGCTCGCGTCGCGGTGCGACCCGTCCGACCCGACGTGCTTGGAGCTGATCCGGTCGCCCTTGACGATGACGTGCGCCACGGCCTGGGCGTGGCCGTGCCCGATGCCGTAGGTCTCCTTGAGCCAGGCGACGACGGGGGTGGTCTTGCTCTCGGGGCCGAACCCCTGCTCGGCGGCCGCGTCGACGAGCTGGCGCGGGGTGAGGCCGGTCTGGGTCTCGACGTTGTCGAGGTACGCCTGGAAGGACATCGGTCGGTCTCCTGGGGGTCGTCCTGGATCGGGATCTGCTGGATCATCGTGGCCGACGGGCGGGCGGACGACCTGCGCAGCGCGCCGGAGCAGGTCGGGCCCATTCATTGACAAGGTGAAGGAATAGCCGTCAGGGTGTGGGGGTGCAACGCCGCGCAGACCTCCCTCGCCTCGGTTCGCTCGGGCCCTCCGCCCGGGCGGTGGTGCGCGCCCTGCTGCTGGCCGGGCCGCTCTCCCGGGCGGAGCTCGCGCGGCGCCTCGAGCGCTCGCCGGCGAGCATCACGAAGATCACGCAGCCGCTGCTCGGTTCCGGCCTGATCGGCGAGGCCACGGCCCCGACCGCGGCGGACACGCCGGGTCGTCCGGGGGCGCCGCTCGTGCTGCACGCCGACCGGCACCGGTTCCTCGGCGTCAAGGTCACCGCGGACGAGGTGTACGCGGTCCGGACGGACGCCGCCGGGACGGTGGAGGTCTTCGCGCACCGCCCGCTGGCCGACGTCGAGCAGGACACCGTCGTGGCCGAGATCATTGAACTGGTGAACGAACTCTCGGGCCCGGGCGAGATCCAGGCGCTCGGGGTCGGCCTGGCCGGCCAGATGTCGCGGTTCGACGACACCGTGCGCGCCAACTCCTTCCTCGGCTGGGACCAGGTCCCCCTGGCCCGGATCCTGGAGAAGGCGACCGGCATCCCCACCGTCCTCAGCGAGGACGCCCGCGCGCTGACCGCAGGCGTGCACTGGTCCGGGCCCGGCCGCGGGATGAGCGACTTCGCCGTCCTGACCGTCGGCGTCGGCGTCGGCCTGGGCATCGTCATCGAGGACCGCGTGCTCGCCGGCCCCACGGGCCGGGTCGGGCGCATCGGGCACACCCGCGTCGCCGACTCCGGCCCCGTCTGCTCGCACGGGCACCGCGGCTGCGCCTCCGCCTTCCTCACCACCGCGTCCATCACCCAGGGCATCGGCGTGCCGCACGGCCGGGCCGACCTCGACCTGGAGGAGGCGCTCGGGCTCGCGGCGGCGGGGGACCCCGTCGCCCTGCGCGTCTTCGAGGACGCCGGCCATGCCCTGGGCGTGCTCGTCGCGGAGCTCGCGAACATGCTCGGGCTGCCCGCCGTGATCCTCGCCGGCGACGGCCTGGGCATGATCGCCCACGCCCGGCGCCGCATGGACGCTGCGATCGCCGACCACCTCGACCCGAACGCGACCCTGCCCCGGGTGGTCGCCTTCACGTCCGGCTTCGACGAGTGGGCCCGCGGCGCGGCAGTCGTGGCCTGCCAGTGGATGCTCGTCGACCCCCCGCCCCACCACACCGCACCGGCATGACCCGACCCCCGCAGGAGGCACCGTTGTCCGCTCTTCCCCTCGACCCGACCGCCCCGCTCCCCGAGGACGCCGGCTCGATCAGCATCGGCATCGTCGGCGCCGGGCAGTTCTCCCGGAGCTTCGCCACGCTCTGGGACCTGCACCCGAACGTCGACCGGCTCACCATCACCGACCTCGTGCCGGAGCGGGCCAAGGCGCTCGCGGGCCGCTACGACCGCGCGACCGTCGTCGACAGCTTCGAGGAGATGCTCGACTCGGACGTCGACGCCGTCGCGATCTTCACGCAGCGGTGGACGCACGCGCCGCTCGTCCTGGCCGCGCTGGAGGCGGGCAAGCACGTGTACTCGGCCGTGCCGATGGCCACCGCGCTCACCGACATCGAGGCGATCATCGCGGCCGTCGAGCGCACCGGCCTCACCTACATGATGGGCGAGACGAGCTACTACAACCCGGCCACCGTCTTCGTCCGCGAGAGGGTGCGGGAGGGCGCGCTCGGCCGGGTCTTCTACGCCGAGGGCGACTACGTCCACGACATGGACCTCGGGTTCTACGCCGCCTACCAGTACAGCGGCGGCGAGAACTGGAAGGCCACCGCCAGCTACCCGCCCATGCTCTACCCGACCCACGCGATCGGCGGCGTCCTCGGGGCCCTGCCCACCCGCGCCGTCAGCGTGAGCTGCATCGGTGTGGAGGACGAGCGCGGCGACGGCGTCTTCGACCGGGAGATCAGCCAGTTCGGCAACAGCTTCTCCAACGCCACGGCGCTGTTCGAGCTGGCCGACGGCGGTGCGATGCGCACCAACGAGATGCGCCGCGTGGGCTACCCGTCCCACATCCGCGAGTCGCGGTTCCGCTTCTTCGGCACGGAGGCGAGCTTCGAGCAGCTCGCGCACCAGAGCGTGTGGAACGACAAGGAGACGTCCACGGACGTCTCCGCCGACTTCGTCCCCGTCCGCGGGAACGGCGATGACGCCGACCTCGCCGACGTGGATCCGGCGCTGCGGGAGGCGTTCACGTCCGGCTCCGCGCCCGTGCACGACCGCACCCGGCTGCCCGCCGCGTACGCCGAGGCACCCAACGGGCACGAGGGCTCGCACCACTTCCTCGCCGACGACTTCGTCCGCGGTGTGGTCACGGGGGAGCACCCGCCGGTCGACGCCTGGCGGTCCGCGGCGTTCACCGCGCCCGGCATCGTCGCGCACGAGTCCGCGCTCGCGGGCGGGCACCGGCTGCCCATCCCGGACTTCGGGAGCCGCCCCGCCCGCGACTGAGCGCACCACCGGCCCGGCGTCATCGACGACGCCGGGCCGTGCCGGCCCGCGCCGGCACCGACAGAGCACTGCTTGCAACGACGCAAGGAGGATCTTGATGGCTGCACCGACCGTGCCGTCCGCACGGACCGTCCGCGAGGGACGGGTGGGCCGCCGGGACGACACCCGGCTCGCCCTGCTCTTCATCCTGCCGGCCACCGTCGGCCTGCTGGTCTTCTACTTCTGGCCGCTGGTCCGCGGCATCTGGCTGAGCTTCACGTCCTGGGACCTGCTCAGCCCGGCCCGGTTCGTGGGCCTGGACAACTACCGCGAGATGGTCGGCGACCCGGTGTTCTGGAACGCCGTGCGAGTCACGCTCGAGTACGTCGTCATCAACATCGTGCTGCAGACCGTGGTGGCGCTGCTGCTCGCGATGTTGATGCAGCGGCTCAGCCGGTCCACGCTGCTGCGCTCGCTCGTCCTGGCGCCGTACCTGGTGTCGAACGTGGTCGCGGCGCTCGTGTTCCTGTGGATCCTCGACTACCAGCTCGGCATCGGGAACCAGGTGCTCGAGTGGCTGGGCCTGGACCGCATCGGCTTCTTCACGTCGGAGGCCTGGGCCATCCCGACCATCGCCGTCGTGAACGTCTGGCGGCACATGGGCTACACGGCGCTGCTGATCTTCGCCGGGCTGCAGACCATCCCGCACACCACGTACGAGGCGGCCCGCGTGGACGGCGCCTCCGAGACGCGCACGTTCTTCGGGATCACCCTGCCGCTGCTGCGACCCATCCTCGGGCTGGTGCTGATCATCTCGGTGATCGGCTCGTTCCAGGTGTTCGACACCGTCGCGGTCACGACGAACGGCGGTCCGGTCGACGCCAGCCGGGTGCTGCAGCTCTACATCTACGACAAGGCGTTCGGGCAGTTCGACTTCGGCTACGCGTCCGCGCTGAGCGTGGCCATGCTGCTGATCCTGGTGGTCGTCACCTTCTTCCAGTACCGCATGACGCGGGCCGGCCAGACGGACCTGAACTAGGGAGCGGGCGACGATGACCGAGACCACGACCACCCTGCCCGAGCCCGCGACCACCGCGGCGCCCCCCTCGCAGCCCGCGCCGGCCACGCGCCGGCGCCGCCCGCCGAGCGTCCGCCGCGTGCTGGCGTGGGTGGTGATGGCGGTGCTGCTGCTCGTCACGCTGTTCCCCTTCTACTGGATGCTGCGCACGGCGCTGTCCAGCAACGGGGCCCTGTACGCCAACGCGACCTCGCTGCTGCCGGTCGACTTCAGCTGGGGCGGCTTCGAGCGCGTCTTCGGGCTGCAGTCCACCGAGGAGGCCATCGCGCAGGGCGGCTCCGGGGCGTCCATCGACTTCTGGCTCTACCTGCGCAACTCGGTGGTGGTGGCCACGGTGGTCACCGTCTGCCAGGTGTTCTTCTCCGCGATGGCTGCGTACGCGTTCTCCCGGCTGCACTGGCGGGGCCGCAACGCCGTGTTCGCCGTCTTCCTGCTGTCGCTGATGGTGCCGGTGATCTTCACGCTGCTGCCGAACTTCATCCTGGTGCGGGAGCTGGGGCTGATCGACACGCTGCTCGGCATCATGCTGCCGGGCCTGTTCATGACGCCGTTCGCGATCTTCTTCCTGCGGCAGTTCTTCATGAACGTCTCCACGGAGGTCGAGGAGGCGGCCCTCATCGACGGCGCCAGCAAGGTCAGGGTGTTCTTCGCGATCATCATCCCGATGTCGATGGGGCCGATCGCGACCATCGCGATCCTCACGTACATCGGGTCGTGGAACGACTACTTCTGGCCCCTGATGGTCTCCTACACCGACGACTCGCGGGTGCTCACCGTGGCGCTCGGCAACTTCACCGCGCAGACCCCGCAGACGGGACCGGACTGGGCCGGACTGATGGCCGCGACCCTGGTGGCCGCGCTGCCGATGATCCTGCTGTTCCTCGCGTTCGCGAAGCGGATCGTCAACTCCATCGGCTTCAACGGGATCAAGTGAGGAGGACCGTCGTGCGTACACGTCGAACCACAGCGTCCCTGGCCGCGGCGCTGGCCGCGGGCACCCTGGCCCTCGCGGGCTGCGCGGTCCCCGGCTCGGCGGAGGACTCCGTCACCGTGGACTACTGGCTCTGGGACGCCAACCAGCTGCCCGCCTACCAGCGGTGCGCGGACGCCTTCGAGGAGCAGAACCCGGACCTCAAGGTCCGGATCAGCCAGTACGGCTGGAACGACTACTGGCGCAAGCTCACCGCCGGGTTCGTGGCGGGGGCCGGGCCGGACGTCTTCACCGACCACCTCACCCAGTACCCGGGGTTCGCCCAGAAGGGGCTGCTGCTCGACCTGAACTCCCTCGACGCGACGGCCGACGTCGACTACGGCGGCTTCCAGGAGGGCCTCGCGGACCTGTGGGTGGGGCAGGACGGCGCCCAGTACGGCATGCCGAAGGACTTCGACACGGTCGCGCTGTTCTACGACACGAACGTGCTGTCCGAGGCGGGGCTGAGCCCGGCGGACCTCGAGGGCCTCGACTGGAACCCCGAGGACGGCGGGAGCTTCGAGAAGGTGCTCGCCCACCTCAGCGTGGACGAGAACGGGGTGCGCGGCGACGAGGAGGGCTTCGACCCGAAGCACGTGGCCGTCTACGGCCTGGCGTCGAACGGCTCGGGCGGTACGTCCGGCCAGACGACGTGGTCGTGGCTGGCCGGGGCGACAGGCTGGAAGTTCACCGACGCGGACGTGTGGGGCACGGAGTACCACTTCGACGACCCGCGCGTGCAGTCCTCGCTGAAGTGGCTGTTCGGCCTGGTCGACAAGGGGTTCATGGCGCCGTACGAGGAGGTCGGCACGGAGCCCAACCCGCAGCAGGCCCTCGGCTCGGGGCGTGCCGCGATCTCCGCGAACGGGTCGTGGATGCTCGGCACGTACGCCAACCTCGAGGGCGTCGACCTGGGCATCGCGAGCCTGCCGAGCGGCCCCGTCGGCCACCCGGTGTCGATGTACAACGGCCTCGCCGACTCGATCAGCGCCCAGTCGCCGAACCCGGAGGAGGCCGCCCGCTGGGTGGAGTTCCTCGGCTCGGACGACTGCCAGCGCATCGTGGGGGAGGCCGGGGTGGTCTTCCCGGCGCGGCCCGCCGGCACCGACGCCGCGATCGACGCGTTCGCGGACCGCGGCCTGGACGTCTCGGTGTTCACGGACCTGGTGGAGAAGAAGCAGACCCTCTTCTTCCCCGTGACCGAGCAGTTCGGCGCGATCGACTCGGTGATGATGCCGATCATGGACGAGATCTACATCGGGGACCGCGACGTCTCCACGCTCACGGAGGTGAACGACCGCATCAACGGCCTGCTGAGGTGACGGCGGGGTGCGGGACGCGCGGTAGGTTCGCCCGATGCGCCGTCCCGCCCCCCGTTCGTCGTCGTCCGTCGCCCGCGTCCCGGGGTTCCGGCCGCTGCTGGCGATGTCGGCGCTGGGCTTCTCGGGGTACGCGCTGCTGCTGCCCGCCGCGCCGCTGTGGGCGGTGCGCGGCGGCGCGACCGAGGGCGGCGCCGGCCTCGTCAACGCGGTGCTCATGCTCGCCACGGTGCTCACGCAGACCACGGTGCCGTGGCTGCTGCGCCGGGTGGGCTGGCGCGTGACGATGGTGGTGGGCGTCATGCTGCTGGGTGCGCCGTCGCTGCTGTTCATGGCCACCGACCACCTCGGCTGGCTCCTGGCGCTGTCGGCGGTGCGGGGCACCGGGTTCGCGGTGCTCACGGTGTGCGGGTCGACGGCGGTCGCGGCCCTCGTCGACGGTCCGCGGCACGGCCGGGCCATCGGCCTGTACGGGCTGTCGATCGCGTTCCCGCAGCTGGTGCTGGTGCCGAGCGCGGCGTGGGTCGCCGAGACCCTCGACTTCCGCGTGGTCTTCGCCCTCGGCGCGCTGCCGGTGCTCGCGGTGCCGTTCGCGGCCCTGCTCGGGCGTCGGCTCGACGCTGCCGCCACCGACGCCGCCGGTTCCCGTGCCGAGGTCTCCGACGCCGTGCCGGACGCGGGAGCCGCGACGGGCCGGGGCCGCACGCTGCTCGCCCTGCTGATGCCGTCGCTGGTGCTCCTCGCGGTGACGACGCCGGGCGGCGCGCTGCTCACGTTCGCGCCGCAGTTCGCGGGCGGCGCGGGCGCGGCGGTGGCGGGGCTCCTCGGCTTCACCGCCGCGACCGCCCTCGCGCGCTGGGGCGTGGGCGGGTTCGCCGACCGGTTCGGGCCGCGCGTCTTCCTCGCGCCGTTGCTCCTCGTCTGCGCCGGCGGCCTCGCGCTGTGCGCTGCGGCGATCGCGGCCGGCGGCGTACGCCCGTCGCTGCTCGTGCTCGGGATGACGGTGGTGGGCGTCTCCTACGGGAGCCTGCAGAACCTCACGCTCGTCGCGGCCTTCGCCGCGGTGCCGGCGCGGCAGCACAGCACCGCCAGCGCCGTGTGGAACATCGGGTTCGACGCCGGCACGGGGCTCGGGTCGCTCGTGGTGGGCTTCATCGCGGCGGGCACCAGCTTCTCGGTGGGCCTGCTGACGACGGCGGCGGTGTGCGTCGTCGCGGCGGTCGCCGTCCTCCTGAGGCACGATGGGTGAGAACCGACGAGCGGAGGCCGCGATGGGCAAGAAGCAGGAGATCCAGCACGCCAAGAAGCAGCACCTCGACAAGCACGGCAAGAAGCGGGGCGGGCCCAACCTGTTCCAGCTCATCGTGGTCGCGCTGGTCGTCGCGGCGATCACCAAGGAGCTGCAGAAGGACAAGGAGGACCGCACCTGGCACGGCACCGTCGCCGGGTTCGTCCCCTACGAGTTCCGCGTCCCGACCGTCGAGCGCATCCGCGAGCGCGTCTGGGACCCGGAGGGCGAGCACCTGATCAGCCCGCACGTCTTCGGCGTCGGCTGGACCCTCAACCTCGGCCGCATCGTCGAGCTGGTACGCCGCAAGGCCGAGGGGGCGCGCGAGGCGGACGCCTCCGCCTGAGACCGCGTGTCGCGCGGCGAGTTGCACGGCGAGTGTTCGTTTCGGGGGTGTTGTGGTTCTTCGTGGGGTCGGGGGAGCGGGAATGGTTCCCGTTGGGCCGGAGTGGGTATGGCTCAGAGAGAATCCTTCGCTCTCCGGGGGCCGTGCCTGCTGAGCAGGCACGGCTCCCGTCTTGCTGACCCAGCGAAAATCGACAACGTCCGCGGAGCGACGACACGCGTTGCGACACGCGACGGAGCTCAGGTGCGGAGGCCGGGCGCGGTGATCAGGCGTCGAGCGCGCGCACCACGAGGCCCTGCGCCAGCGTGCCGAAGGCGCCGTGCTCGTCGTGCAGCACGCTGGACGTGAGCCCCGCGCCGTCGGCACCGAAGACGACCGACGTGTCGAGCCCCAGCCAGCCGCCCGCGGGCGCGCGGTGCAGGTGCGCCGAGAGGTCGACGTTGGGGAACGCGACCTTCCGCGGGTCGGCGCGCACCGACATCCCGTTGGCGACGTCGAACAGCCCGACGGTGCGGGCGAGCGTGCCCACCTCCTCGTCCTCGACGAGGCCGTGGCCGGTGCGCACCCACACCGTGCCGCGGCCGGGCTCGGCGAGCGTGCGGCGCACGTCGATCGACGCGACGAACGCGCCCGGCCAGTCGGTGGTCGGGTCCCACGCCGGCGTGTCGTCGGGGCGGGCGAGCGGCGCGGGCGCGCCGGCGGCCAGGTCCCGCGTGTCGCCGACGGCGGTGAGCCACGCGCGCAGCGTGACCACCGTGCGGCCGCCGCACGCCACGTCGGCCTGCACCAGCTCGACGCCGCGCCCCGGGCGCAGCACGCGCACGTCCGTCGTCATCTCCTCGAGCCGGTACGGGCCGAGGATGTCGAACGTGAGCCGCGTGGCGGCCAGGTCGTCGCGACCGCGCGCCTCCCGGTCGGCCTCCACCAGGTGCGCGAGCAGCCCGAGGGTGGGGGCCACGTGCTGCTCGTCCGTCTTCCACGCCCCTCCGACGTGCTCGGTGGGCTGGAACGTCGACGTGCCGGTGCGGCGAAAGTAGGCCATGGGTGTCCGTCCTTCGTGGGGAGTGCCGGCCATCCTGCCAGGGCCCGGAGCGCTCTTCGCCTCATCGGGCGGACGGTGCCGTCCCCACCAGCACCAGGGGCCGGCTGGGCAGCGGCTCGAGGCCGTAACGCCGGTAGACGGCGGCGTGCCGGGCCGTGGCGGCGAGCGTCCGCACGGACTCGCCCGGGGGGACCACCTGGCCGACGTGGCGGGCGACCAGGGCGAGCGCGCCGCCCGGCTCCCGCGACGCGACGGAGTCGACCGTCCAGTCCGCCGCGCGGATCGCCGCGGCGTCGGCGCGGCGCTGCTCTCGCGACGCCGCGCGTCGCGCGGGCCGCTGGGTGCGGGAGATCGCCAGCCAAGCGCGGAACGCGACGACGACCAGGACCAGCACAGCCGCCGCCGGCCAGGCGAGGACCACCACGGCGACGAGGACGCCGGCGGCCGGGTCGGCCCCCGCCGCGACGCCGGAGGCGACGCCCAGGACCGCGCCGGCCGTGACCGCGGACGCGAGCACGATCCCGAGGTGGCGGAGCGAGGGCCCCGAGCGCCGGGACCTCACGCGCGCCACCACCGTCGCGTCCCGGTGGACGAACCCGCCGAGCGCCACGAGCGCGACCCACCCCGGCCAGGCGATCGCCGCCCACGCCTGCCTTCCGCGCACCGGGGCGAACGACCAGGCCAGCGTCCACGCCACCGGCCCCACGGCGCGCCCGCGCACCGAGTCCAGCACGGGCTCCGCCGACACGGCGTTCATCTGCATGCCGGGAAGGTACCTCGCGACGATCGTGCCGGGTCGCGGACCTGCGTGGACGGATCGCGGGCCGTCATCCCGCCTGACCGACGACGCCGCGAGCCTCTGCACCCCACGACGCCAGCAGCCGCAGCCGCTCGGCAGACGGCGAGCCGGGCTCCGCGGTGTACACGAGCAGCACCTGGCCGGGCTCGGCGGTGATGGCGAGCTCCTCGTAGGCGAGCGTCAGCTCGCCGACTACCGGGTGCCGGAAGTGCTTGGTGCCGGTGCCGTGGATGCGGACGTCGTGCGCGGCCCAGAGCGTGCGGAAGGGCTCGCTGCGGGTGGACAGCTCGCCCACCAGGTCCTGGAAGGCCTTGTCGTGGGGGTTGCGTCCCGCCTCGGCGCGCATCACGCCCACGCACATCTGGGCCATGACGTCCCAGTCGGGGTAGAAGTCGCGGGCCGCGGGGTCGAGGAACTGGAAGCGCGCCAGGTTGGGCGTGCGCCCGCCGTCGCCGATGACGGGGGCGTAGAACGCGCGGCCCAGCGCGTTGGTCGCGAGCAGGTTCTGCCGCGGGTCGCGGACGAACGCGACGGCGTCCGTGATCGCCTCGAGCGCCCAGTGCAGGCTCGGGCGTGGCGTCGCCGGGCGGGCCGCCCGGCCGCGCGACCGCCCCGACGTCGGGACACCGTCGGCCGCGCGCGCGAGGTCGAGGAGATGGGCGCGCTCGGCGTCGTCCAGCCGGAGGGCGCGGGACACGGCGTCGAGCACCGACGCGCTCGCTCCCGCGATCGTGCCGCGCTCCAGCTTCGCGTAGTACTCGACGCTCACGCCCGCCAGCATCGCGACCTCGCTGCGCCGCAGGCCGGGCACGCGCCGGTTCGAGCCGCCCGGCAGGCCGGCCTCGTCGGGGGTGACCTTGGCGCGGCGCGACATGAGGAACTCGCGCACCTCGGCTCGGTTGTCCATGCCGCCAGGCTAGGCACGGGCCGGGCGCCGCGGCGGCCGCGAAGGGTGTACTGCCGGTACACGGTTCGTCAGGGACTCCCGCCGCGCGGCCGCGCGACGGACGCTGGACGACATGCCCGCTCCCGCCCTGCTGCTCCTCTTCACGGTCTTCGGGCCGATCTCGATGGACCTGTACCTTCCGGCGCTGCCCGCGCTCACCGCGGACCTGGGCGCGGCGACGTCGGTCGCCCAGCTCACCGTGACCGCGTGCCTCGTGGGGCTCGCCGCCGGGCAGCTGGTCGCGGGCCCGCTGTCCGACCGGCTCGGGCGCCGCGGCGTCCTGCTGGTCGGCATCGTGGCGTACGTCGCCACGTCGGCCCTGTGCGCGCTCAGCCCCACCGTGGAGGTGCTGGTCGGCGCCCGCTTCGTGCAGGGCCTCGCGGGCGGCGTCGGCATCGTCGTCGCGCAGGCCGCGGGCCGCGACGTGTACGACGGCGGCGCCCTGATCCGCTTCTACGGCCGCCTCACCGTGGTCGGCGGGCTCGCGGCGATCGTCGGGCCGCTGCTGGGCGGGCAGCTGAGCGCGGTCACCGACTGGCGCGGCCTGTTCGTCTTCCTCGCGGCCGCCGGCGCGGCCATCCTGGTCGTCGCGCTCGTCGCGTTCCCCGAGACGCTGCCTGCCGACCGCCGCACCGCCGGTGGCTTCGCCCAGACGGGGCGCGACTTCCGCGTGCTGCTGTCAGACCGGGTCTTCGTCGGCGCGATCCTGCATCAGGGGTTCATGTACGCGGCGCTGTTCGCGTACCTGTCCGGCGCGACGTACGTGCTGCAGGGCATCTACGGGCTCTCCCCGCAGGGGTACGCGCTCGCGTTCGGCCTCAACTCCGCAGGCTTCATGCTCTGCGGGTTCCTCGCGGGCCGCGCCGCCGAGCGCTGGAGCGTGGCCGGCACCCTCGCCGTCGGCACCGGCCTCGCGGGGCTCGGCGCCCTCGGGCTGCTGCTCGCCGGGCTTACGACGATGCCGCTGTGGGTCGTGGTCGTGGCGCTGCTTGCCCTGGCGAGCGGTGTGGCCACGACCTCCCCGCCGGCGACGACGCTCGCGCTCGTCGGCTACCCGCGGCTGGCCGGCACGGCGTCCTCCCTGCTCGGCATGGTCCGGTTCGGCTTCGGCGGCGCGGCCGCCCCGCTGGTCGGGCTCGCCGGGGCGGCGACGGTCCTGCCCCTCGGCCTCGTTGCCGTCGTCGCCGTCGCGCTCGCGGCCGTCGCCGCCACCACCGTCCGGCGGCGTACCCCACGTACCCCCATCCGCTACTGAGACACACCAACGAACGGAGCACCACCATGCGCGGAGTCATCCTGCACGCCCCCGGCGACGTGCGCGTCGTCGAGCGCGAGGACCCCCGGATCATCCAGCCCACCGACGCGATCATCCGGGTCACCGCGACCTGCATCTGCGGGTCCGACCTGTGGCCGTACCGCGGCGTCGAGGACGTCCACGACGCCGTCATGGGCCACGAGTACGTCGGCGTCGTCGAGGAGATCGGCGCCGACGTGCGGACCGTCAAGGTCGGCGACTTCGTCGTCGGCTCGTTCTGGGCGTCGGACAACACCTGCGAGATCTGCCGGTCCGGCTACCAGGCCTACTGCACCCACCGGGTGCTCATGGGCACCCTCGGCACCCAGTCGGAGCGGGCGCGCATCCCCCTCGCGGACGGCACGCTCGTCGCGACGCCCGGCATGCCCGACGACGACCTGGTGCCGTCGCTGCTCGCCGCCTCCGACGTGCTCGGCACTGGCTGGTTCGCCGCCGTCGCCGCCGAGGCGGGCCCCGGCAAGACGGTCGCCGTCGTCGGCGACGGCGCGGTCGGGCTGCTCGGCGTCCTCGCCGCGAAGCAGCTCGGGGCCGAGCGCATCATCGCCATGTCCCGGCACGCCGAACGGCAGGCACTGGCCCGCCGGTTCGGGGCCACGGACATCGTCGAGGAGCGTGGCGACGCGGGCGTGGCCCGCATCAAGGAGCTCACCGGCGGGCTGGGCGCGCACTCGGTCATCGAGGCCGTCGGCACGCAGGAGTCGATGATGCAGGCCGTGCACTCGACCCGCCCGGGCGGGCACCTGGGCTTCGTGGGCGTCTCCCACGACGTCGCCCTGCCCGGCGACGACCTGTTCATGGCCGGCATCCACCTGCACGGCGGCCCCGCGCCCGTGCGCCGCTTCCTGCCCGAGCTCGTGCGGCTCGTCTGGGACCGGGAGATCGACCCGGGCCAGGTCTTCGACCTCACGCTGCCGCTCGAGAAGGCGGCGGAGGGCTACGCGGCCATGGACGAGCGGCGGGCCACCAAGGTGCTGTTGACCGTCTGAGCTCAGGACTTCGCCGGCGTGAGGGCCAGCACGCCGGCGAGGCCGAGCATCATCCCGCCGCCGGTGCCGCGGATCGCCGCGAGGCGCCGCGGCGACCGGGCGAACCACGCGCGGGCGGTGCCGGCGAGCAGCGCCCAGGCGCCGTCGAGGAGCAGTGCGATCAGCGTGAACTCCAGCCCCAGCACCAGCATCTGCAGGGGGACGGCCCCGGCGTGGAAGTCGACGAACTGGGGGAGTGCCGCCACGAAGAACACGATCGTCTTCGGGTTGGTCGCCCCGACGACGAAGCCCTGCCGCAGCACCGTCCACGACGACGCGGCCCGCGCCCGCGGGTCCGCGCCGACGTCGGTGCCCTCCCGCCGGTGCCGGATCGACTGGATCCCCAGGTAGGCCAGGTACGCGGCACCGAGCAGCTTCAGCACCGTGAACAGCGCGATCGACTGCGCGACGACCGAGCCCACCCCCAGCGCCACCAGGGCGACCGGGACGAGCGCGCCGAGCTCGTTGCCGAGCACGCTCACCAGCCCGCTGCGCCGGCCCAGGGCCAGGGTGCGGCCGATGACGAACAGCACGCTCGGCCCCGGGATCGCGATGAGCACGACCGAGGCCAGCGCGAAGGCGAGGAGCGACTCGGCGGGCGGCACGCGGGAAATCTAGCCCTGGGGACCGGGCGTGGCGAGGGCGATCTCGCGGGAGGCGGCGGGCACCGGTCGCGGGTCCGGGAAGGACCCGTGCCCGAAGAGGATGCGCCGGGCCGCCGCACGACCGGGCGGCGTGCGCAGCGCGGCGACGCCGACGGCCGCGACGGCGGGCGTGCGCACCAGCGACAGCCCGCGGCGCAGGGCGAGCCGCCCTCGGAACCGGGCGCGCAGCGCGGCGCCGTCGTACCGGGCGAGGTCGCGCCGGTCGCCGGAGCGCAGGGCCAGGTCGAGGACGTCGACGGCGTGCTCGGACAGCCGTAGACACGGGTCGAGGCCGCCCGCGGTGAGCGGGGAGACGGCGCCCGCGGCGTCGCCGACCAGCAGCCCGTGCGGGCCGGAGATCCGGCGCAGCAGCCCGCCGACGGGGATGGTCCCGGCGCGTCGCTCGACGACGTCCGGCACCGGGACCCCGGCGAGCCCGGGGGCGCTCGCGGCGAACCTCCGCAGCGCGTCCCGCAGGCCGTGCGGGTACCGGTGGGCGTACCCGGCGACCCCGACGTGCGCGTGCCGGCCGTCGTCGAGCACCCACGCGAGGTAGCCGGGCGCGAGGCGCGGGTCGAGCACGCAGTGGAACGCGGGCACCGCCCCCGGCCGGGCGTCGCGCGGCGGCACCTCGAAGACCTCCTCGGCGCCGACCAGCAGCTCGCGGTTGCGGTCGAGGCCCAGCCCGCGCGCGACGGCGGACCGGGCGCCGTCGGCCCCGACGACGAACGTCGCGCCCACCTCCTCAGGCCCGTGCGGGCCGTGCAGCAGGTGCACGTCGCCGCGGGAGCCGAGGTACCGGGTGCCGAGCTCCAGCCGCACGCCCGCGGCGACGGCGCGGGCCGTGAGCTCCAGGTACAGCGCGGCCATGTCGCCGACGCGGAACTCGTCGTGCGCGCCGTCCAGGGTGACCGGGGCGCGGTGCGACGGCGGGTACAGCACCATCCGGCGGACCGGCGGGCCCAGGTGCTCGGGCGGCAGAGCGAAGTCCTCGAGGGTGCGGCGCACGAAGATGCCCGTGGTCCGGACCGTCGTGTCGAGGCGGGTGCGGCGGTCGGCGAGGACGACATCGTGCCCCCGCCTCGCGAGCTCGGTCGCGGTCCACAGCCCCGCCAGACCGGCCCCGACCACGAGCACGTCAGCCCTCATCGCCGGCACCCCCGTCCACGTCATCGACGTCCACGTCCTCGTCGTGGACCCACTCGAGCAGGTCGCCCGGCTGGCAGTCGAGCACCCGGCACATGGCCTCCAGAGTGGTGAAGCGGACGGCCTTGGCCCGCCCGTTCTTGAGGACGGCGACGTTGGCAGGCGTGAGCCCCACCCGTTCCGCGAACTCCCCGACGCTCATCTTCCGGCGGGCGAGCTCCACGTCGAGGCGGACGACGATCGGCATCAGATCACCCCGTCGAGGTCGGTGCGCAGCTCCGTGGCCTGCCGCAGCAGCGCGCGCAGCACGACCATGAGCAGCGCGACCGCGGCGCCCACGACGAGCGCCAGCAGGAGCGCCAGGGTGGGGCCGGCGCTGCCGGTGCCGGCGGCGAGGAGCAGCACCAGCGCGGCGAGGTCGAGCAGCCACGCGGCCGCGACGGCGGCGACGATGCCGTTGACCCAGACGAGCGCGTGGTCGGAGAAGATCCGGTCGTCGCGCACCATCGTCAGCAGCCGCCACGTGCACACGATCACGACCTCGACGCAGGCCAGGGCGGCGACGGCGAGGACCAGCAGCGGCCAGCGCAGCGACGCCATCTCGGGGTGGTCCTGGGCGGTCGTCGCGGCGAGCGACGGCAGCGCCAGCACCTGGGTGACGACGATGGCGGCGAAGACGGCGACGAGCAGGGCGCGCAGGGGCCCGACGAGGCGCTGGGTGCGTGACATGCGGCCGAGCCTCGCGTCGTCACCTATCGAAAGTCAATAGATATCCATCGCTTCTCACGTTCTTCGCAGAACCTCCCCCGACGTCTGGCCGGGCCGGTCGCCGGGGTGCACGATGGCTCGCGTGAGCACGCCCGAGCCCCCGCACGCGACCCAGCCCCGGTCCCGCCTCGTGCGGATGAGCGCCCGCGACCCCCACGAGCCCGGCCGCACCGCGAGCCCGTTGGAGCTGTTCTTCGACCTCGTCTTCGTGGTCGCGGTGAGCGTCGCGTCCGTGCAGCTGCACCACGCGCTCACGACGGGCGACGTCGCGGGCGGCCTGGCCTCGTTCGGCATGGTGTTCTTCGCCGTCTGGTGGGCGTGGATGAACTTCACCTGGTTCGCCACCTCGTTCGACACCGACGACTGGCTGTACCGCGTGCTCACGGTGGTCCAGATGGCGGGGGTGCTGGTGCTCGCCGCGGGGATCGAGCCGGTGTTCCTCGACGGCGACTTCACCGTCGTGATCGTCGGCTACGTCGTGATGCGGGTGGCGATGATCGCCCAGTGGCTGCGCGCGTCGGGCGCCGACGGGCCGGCCCGCGCCGCGACCCGCGCGTACGCCGCGGGCATCGCCGTCGTGCAGGTCTGCTGGCTCGCGCTCCTCGTCCTGCCCGAGGGGGTGCAGGCGCCGGCGTGGGCCGTCCTCGCCGCGGCGGAGCTCGCCGTCCCCGTGATCGCAGAGCGCCGCGGCCGCACGCCGTGGCACCCGCACCACATCACCGAGCGGTACGGCCTGTTCACGCTGATCCTGCTCGGCGAGAGCCTGCTGGCGTCGTCGAACGCGATCATCGAGGCCCTCCACGACCAGCAGGACCTGGGCTCCCTGGTCTCGATCGCAGTGCTCGCCCTCGTCGTCACCGCGGCGCTGTGGTGGATCTACTTCTGGCCGCCGCACCACCGCGCCCTCGGCGAGGCCCGGCTCTCGCGGTCGCTCCGCTACGGCTACGTGCACTACTTCGTGTTCGCCGCGGCGGGCGCGTTCTCCGCGGGCATCGAGGTGGAGATCGACGCGCTCACCGGGCACACCGAGCTGTCCGACGTGGCCGCGTCGTTCACGGTCACGGTCCCCATCGCCGTGTTCGTGCTGGGCGTCTGGTGGCTCGCGATCCGCGAGAACGCCGACCGCGTGGTCAACACGGTGGTCCCGGTGGGCGCGGTGCTGGTGCTGCTCGACCCGGTGGTCCCGGTGCCCGTGACCCTCACGGCCGTGATCATGGTGGCGATCGTCGTCGTGCTGGTGCTGCACCCGCCGGTCAGCACCTCCCACGCCTCGGGTTGAGCCCGACGCCCGGGATCAGGCCAGGCCGGCGGCCTTCAGCTCGGCGGTGCTGCGCAGGATGCAGAACTCGTTGCCCTCGGGGTCGGCCAGGGTCACCCAGCCGCCGCCGTCGTCCGTGCGCCGGTCGGCGACGACCGTCGCGCCGAGGCCGAGCAGGCGCTCCAGCTCCTCGTCGCGGGTGCGGTCGAGGGCGCGCAGGTCGAGGTGCAGGCGGTTCTTGAGCTCCTTGTGCTCCGGGACCTCGATGAAGAGGACGTGGCCGTGGCTCTCGGCGGGGGCGTCGTGGTCGGCCGGCGGCACGATCATGCACTCCACGTGGCCGGGCAGGTTGGGGTCGCCGGGGACGTCGGTGTAGCCGAGCACCTGGTTCCACCACTGGGACTGGGCGTAGGCGTCGCGGGAGTCGATGGTCGTGTGCGAGATGCGGGAGGTCATGCGGGGTATCAGAGCACGTCACGGCCGTGGCTCCCCAGGCCATTTCGCCGCGCGTCCCCCTATCCTGCGTGCAGTCCTCACCCACCCGTCCTGGAGTCCCGGCATGTCCGACGTCGTCGCCACCGCCTGGTCGGTCGCCCTGTCCGTGGCGGTCTGCGCCTTCTGGGCGGTGTGGCTCGCACACTCGCTGCGCGTCGACCGGCGCCGCCTGCGCAACGGGTTCCTCGCGATCGCCGTCGTGTACACGGGCGTGGCGCTGCTCGGGCAGGTCGTGGCGCTGGCGCCCGGCGGGGAGACCGCCATGGGGTGGGCGACCCTCGCGTTCGTCGGCCTCCTCGGGGTGGGGATGCTGGCGCTGCCGGTGTTCCTCGTCCTCAACGGGCTGACGATGGTGCGCCGGGAGCGCCGCAGCCTCGGCAACCTGCTGTCCCTGCTGGTGGGGCTGGCGATGCTGGCCGCGCCGTTCGTCGTCGTCGCGCCGTTCGTGCTGGACGTCGTGCCCTGGACCCTGGGCCTGGTGGTCGGGCTGGTGCTCGGCACGGCCTGGCTCGGCTTCGTGTTCCTGGGCTTCGTGGCGCAGACGCTGCTGTACCGACGCTCCGCGGCGAAGGTGCCGGCGCACGGCGTGATCGTGCTGGGGTCCAAGGTGGTGGGCGGCCGGGTGCCGCCGCTGCTCGCGGCGCGCCTGGCGGCCGGCGTCGAGGCGGCCGAGCGGCTCGGGGCGGGCGGCGCGCCCGTGCCGATCGTGCCGTCGGGCGGGCAGGGCGCGGACGAGGACCGGCCCGAGGGCGTCGCCATGGGCGAGTGGCTGACCGGCCACGGCGTGCCGGCGGACCGCGTGCTCGTCGAGGACCGCGCGCGCACCACCCGGGAGAACCTCACGCTCGGCGTCGCGCTGCTGCGCGAGCACGGCGTGCCGGGCCCGTACCTCGTCGCGACGAACAACTACCACGCCCCGCGCGCCGCCCTCGAGGCGATGGACCTGGGCCTGGACGTGCACGCGGTGGGCGCCCCGACGGCCGGCTACTACTTCCCGAGCGCGTACCTGCGCGAGTTCGTGGCGGTGCTGCGGCGCCGCCCAGCCGTGCATGTCGTGGCGGCCGCCGGCATCGTCCTCGTCGTGGCGCTGGTGACCCTCGTCGGGGGGGGGAGGGGGGGGGAGGGGGGGGCGAAAAGGGGAGGGGGGGGGGAA
>NZ_JBSGUW010000002.1:201596-316620 GCF_053608125.1 Isoptericola sp. NPDC055063 | reverse complement strand
TGTGGTGGTTCTCTGTCCTTTTTTTTTTTTTTTTGTTTTTCCCCCCTTTCCCCTTCCCCTCCTCCCCCCCCCCCCCCCCCCCGACGGGCGGGCGTCAGCCCACCAGGACGGAGTCGTCCTCCGCGTCGGGGACGGCGCGCAGGTGGCGGCCGTCGTCGGGCGTCGCGGCGGGCCGCCGCGGGATGAACAGCACGATCACCGCGCCGACGGCGGCCGCGACCGCGCCGATGACGAAGCAGAGCTGGAACGCGCCGCCGGTCGGGATGGCGGGCGTGCCCGGGGCCAGCACCGTGGTCTGGCTGGTCAGCACGATGGCCATGACCGCGCCCGCCACGGTGGTGCCGATGGAGCGCATGAGGCTGTTGAGCCCGACGCTCGCGGCGGACTCCGCGGCCGGCACGTTCGTGAGGATGAGCGTGGGCATCGCGGCGTACCCGATGCCGACGCCGGCCGAGGCCACGCACGACGCGAGCATGAGCTGCCACGGCGCGTCCATGAGGAACACGGCCACCACGTAGCCCAGGGCGAGGACGGCTGCGCCGATCGCCATCGTGCTGCGACCGCCGAGCCGGGTCAGGAGGCTGGAGGAGACCGGTGTGAACGCCATCATCATGAGGCCGGCGGGCGCCATCCACAGGCCGGCCTCGAGGATCGTCTGGCCGAGGCCGTAGCCCGTGGCCTCCGGCATCTGCAGCAGCTGCGGCACCACGATGGACTGCGCCATCATGCCGAAGCCGATGAGCACGGCGGCGAGGTTGGTGAGCAGCACGGGGCGGCGGGCGGTGGTGCGCAGGTCGACGAGCGGGTCGCGGTGGCGCAGCTCGTACCAGCCCCACAGCAGCAGCACGACGACGCCGCCCGCGATCATGCCGAGGGTGCTGGCCTGGTCCCAGCCCCAGTCGTTGCCCTTGGAGACGCCGACCAGCACGCCGACGAGGCCGACGGCCAGGCCGACGGCGCCGACGACGTCGAGCCGGCCGGGGTGCGCGTCGCGCACGTGCGGCACGACGACCAGGGTGGCGAGCGTCATGATGGCGGCGAGGGCGGCGGAGACCCAGAACAGGACGTGCCAGTCGAAGTCCTGCGCGATCCAGGCGGCCAGGGGGAGGCCGAGGGCGCCGCCGACGCCGAGGGTGGCGCTGATGCCGGCGACGGCGGTGTTGCGCAGGTGCTCGGGCGCGGTCTCGCGCACCATGCTGATCGCGACGGGGATATACCCCATGGCGACGCCCTGCAGCACGCGGCCCACGATCATCGGGCCCACGGAGTCGGACAGGGCGCAGACGACGGAGCCGACCACGAGGATCGCGGCCGAGACGACGAGGACGGGCTTCTTGCCGTACAGGTCGGCGAGACGGCCGGTGACCGGCATGGCGACGCCGCCGCCGAGGAGCGTGGCGGTGACGACCCACGACGTGTTGCTGGCGGTGGTGCCGAGCAGGTCGGGCAGCTCGCTCTGGATGGGGATGACCAGCGACTGCATGAGGGCCGCGCACAGGCTGCTGAACGCGAGGACGACGATGACGGCCAGCGCGCGGGCGGACGACCGTGACGCCGGCGGGGCGTCGGGGGAGGGGGACGAGCTCACGGCACACCTCGGGATGTGTAAGTTACATTAGACGTTGTGTATGCTACCTACATATCTCCCCGCGTCAACCCTGGAGGGATCCCGATGCCGTCCGAGACACCGTCGTCCGGGTCGTCGACAGCCACCCGAGGCCGCGCCGCAGGCCACCCCGCGACCGCGTCCGCGCCGTTCGGCGCGGGCCCCGACCTGCCCACCGACCGCCGCGTCGCGTCGCTGCTCGTGCGCCTCGACGTCAACCGCCGCACGGCGGAGCACCGCAGCGAGCTCGGGACCGCCGACGGGCGCCTGCTGTGGCTGCTCTCCGACGGCCGCCCCCGCACGCTGCGGGAGATCGCCGACGCCCTGCGGCTCGAGCAGTCGACCGTGAACCGGCAGGTCAACGCGGCGCTCGCGGCCGGCTACCTGCGCCGCTTCACCGAGGCCGGCCGCCCCGCGCGGCTGATCGAGCCCACGGCCGAGGGGCTCGACGCGTTCGAGCGGGCCACGAGCCGCGCGCTCGGCGCGTACGCCGACGGGCTGGCCGTGCTGGGCGACGAGGCAGGGACGTTCCTCGACCTCCTGGAGCGGTTCACGGCGGCGTACGGCGAGGCGGTCCTGGAGGCGTAGCCTCCGCGCACCCGGTGTGACCTCTGTCACCGCGAGCGCGGGGGGTCGGCCGTACGTTGGTTCCATCGACCGATCAACCGCGGGGCCGCCGAGGGCCCTGCGCCGACGCCCGTCGACCCTCCTCGACCGGCGCCCCGCAGGGTGCGCCCGGGCCCGCCGGGGAAGGAGAGCGCGATGAACTGTTACAAGTGCGCCACGGGGTTCGACCGGGTGACGCCGGCGGTGGCGGCCTGTTCCACGTGCGGCGCCGGGGCCTGCCTGGAGCACGTGCGCGTCGGGGCGGCCGTCGTGCACGAGCACACGCCGGGCAACCCCACCCTGTACCGGCTGCCGGGGCGGCGCATGTACGACCCGGTGTGCGCCCCGCCGGGGTCCGTGACCTGGCAGGAGGCCGCGGCGGGCGAGGAGCCGACCGTCTGACGCCCGTGCCGCCGTTGTCCGATCCAGATCCTGCCCGATTTCGGGCAGGATCTGGCATGTCGAGGGCGAGGCGCGCATGATGTCGGGGTGACCGACGCCGATCTCGTCGCCCGCATCGCGACCTCCACGGGGCTCTCCCCGTCCGAGGCGGCACGGGTCGTCGAGGACGTCCTCGCCTGGTACCACGAGCCGGTCGAGGACTACGTGCGCCGGCGGCACGCGACGTTGCGCACCTACGGGCGCCGCAACGAGGAGATCTACGCGCAGATCGCCGCCGAGCTCCGCGACCGCCTCGTGGCGGCGCCGGAGCTCAGCGAGCGCCAGGTCCGGCGCACCATCTACGGCTAAGGAGCAACCGTCCCATGTGCGGAATCGTCGGCTACGTCGGCCCCCAGCAGGCAGCACCGGTCCTCGTCGAGGGCCTCACCCGCCTGGAGTACCGCGGCTACGACTCGGCGGGCATCGCCGTGCTCAACCCGCGCTCGAGCGCGCACCCGTCGCGCGTCGTGCGGGCCAAGGGCCGCGTGCGCGACCTCGAGGCGGCGCTGCCGGCGCGCCTCGCCGGCACGATCGGCATCGGGCACACGCGCTGGGCCACCCACGGCGAGCCGAGCGAGCGCAACGCGCACCCGCACACCTCCTACGACGGCCGCGTGCACGTGGTGCACAACGGCATCATCGACAACTTCCACGCGCTGCGCTCGCGCCTCACGGCCGAGGGCATCGAGCTCACCTCCGACACCGACACCGAGGTCGTCGCGCACCTGGTCGCGCGCGAGCTCGCGGCGGGCCTCGAGTTCGAGGACGCGGTGCGCGCCGCCGTCGCGCAGATCGACGGCACCTACGCGCTCGCGGTGCTCGACGTGCAGACGCCGGACCGGATCGTCGTGGCGCGCAACGGCTCGCCGCTGCTGCTCGGCGTCGGCGACGGCGAGATGTTCGTGGCCTCCGACGCCGCGGCGATCGTGCGCCACACCAGCCAGGTGGTGCTGCTCGACGACGGCGACTTCGCCTCCGTCACCGCGGACGGGTTCCGCACCTTCACGAACGACGAGGAGCACACGGCGCGCGACGCCGTGACGATCGACCTCACCGTCGAGGAGCTGGAGCTGGGCGGCCACGCCCACTTCATGCACAAGGAGATCCACGAGCAGCCGGAGACGGTGGAGCGGATGCTGTCCGGCCGCCTCGACGACCGGTTCGGCACCGCCAAGCTCGACGGCCTCAACCTGGATCCGCGCCAGCTGCGCCGGTTCGCGCGCGTGAAGATCCTGGGCTGCGGCTCCGCGTACTACGTGGGCCAGCTCGGGGCGTCGATGATCGAGGACCTGGCGCGCATCCCCGCGGACGCCGAGCCCGCGAGCGAGTTCCGCTACCGCAACCCGATCATCGAGCCGTCCACCCTGTACGTGGTGGTCAGCCAGTCGGGCGAGACGGCGGACACTCTCTTCGCCGTCCGCGAGGTGCAGCGCAAGGGCGGCACCGTCGTCGGGCTGGTCAACGCCGTCGGGTCGTCCATCGCCCGCGAGGTGGACGGCGGCATCTACCTGCACGCCGGGCCCGAGGTCGCCGTCGCGTCGACCAAGGCGCTCACGCACATGGGCGTCGGGTTCGCGCTGCTCGCGCTGGCCCTGGGCCGCGTGCGCGACCTGTCCTTCGCGGACGGCAAGCGGATCATCGCGGGCCTGCGCGCGATCCCCGGCCAGATCGCGCAGATCCTGGGCGACGAGGAGGACCTCGCGAGCGCCGCCAAGGAGCTGTCCGAGGCGCCGAGCCTGTTCTTCATCGGCCGCGTGCGGGGCTACCCGGTGGCGCGCGAGGGCGCGCAGAAGTTCAAGGAGATCACCTACCGCCACGCCGAGGCGTACCCCACCAGCGAGCTCAAGCACGGCCCGCTCGCCCTCATCAGCCCGGAGCTGCCGACGGTCGCGATCATGCCGGCCGACGACCTGCTGGAGCGCAACATCACCGCCGCGCAGGAGATCCGCGCCCGCGGGGGCGCCGTCGTCGCGATCACGCACCCGGGCGTCGAGCTCGGGGACGCGGCCACCGCGCGCATCGAGGTGCCGCGCAACGAGGTGGAGCTCGACCCGATCCTGCTGACGATCCCCACCCAGCTGCTCGGCTACCACGCGGCCGTCGCCCTCGGGGAGGACGTGGACCGGCCGCGCAACCTGGCCAAGTCCGTCACCGTCGAGTGACGACGACGGCGGGGGCGGTGCGGCGGTCCGCGGTGGGGGTCAGCCGCCGATCTCGTCGAGGAGCTGCCGCACCCCCTCGCCGTCCATCAGGCCGATGACGTTGCCCGCCGGGTCGGTGAACCAGGCGCCGTCGCCGCCCTCCATGAAGCCGCGCGCGACCCCCTTCTCGTCCTGGTCGAAGCCGTCGTAGCGCTCCAGGCTCACGCCCTTCGCGACGAGGTCGTCCACCACCGGGTCGACGTCGTCGACCGCCAGGTGGAAGACGGTGAACGCCGCGGGCGTGTGGTCCTCCTTCGGGTACACGAACACCGGGGCGCCGTCGCCGAGGTGGACCACCAGGCCCATGCCCTCGTCGAGGGTCGTGACGCGGAGCCCGAGGGTGTCCGCGTAGAAGCTGCGTGCCGCGTCGAGGTCGTCCACCGAGAAGCTGGAGAACCCGCGCCGAGTCGTGACCATCGCCGTTCCACTCCTTCGTGCCGCCGGTCCCCGCGCGTGGGGAGCCGCCACGAGGGTGCCGGACCCCTCCAGGATCCGTCCGGGAGCTCGCCCCCGTCGGGGGAGCGCCGGGTGAAAACTCGCCCGGCGGTGAGGGTGCGTCAGGCCGGGGCGTCCGACGGGTCGGGCTGCTCCTCGACCTTCACGGCCTTGAGCTCGGGCGTGAACGCGTACAGCGCGCCGTCCTGGGCACCCACCCACCAGCCGCCGCAGACGCGCGTGGAGTCCAGCTCCTGGCCGTACGGCCACCACGCCGCCTTGAGCGTGGCGTCCACGCGGTAGTCCTCGACCGTGAGGCCGTCGCGGGCCGGCTTCGCGACGAGCGGGTGGTCGGCGTCGACGGCTGCGCACTCGGCGGGCAGGTCCGCCAGGTCGGCGTCCATCGTGAGGATGACCTCGTCGCCCGTGGTGCGGAAGACGCCGCGGACGTCGGCCGCGTCGTCGGGCACCCACGACGGCAGGACGTCGGCGGCCTTGCCGCTCGCGCCGCTGTCGTACGAGAACGCGCGGGTGTGGCCGGAGCTCCGGTCCTGCAACGCCTCGGTGAGGGCGCCGCACGCGGTGGTCGTGACGGCGACGACCGAGGCGAGGGCCAGCACGCCGACCCCGCGGTAGCGGCGGACGGGCGAGGTGGTGACGGTCGAGAGGTCGGTCGGGGCGCTGTGGCGGGGGTCGTGGTGCGTCATGCCCACGACGCTACGAACGGGCGGGCGGCGCCCGCGTCGGCCCCGGAGCGGAACCTGCGCGGCCCCGCGTACGACCGGGGGAGGACGCCGGGCTCAGGGGCTGCTCAGGGGTCACCCCCGACGGTCACCTCGCGGCGGAGGTCAGGAACTCCCGCACCAGCGGCGTCGCCACCGCCTCGCCCTCGTGGAAGTAGGCGTGCCGCAGCCCCGGCAGCACCTCCACCCGGGCACCGGGGACCCGGTCGCCGAGCAGCGTCGCGTTGACCGCGGGGGCGAGCACGTCGTCCGCGCCGTGCAGCACCAGCGTGGGCGCCAGCACCCGTGGCAGGTGCTCCCAGGCGTCGTGCCCGTCGCTGGCGCGCAGGTGGTCGCGCCGGGCCTGCGGCGTCATCGACGGGTCGCCCTCCACCGTCGTCGGGCCGGGGTGGGCGTCGAGCCAGCTGGGCGTGTACATGAGGTCGAGCAGCGCACGCCGCGCCGCGCGCCGGTCGGGCTGCACCATCGCGCGCCGCACCTCCAGGGTGCGCTCGACGGCGTGCTCTCCGCCCGGCGTCGTGCAGCCCAGCACCAGGCGGTCGAGCCGGTGCGGGTGGTCGACGGCGAACCACTGCGCCACCCGGCCGCCCATCGAGGTGCCGTAGACGTCCGCGCGCTCGAGCCGCAGGTCGTCGAGGATCGCGGCCACGTCGCCCGCGAGCCGGCGGGTGGTGAGCTCCCGGTCCGTGGGGCCGGAGGCGCCGGTGCCGCGCCAGTCGAGCGTGATCGTGCGGCGCCCGGCGCCGAGGCCGTCGCGGACCGGGTCCCACCAGCGGTGCGAGTTCGCCTGTCCGGCGAGCAGCACGAGCGCAGGGCCCTCGCCGCGCACCTGGTAGGCGATCGTGGCGGAGTCCTCGGCGATCGCGAACGGCATGGGACCACCCTAGATAGCCGCAATGTCCGTTCACCCCGGGCGGCCCGCGCGATTCCTTCGTACCGTCACGGCAGCGATGTCGACCCGACACGCTGCTCGTGATCGGATCGGTGCCACAGGGGGCGTGCGTGACGACATCGGTGACCGGGCGCCTGCGCGCCCTCCTCGTGGCCGGCACGGTCGCGCTCGGCACGGCCGCGGCAGGGGTGCTCGTCGCCCCGCCGGCCGTCGCGTCCTCCGGGGTCGTGGCGCCGCTGCCTGCGAAGACGTACTCGCTCTCGTCGTACTACGGGCCGCGCTGCATGCCCGTCGCGGGGGCGTCGACGTGGCACCTCGGGCAGGACATGGGCGCCGCGCGCGGCGTGCGCGTGGGAGCCATCGCCGACGGCGTCGTGCTGAAGGCGGGCGCGGCCCCCGGCTTCGGGCAGGTCGTGGTGGTGCGGCACACCCTCGGCGGCCGCACCGTCTCGTCCGTGTACGGGCACGTGGTCGACGGCGACCGGTACGTGCGCGCGGGCCAGAAGGTCACCGCGGGGCAGCGCATCGCCGACGTCGGCTCCAGCGGCAACTCGACCGGTCCGCACCTCCACCTGGAGCTGTGGAACGGCGTCTACGGTTCGGGCGCGACCCACACCGACCCGCTCAGCTACCTCCGCGGCCGCGGCGTCGACCTGCGCGCCACCGCGACGCGGGTCGCCGTGCGCAGCACGCCCACGTCGTGCACCTACTACGCGAGCAGCCAGGTCAACCTGCGCTCCGGGCCGTCGACGGCGTCGCCGGTGCTCGCCGTCGTGCCCCGAGCCGCGACCCTCACCGCGAAGCCGGGCGCCGCCTCCGGCACCTGGCGGCAGGTGACGTACGGGTCGCGCACCGGGTGGGTCTCCGCGTCGTACGTGACCCCGCGCCGGCCCGCGACCGTCCCGCCCGCGACGCCGGCCGCGCCGACGGCGAAGACGGCGTACGTGAACGTGTCGTCGCTCAACCTGCGTTCGGGTGCCTCGACGTCCTCCGGCGTGGTGGCGCGCCTGGCGAGGGGCACGAAGGTGACGCAGGTGGCCGCGCCGTCGAAGGGCTGGGTGAGGGTGAAGGCGGGGACGCGCACCGGCTACGTGTGGGCCGCGTACCTCACCGCCACGGCCCCGACAAAGCCCACCGCCCCGACGAAGCCCACCGCGCCGACGGCGACCGTGGCGTACGTGAACGCGACGTCGCTGAACCTGCGCGCGAAGCCGTCGACGTCCTCCGCCGTCCTGGCCCGGCTGGCGAGGGGCACCAAGGTGACGCAGACGGCCGCGCCGTCCAAGGGCTGGGTGAAGGTCAAGGCGGGCACCCGCACCGGCTACGTCGCGACGTCGTACCTGACCACCAAGGCGCCGGTGGCCAAGCCGGGCACGACGACGCCCGCCGCCAAGGTCTCGTACGTGACCGTCGCGTCGCTCAACCTGCGCGCGAAGCCGACGACGTCGTCGGCCGTGCTCACCCGGCTGGCGAAGGGCACCAGGGTGACGCACGTCGGCGCGGCGTCGAAGGGGTGGCAGAAGGTCACCGTCGGCAAGCGCACCGGCTTCGTCTCGACCGCCTACCTGTCGGCCACCAGGCCGCGCTGACGCCGCACCGCTACGCTCACGGTCGACCGATCGTGAGGAGGCGAGGCGGGATGAGCGGACCCGACCTGGGCGCGGCGCTGATGATCGCGCTCCTGGCTCTCGCCGTGGCGGTGATCGCCGTGACGGGGGTCGCCGTCGGGCTCCGCGTGCGGCCCCACTGGTCCACGTGGGTGCTCAGCGTCATGGTGCTCGTGCTGGTCGTCGTCGCCCTGTGTGCGGCGGTGGCGCCGGCCTCCACGGTGGACGGACTCACGTGCACGGGATCCGCCGCCGACCGGCTGGTCGGGGCGTCGACGCCGGACGATCCCTTCCCGCAGGAGTGCCTCGAGGAGGCGCGCGTCCAGGTGCTCGGGTGGCTGGGCCTCGTCGTCGTGATCGCGCCGATCTGGGGTGTGGTCATGGCACGCGCGTTCCGCGGCGCCGGGAAGCGTGCCGGACAGCGGGTGCCGGTGGAGTCCTAGGCGACGGCCTCTGGTGGTCGCCGGTCGAGGCGGGCCGCGACGGCCGCCGCGGCGACGGCGACGGCGGTGGTGCCCGTCGACACGGCGACGACGCCGCCCCACCCGGCGCCCTCCCAGACGTGCGTCGTGACGGCACCCATGACCGCGCTGCCGACGTAGTAGGCGAACAGGTAGGCGCTGGACGCCTGCGCGGTGCCGCGGCCCTGCCGGTGCGCGCGGTCCACCGCCCAGCCGCTGACGAGCGAGTGGGCGCAGAAGAACCCGACGGTGAGGACGCCGAGGCCCAGGACGACGGTCGCCACGTGCGCGGGCGCCGTGAGGGCCACGCCCGCGGCGAGCAGCAGCAGCCCGGCGACCACGGCCGTGCCGCGCCCGCGCCGCCGGGCCAGCAGCTGCGCGACGGACGGCGTGACGATGCCCACCGGGTACGCCAGGTACACGAGCGTGATGGCGCTCCCCAGGGAGAACGGCGGGGCCTCGAGCCGGAACGCGACGGCGTTGTACACCCCGACGAACGTGCCCATGCTGGCGAAGCCGACGGCGCACAGCAGCGCGACGACGGGGTCGCGGTAGGCGGACGCGGTGGCGGTCAGGACGGTCCCCAGCCGCAGCGGGCGCGGCGTGAACCGGGCGGAGCGCGGCAGCAGCACCCACAGGGCGGCGGCGGCCAGGAGCGTCGTGCCGGCGAGCACCTCGGTGGCCAGCGGCCAGCCGCCGAGGGCGGCGAGCGGTCCCGGCACGAGCCGTGCGACGGCGCCGCCCACCGCCGTCCCCGCGATGTACGCGGCGTTGGCGCGCGCGTGGGCGCCGGGGTGCATCTCCTCGCGCAGGTAGGCGAGCGCGACGGCGGGCAGTCCCGCCAGCGCGACGCCGGCCAGCGCACGGAGCACCAGCAGGCTGCCCCACGTCGGGGCGAAGGCGCTCGCGAGCCCCAGCACGCCCGACGCCAGCAGCGACCAGCGCATCACCTCGACCCGCCCGAACCGGTCCGCGACCGGGCCGACGGCGAGCAGCGCGACCGCCATCGCCGCCGTCGTCACGGACAGGACCTGCGCGGAGGCGCCCGCGGAGACGTCGTAGTGTGCGGCGACCTGGGGCAGCAGCGGCTGCACGTAGTACAGCAGGGAGAAGTTCGCGAGCCCGCCGGCCATCAGGCCCAGCAGGGTGCGACGGTAGGCCCGGGAGCCGGGGCGGTGGCCCTCCAGGGGCGCGACGGCGGTGCGCGGGGCGGCGGCGAGCTCGGCGGTCACCGGTCCACGGTGCCCCCGGGGTGTCGATGCGCAAAATGATCCCGACGGGTCATCTGATGCCAGAATCGCATCTGAGCCGAGGAGGCCGGATGGACGAGCAGACGCTGCGGGTGTTCCTGTCGCTGTGTGAGACGGAGAGCACCCGCGACACCGCGGCGCTGCTGCGGGTGGACCAGTCGACCGTGTCGCGCACGCTGTCGCGGCTGGAGGCGGGCCTCGGCGTCGAGCTGTTCCGCCGCCACGGCCGCCGCATCGCGCTCAACCGCGCGGGCCTCGGGTTCCGGACGGACGCCGCGCGGGTGCTCGACGAGATCGAGGTGGCCCGCCGGCACGTGCGGCAGGAGGCGCTCGGCGCGCGGACGGTGCGGCTCGGCTTCCTGCAGTCCGTGGCGCGCTGGCTGGTGCCGCGCGTGGTCGCCGACCTGCGCCGCGACGACCCGGAGCGGCGCTTCGAGCTGCGCCAGGGCTTCGCGCAGGACCTCTTCGGCTGGCTCGACGACGACGTCCTCGACCTCGCGCTCGTCACCCCGCCGCCGTCCACCCGGCCCACGGGCTGGCGCCTGCTGCACGAGCAGGTGCTGTGCGTCGCCGTCCCGCCCGGGCACCGCCTCGCGGGCCGCGCCGGGGTGGGCGTGGGCGACCTGCAGGGCGAGCGGTTCGTCGCGTTCTCCCGCACCACCGAGCTGCGGGGCGTCGTCGAGGGGATGCTCGGCGCGCACGACGTCGAGGTGGAGATCGCCTTCGAGTCCAGCGAGGTCGACACGATCCGCGGGCTGGTGGCGGCCGGGCTGGGCGTCGCCGTCCTGCCCCGCCCCGAGCGGCCCGACGCCGCCGACCCCGTCTACGTGCCCCTGCGCCCGCGCGCCACGCGCCGCCTCGGCGTGGCCTGGCCCGACCGGGCGCGCCCGCCCGCGGCGGCCGGGCTGATCTCCTGACCCCTCGCAGCACGACGCCGGGGTGGGACCGCCCCCCGGACGGTCCCACCCCGGCGCCGCTGCCGTCAGCCCCTCGTCAGGCGCAGGTGCCCGCGAACGTGGCTCGGGTGACGACGTCGGTGTCGGCGGCGGACGTGTCGAGCCACACGGCCCGCTGCCCGTCGCCCAGCGCCGGGGCGAGCTGCGCCCCGGTCGAGCAGGTCACGGCACCCCACGAGGCGGTGCCGGCGACGACGTCCGCCGTCGGCGCGACGAGCACCTTCGGCGCCGTCGACCAGGCGCCGAGCGCACCCCACAGGTCGTACGACGAGTACGCGAAGTACGAGTCGGTGACGGAGAACTGCGCCAGGTAGGTCGTCGACGCGGTCTTGATGCGGGCCGCCTTCGACAGGTCCGCCAGCGGCGCCGACGACAGCGACGTCGACGGGATGAGGAAGTGCTGGTCGTCGCTGTAGAACACGCGGTCCGACGTGAGCTGGATGTCCGAGACCAGCCCGAAGAGGAAGCCGGAGATGCGCTTCTTCTGCGTCTCGCCGGACGCGAGGTCGTGCACGTAGACCCACGTGCCGTCGTCGCCGGCCCACGCCACCCGGCCCTGTCGCATGGTCAGCGTGCTCGCGACCGTGCCCGCCTCGGGGGTGAGATTGGTCGTGGTGCCGTCCGCGGTGCGGACCATGACGTCCGTCTCGCCGTCGGGCGTGGTCGCCAGCCAGGCCAGGGTGCCCTCGTCGGTCACGGGCTCGGTCTCGTCGACGCCCGGCTCGTCCACGAGGCGCTTGATCGCGCCCTGGCCCTTGTCGCCGACGCCGTAGACGCCCACGCCGTCCGCGGTGATGCGGGTGAAGACCACCCGGCGCGAGTCGACGGACGGGTCGAGCAGGTACGCGCCGTCCTCGGCGACCTCGTGCCCGCTGGCGGGGTTCTTGTCGAACCGGCCCACGGTGAGCGAGAACTTGTTCGCGCCCTGGTCCCAGGCGATCGCGTCGCCGTGGCTGACGACGTACGTGTCGCCGGAGATCTGCGCGGCCTCCTGGTCGACGCCCGAGTAGAGCTCGTAGGCGGGGATCACCTGCGCCGCCAGGACGGTGCCGTCCTGGGTGCCGGCCTGCTGCTCCCACCCCTCGCTGATCCCGTGCGCGTCGAAGGCGGCGTCGATCGCGTCGAGCACGTCGCCGGGGACGTCGAGCGACTCGGCCGCGAGGGTGACGGCGTCGCGCATCGCCGTGAACCCGGAGAGCGGGGTCAGGTAGTTCTGCGCGGTGCGGTACACGATCTGGTCCGCGAGCTGCTGGTCGATCGCCTTGCGCAGGTCCCACAGGGCCCCGCCGACGATGGTCGAGTTGTAGTGCACGCCGCCGTTGTCGACGTCGAGCGTGATCATCTCGTAGTCGTCGATGGTGGTGCGCCCGTCGTTGAGGTCGCGCAGCGCGCAGTCCTCCAGCGTCCCCTCCCCGTTGCACAGGTACTCGCCCACGAGGCCCGACGTCGGGTCGTCCATCGCGACGCCCTTGTCGGCGGTCTCGATGGCGTTGCCGAAGTAGTCCGAGATCGCCTCGTTGAGCGCGCCCGACTGGTTGAGGTAGACGAGGCCGGCGGAGTGCTCGGTGACGCCGTGCGTCATCTCGTGCCCGACGACGTCGAGCCCCACGGACAGCGGCACGCCGTCCATGTGGCCGTAGACCATCTTGCTGCCGTCCCAGAACGCGTTGGCGTAGTCGCTGGTGCCGTTGCTCGACACGTTGACGACGGAGTACATCGAGCCGCCCTGGCCGTCCACGCCGTCGCGGCCGAGCTCGTCGGCGAGGAACTCGTACACCTTGCCGGCGTTGACGTGCGCGTCGACCGCGCCCGAGGTGGTCGCGGCGTCCGCGAACACGCCGGTCGCGGAGGAGACCAGCGGCACCGACTGCGGCACCGGGCCGCCCGACAGGTCGGTGTACTTCGCGCGCTGCGCGTCATAGGTGCGCAGCTGGCCGCCGGTGGCCTCGAACATCGACCGGCTGGAGTCGACGAGCGTCACCGTGCCGTCCGCCTCGCGGTTGGCCTGCAGCGTCACCGTGGAGCCGTCCATCCGGGTGCCGGTCGCCTCGACGGGGTCGGCGTCGCCGGCGTCCGCGGCGTCCACGTTGTTGTACGACAGCACGACGCCGCCCACGTGCGCGTCGACGTACACCTCCTGCCGCACCGGGCTGCCGTCGGGCAGCGCCCCGCGCACCGTGAAGTGCCAGGTGAGGGAGCCGCCCGAGGCGTCGGGCAGCACCACCAGGCCGCCGCGGTCCACCTGCGGCTCGACGACGCGGCGCAGGGTCGGGTCCAGGGACATGACGCGGCCCTGGGCGGTCGCCTCGCTCACCGTCGGCGTCGTCGACACCGTGAGGTCGGTGTACAGGGTGCCCGTCGCCGAGGTGACGTCCTGGGCGGGAGCCGCCGAGCGCGCCGTCGCGTTGCGCTGCGTCTGCACCGCGTACTGCGCCCCGAACACGGGGACGCCGTCGTGCCGCTGCTGGAGGCGCACCGCGGTCTGCGCGCCGTCGGTCGTGGTGCGGACCACCTGGAGGTCCGCCGCGGGGACGTCGTACACGTCCTCGTGGTCCGCCATGTAGGCCAGTGCCGCCTGTCGCGGCGTGCCCGCGCGAGGCGCGTCGTCCAAGCCCTGCGTGGTCGCGGGCGCCACCGCCGCCCCGGCCGTCGTACCCGGCGTCGGTGCCGGGGCCTCGTCGCCCCACGCGGGCGTGGCCAGCAGCACGGCGCTCGTCGTCGCCGTGGCGAGTCCTGCAGCAAGGATGCGTCGTCGTGTCGTCACCAGTGCTCTCCCGTCCCGTGCGCGAGGCGTGCGCTCGCGCTCGATGTCGAGAAGGCTCGCCGGGCCGGGCGCTCCGGGCAAGGACCTGAGCCGGGCGCAAAGGCGCCACGGCGCAAAGCCGCCGTCAGGAGGGCGGGACGGTGTCCAGCCAACCGGCGTCGGCGGCCCTCCAGCCCAGCTGGAACCGGGTGGTCGCGCCCACCGCGGACATCAGCGTCTGCAGCCGGCGCTGCACCGTGCGGTGCCCCATGCCCAGCCGGTGCGCGATCGCGGCGTCCGTCAGGCCGACGCGCAGCAGCGCGAGGATGCGCCGGTCCACGACGTCCGGGCGGGAGTCGGCCTCCTCCTCGCCGTCGTCCCGGGGGAGGCCGAGCGGCCAGCCGCCGCGGAACGACTGCTCGAACAGCGTGCTCAGGGCGGTGAGCAGCCCGCTGCGGTGCACCACCAGGGACACCGGCTCCTCCGTCTCGTCGCGCATCGGGTCGAGCGGGAGGAGCGCCACGTCGTCGTCCGCGAGGACGAGCTTGATCGGCACGTCCTCCGACACCCGGATGTGCTGGCCCAGCTCGACGAAGCCGCCGAGCGCACGCAGCGAGGCCGGCTCGTCGAGCCAGCGCACGTCCATCACGGTGCGGATGACGACCCCGCGCTCCATCGCACCGCGCTCGGCCTCGTCGAAGTTGTCCGCGAACGTGATGACCACGGTGCGGCTCGGCGCGGGCATCATCGTGCGGACCTGGTGCCGGGCCTCGTGCTGCATCGCCAGCAGCCGGCGGCGGATGGCCGCCTGCCCGACGACCACCTCGACCGGCCCGCCCCCGGTGCGCGACTGCGCGGCCCGGTGCCGGTCGGTCAGCTCGGCGACGGCCTCCTCGACCTCGCGGAGCGCGGCACGGCGGGCGTCCAGCAGGGGCGCGAGCGCCAGCGTCGGTGACGTCGCCCGGTAGCGGACCGCGTCCTCGTCCTGCTCGGCGACGGCGAGCCCCAGCGTGACCAAGCGTTCGAGGGTGGCCGCGACGGCCACCGGCAGCGGCGGCCCCGCCTCCGGCGGGAGCAGGTCGGCCACGGTGCTCCCGGGCTGGTCCACGAGCTGTCGGTACACGGCGTCCTGGCCTGCGTCGAAGCCGGTCAGCGCCGCGATCGGCGGGTCGGGGACCGGGCCCGGGTCGTCGGGGGCGTCACGCTCTGTCAGCATCGGCCAGAACGTACCGTGCGCACGTCACGGCGGTGTCTCGGACGGCTACGCTGCCCGGGCCCGACACCCCCGAACGAGAGGCCCGCGATGGCGTCCCCCCGGTCCGACCAGCTCCGCCGGCTCCAGCGCCGCACGCTGACCGTCGTCGTCGCCAGCCAGGTGCTGGGCGGCGCGGGGCTCGCGGCGGGCGTCACGGTGGGCGCGCTGCTCGCCCAGGAGATGCTGGGCGGCGAGGGCCTCGCCGGGCTGCCGACGGCCCTGTTCACCCTCGGGTCGGCGCTCGCGGCCTTCCTCGTCGGGCGGGTGACGCAGCGCGCCGGGCGGCGCGTCGGCCTCGGGCTGGGCTTCCTCGCGGGCGGCCTGGGCGCCGTCGGCGTGGTCACCGCGGCCGCGCTCGACGTCGTGCCGCTGCTCCTGGTGTCGCTGTTCGTCTACGGCGCGGGCACCTCCACGAACCTGCAGGCCCGGTACGCGGGCACCGACCTGGCCGCGCCGGACCGGCGGGCCACGGCGGCGAGCGTCGCGATGGTCTCGACGACGCTCGGCGCGGTCGCCGGCCCCAACCTCGTGGAGCCGCTCGGCGTCCTCGCGACGTCGTGGGGGCTCCCGGCCCTGGCCGGGCCGTTCCTGCTCGCGGCCGTCGCGTTCCTCGCCGCCGGGGCCACCCTGTTCGCGTTCCTGCGCCCCGACCCGTTCCTCGTCGCGCAGGAGCTGGCGCGGGAGGCCGCGCGGGCCGACGGTGCGCCCTCCGTCGCCGCGCTCGACGGCGTCCCGGCGGCGCGGAGGGTGCCCTCGGGGGTCGTCGTCGGCGCGACGGTGATGGTGCTGACGCAGGTCGCGATGGTCGCGATCATGACGATGACGCCCGTGCACATGCGCGGGCACGGCCACGACCTGGGCGACGTCGGCCTCGTCATCGGCATCCACGTCGCGGCGATGTTCCTGCCGTCCCTGGTGACCGGCGCCCTCGTGGACCGGGTGGGCCGGGTGCCGATGGCGGTGGCCGCCGGGGTGACGCTGCTGCTCGCGGGCGTGACGGGCGCGGCGGCGCCGGGCGACTCGATGGGCCTGCTGATCCTGGCGCTCGCGCTGCTCGGCCTCGGCTGGAACTTCGGCCTCATCGCGGGCACCGCGCTCATCGTCGACGCGACCACGCCCGCCACCCGCGCCCGCACGCAGGGCACGGTCGACGTGCTCATCGCCCTCGCGGGCGCGGGCGGCGGTGCGATGTCGGGCGTCGTGATGGCCGGGTCGAGCTACGCCACCCTCGCGCTCGGCGGCGGCGTGCTGTCGCTGCTGCTGATCCCGGTCCTGTTCCTCACCCGGCGGTCGACCGCCGGGTGACCCGGGCGGGGGATCCGCCCCGGGCGCCGCAGCGCCCGGGGCGTCCCGCCCGCTGTCCCGCCTACTGCCGGGGAGCCCGGACCGTGAGGCTCTTGGTCAGCTCGCTCGGCGCGTACCGGGTGTCGCCGTCGTACCGGACGACGACGTCGTGCTCGCCCGGCTCGACGCCGTCGGTCGGCACGTCCACGACGGCGCGGCCGTCGACGAGGTCGGCGAGGACCGACCGGCCGCCGAGGTCGACCGTCACGGACCCGGTCGCCTTCGGCGTGGACCCGCGGTCCTCGGCCGCCCCGACCCGCACCTCGACGCGGGCGTCGGTGCCGCCCACGACGGACGCCGGGCGCAGCTGCACCTGCACGGCGCTCGCCGCGTCCCCGTCCGGCGAGAGCTTCCGGAACCGGATGTCGCGGTACTTGACCGCATCGGAGCTGCCGTGGTTCTGGATCCCGACGAAGCTGTTCAGGAGCCGCGCCGGGTCCTTGCTCGTGAAGTCGTTGACGAGCCGGTCGTTGAGGTACACGCGGATGCGGTCGCCCTCGACGCGGAGGTCGTAGGCGTTCCACTTCCCGACGGGCTGGAGCGCCTCCTTGACGGCCGCCGGGTCGGCGCCCTGGAAGGTGTAGACCGCGCCGGTGGTGCGGTCCGGGGCGTCGGTCGCGTCGATCTGGAGCTCGTAGCCCTTGTCGACGGCCACCCACGGGTCGTCGCCCGGGTCGGGGAACCCGACGAACACGCCGCCGTTCTCGTCCTTCGAGAGCTTCCAGTCGAGCCGGAGGCTGTAGTCCTCGCCGAGCTCCTCCTGGTACCAGAGCAGGCCCATCCCGCCGGACGCCTTGATCGAGCAGTCGTCCTGCCGGCCGAAGCCGCCCGGCCCGGCCATGCGCCAGCCGTCCTGGAGGCTCTGGAGGGTGCCGTCGAAGAGCGCGGTGTACCCGGCCTCGACCTCGCCCGGCTCGCAGACGTCCAGGTTGTCCTTGCCGACGGAAAGCACGTCCATGTTGATGTTGCCCTCGTCACCGGTCTCGTACACGAGCTTGATGGTGTTGGCGCCGGCCCGGAGGTCGAGGTCGCGCGTCTGCACGCCCCAGTCCTTCCAGCTCCCCGTGGTCGGGAACGTCCACTGGCCCAGGTCCTCGCCGTTGACGTACAGCGAGACCCGCTTCGAGCGCAGGTCCGGGTACGGGTGCGTGCCGTTGGCGTAGCGCACGTTGACCGGGTAGGTGCCCGCCTCGGGGACCGTGACGGAGAACGTGCGGCCCGAGCCGGTGGACGTCATGCCGGCCGCGAAGCCGGAGCCCGACCAGTTGCTGTGGTCGGTCGCGATGCTCGACCCGCCGAGCGGCTGCGCCAGCTCCGCCTCGTACCAGCCGCGGTCGGCCGGGGCGACGTAGCCCGGCAGCGAGTTCAGCGTGTACCAGGCCTCGGTGCTCAGCAGCTCGGCGCCGCTCGCCGAGGTGAACGGGCGCGGCGAGCGGATGTGGACCACGTGGCCGGGCAGCAGACCGTCGATCTTCAGCGTGACGGTCTTGCGGTCGTCGGACACGGTCGCCTCGTCGACGAAGAGGGGCTCCTCGTCGATGTTCGGGCCGCCGTACTGCTGCGTCGGGATGTAGCGCCACTGCCGGATCTTGTAGGCGTCGGCCAGCTTCGCGACGACGTCGTCGGACACGGGGTCGGTGTACTCGATCTCGAAGCCGCCCTCGATGACGCGCATCTCCTTCATGTCGAAGGAGTCCTCGTTCACGGGGACCAGCTTCTGCAGGCCGTACCGCAGCTTGCCGGTCTCGCCCCAGTTGCCGCCCTCGCCGGTGCCGCCGGCGTAGATCGCGCCGTCGGGGCCGTAGATGGCGCGGTTCACGCCGACCTCGAGGCCCGCGGTGTGGCGGAAGACCGCCCCCTGGAACTCGCCGTCGACCTTCTCCAGGAAGGCGCGCTGGATGCCGCCGTACGTGACGTCGCCGACGAGCATCTGCCCGGCGAACTCGCCCTCCTTGACGAGGAACGGGTTGCTGGGGGAGTTGGAGATCTCGTTCTGCGGCAGCCACACCGCCGGCGGGGACACCGGCTGCGAGTCGAACGGGCCGGCCGGGTTCGTGTAGTGGTTGTAGAAGTGGTCCTTCTGGATGTGGATCAGCTTGTTCGCGGGGAGCCAGGAGCCCTGGTTGTCGGTCGCGAAGATCGCGCCCTCGGGCCCGAAGCCGATGCCGTTCGGGGTGCGCAGGCCGCCCGCCACGTACGTGACCTCGCCCGTCTTGCGGTCGATCTTGATCGACGTGCCGCGGTTGGTCCCGGGCTGCGGGTTGGTGGTCGCGCCGCCGTTGTTGATGGCGACGGAGAGGTTGACGTAGAAGTAGTTCTCGTCGTGGATCAGGCCGAACGCGAACTCGTGGAAGTTGCCGCCGTCGGACCACTCCGCGATCTTCGTGTGCTTGTCGTAGAAGCCGTCGCCGTCGGGGTCGGTGAGCTGCGTGAGCTGGTAGCGCTCGGAGACGAAGATCGAGTCGTCGATCACCTCGATGCCCATCGGGTTGAGCAGCTCGTCCGCGACGAGCGTCGCCGTGACGTCCTCCGGGCCCTTCGCGTCGACGACGCCGTCGAGGAAGTACACCTCGCCGGACGTCGGGTCGGGCTCCCAGCCTCCGGAGCTGACCTCGCCCGTGGTCACGACGGCCAGCTTCTCGTCGGGCGTGAACGACAGGCCCGAGACCTTGGGCTCGAAGCCCTCCGGGCGCAGGTTGACCAGCTCGTAGTTCGGGTTGACGGTGTCGAGCCGCAGCCCGTCGCCGGCCGTGTCGGTGGCGCCCTCGCAGTACTTGAAGCCGGGCGCGGTCACGCGCACGACGCCGGCCTCGGTGCTGAGGGCCGACGTCGGGATCACCTCGAAGGCCGTGCTGCCCGGCGTCTTCCACTCGAGGGTGAGGCGCTGCTTGTTGCTGCCCTCGTAGTAGTCGACCCGCAGGTCGTGCGTGCCCGCGGTGAGCGTGGCGGTCCCCTCGACGGAGGTGGAGTCGTTCGGCCCGTCGTTCTCGAGGACGAGCTGCCCGTCGATGGAGACGAGGGCGCCGTCGTCGTTGGTGACGCGGAACTGGTACTGGCCGTCCGCGGGGACGTGCAGGGTGGCGAGGGCCTGGGAGATGAAGTTGTCCTCCGCGCCGAACTGCTCGGCGGTGGACCAGTCGATCGTCGGCATGAGCTTGTCGACGTTCGGCGTCTGGCCCGACTTGAGGGTGCAGACCGCCCCGGGGTCCTGCGCGAGCTGGAAGGTCCGCAGCGTGACGCCGGGTTCCTGCTCCGGGAGCTCTGCCGCGGCGGGTGCGGCCCACCCCGCGGCGACGAGAGCGCCGAGGGTGAGGGCGGCCGCGCCGCGTCGGTGCCTGAGCCGGCGGGTCACCGGCAGGCTGGTGCGTTCGAGCATCGTTGCTCTCCTTGGTCAGCCGATCATCGGGTCGGCGAAGCTCACGTTGTCGTCCCCGCCGCTGAGCAGTAGACGACGCTGCCATCCTTCTGGGGGTTTGTCTACAACTTTTGCCTAGTGTCTGGCATAAGGAGGATGGGGTCCGCTCTCGGCGTCCGTGCGCGACGTCGGGGCGGCGGGGGTGGGCCTAGCCGGCGAGCGAGCCGACCAGCGTGCCGGCGAGGCCCTGGACGGCCCCCGGCACCGCGCGGTAGTACGCCCAGCGCCCGCGCTGCTCGCGCTCGAGGAAGCCCGCCTCGACGAGGATCTTGAGGTGGTGGCTGACCGTCGGCTGCGAGAGACCGACCGGCTCGGTGAGGTCGCAGACGCACGCCTCGTGACCGTCGTGCGCGGCGACGATGGCCACGAGCTGCAGCCGGGTGGGGTCGGCCAGGGCCTTCAGCTGCCGGGCCAGGTCGCGGGCAGTCCCGGGGTCGACCACGTCGCCCGTGGCCGGGGCGCAGCAGCCGGCCGCGGGCGCGGGGGCGGGCGGGTCCGCCAGCGGGAGCTCGATCGTCGACATGGCCCCATCCTCCCACATATTGACAACCGTCGATGGGTGCATCACGATCGACCTATCGACAGCCGTCGATGGGTGAGGACGCAGAGAGGCAGGAGCGGTGATGAGCGAGATCGTGCGGGGCGAGCTGCCGGTGGTGGTGATCGGTGCCGGGCCGGTGGGACTGGCCGCGGCGGCGCACCTCCTGGAGCGCGGGCTGGAACCGCTGGTGCTGGAGGCCGGGGAGCGCGCGGGCGCCGCGGTCGCGTCATGGGGGCACGTGCGGCTGTTCTCGCCCTGGCGGTACGACGTCGACGCCGCCGCCCGCCGCCTGCTCGAGCCGGCGGGGTGGACGTCGCCCGACCCCGACGCCCTGCCGACCGGCCGGGAGCTCGTCGAGGGCTATCTCGCCCCGCTGGCCGCGACGCCGGAGATCGCGTCCCGGCTGCGCACCGGCACGCGCGTGCTCGCCGTCGCGCGGGACGGCGCGGACAAGACGCGCTCGCTCGGGCGGGAGCACCGCGGCTACCGCGTGCGCACGGTGGGCGCCGACGGGCGCGTCGTCGACGTGCTCGCCCGCGCCGTGGTCGACGCGTCGGGCACGTTCGCGACGTCGAACCCGCTCGGCGTCAGCGGCCTGCCCGCGGCCGGCGAGGCCGACGCCGCGCCGTTCGTCACCGGGCCGCTGCCCGACGTCCTGGGCGCCGACCGCGACCGCTTCGCGGGGCGGCACACGCTCGTCGTGGGGATGGGCCACTCGGCGGCGAACACGCTGCTGAGCCTGGTGGAGCTGGCCGAGTCCACGCCGGGCACCACCATCACCTGGGCGATCCGCGGCGGGTCCGCGCGGCGCCTGTTCGGCGGCGGCACCGACGACGAGCTGCCCGCCCGCGGGCTCCTCGGCACCCGGCTGCACGAGGCCGTCGACGCCGGACGGCTGCGGCTGCTGACCCGCGTCTCGATCGAGCGGCTCGTCCCCGGCACCGGGTCGGACGCCGCGTCGGTCCAGGTGGTCGGCACCGCCAAGGACGAGCCCCTGGACCTCGACGTGCACGCGATCGTCAACGCCACCGGCTTCCGCCCCGACCTCGACATGCTGCGGGAGGTGCGCCTCGACCTCGATCCCGTCGTCGAGGCCCCGAGCGCGCTCGCGCCGCTCATCGACCCCAACCAGCACTCCTGCGGCACGGTGCCCCCGCACGGCGAGGCGGTGCTGTCCCACCCCGACGACGGCTTCTACCTGGTGGGCATGAAGTCCTACGGCCGCGCGCCCACGTTCCTCCTGGCCACCGGGTACGAGCAGGTGCGGTCCGTCGCCGCGGCGCTCGCGGGCGACCGGGCTGCGGCCGACGCCGTCGAGCTGGACCTGCCCGCCACCGGAGTGTGCTCCAGCGACCTGGCCCTGGCGGCCGACGGCGAGTCGTCGGCCGGGTCCTGCTGCGGCACGGCGCCGGCCGAGCCGCAGCTCGTCACGCTCGGCGTGGGCGCGCCGGCCGGCGTCGGGTTCGCGTCCGGCGTCGCGCACGGCCGCTCCGGCGACGGCGAGAGCTGATCTCACCGGCCTTCCGCTGGGTCGAAGGGTGTCGGGGCGGTCAGTGGCCGACGGGGTCGACGCCGAGGGACGCGAGCAGCTCGCGCACCCGGCGGCGGATCTCGTCGCGGATGGGCCGGACGGCGTCGATGCCCTGGCCGGCGGGGTCGTCGAGCTCCCAGTCCTCGTAGCGCTTGCCCGGGAAGATCGGGCACGCGTCGCCGCAGCCCATGGTGATCACGACGTCGGAGGCCTGGACGGCGTCGGTGGTGAGGACCTTCGGCTGCTCGGCGGTGAGGTCGATCGCGACCTCGCGCATCGCCTCGACGGCGACGGGGTTGATCCGGTCGGCGGGCATCGAGCCGGCCGACCGGACCTCGACGGCACCGCCCGAGAGGGCGCGCAGGAAGCCCGCGGCCATCTGGGAACGACCGGCGTTGTGCACGCAGACGAACAGGACGGACGGCCGGGAGGCGTCGTCGGGGCGGGTGGGCATGCTCATATATTGATCGACGTCGATGCGCGGTGGCAAGGCTCAGGACTCCGGCTCCACCGGGCCGTCCGTGCCGGCGGCCAGCTCGCCGCAGCTGGTCTCCTGCGCCGTGACGACCACCGGCTCGTCGGGGCCGGCGTCGGTCGCCACGGTGGACTCCTCGCCGTTGGCGGCGGTGAGGGCGTCGTCGTCCAGGTCGACGAACGTGCGCGTCACGGTGAACGACCTGCCGTCGGCGGACGTCGCGTCGAGCCCCGCGAGGTGCAGCGCCCCGTCGACCTCGGTGCAGCCCACGCCGGTGCCGTGGCCGGTGAAGCCCTTGTCGAACGTGTAGGCGCCCCCGGTGAGGTTCTGCGTCGCGGCGAGGTCGCAGTCCGCCGCGGAGAACAGCAGCACCTCGCGGCCCGTGTCGACCAGGGCGATCGGGGCGGTGCCGTCGCCCGCCGCGACGACGTTGACGACGGCGGACGCGCGCTGCGGGCTCGCCGAGTCGACGGCGACGGAGAACGTGGCCCCGGACGCGGTGGTGATGCCGAAGCGACGGTCGGTCCCGCCGGTCAGCCAGGCGGTGTCCGCCTCGCCGTCGCCGTCCACGTCCACCGCCTCGTGGGTGTCCGCGCCGTCCGGCGTGCCGTCGTCGGTGGCAGGGCAGCCCGCGGCGCCCGTGGGCTCGGACGCCGCGTCCGAGGAGCCCGTCTCGTCGGGCGTGGGGTCGCCGGCGGACGTCGTCGTCGCGCTCGGCGACGCGGCGGGCGCGCCGCCGCCATCGCCCCGCACGACCAGCCAGGCGACGACGGCGACCACCACGACCGCCACGAGGACGACCACCCGCCATGTCCACGGGTGGCGGGCGGGGGCGGTGGGCTCGTGGGAGGTGCTCATCCTCCCCAGGCAACCATCGTCAGGCGGGGTCGTGCACCCCGTGCAGGCGGGCGTGCAGGGCGCGGACCTCGTCGGCCAGCTCGGGGGCGGGCCCGCGGGTCGGGACGCCGGGCGCGACGTCGCCCACCGGCAGCGCCGCGACCGGCCCGGCCGCCACACCCCACTCCTGCAGCCACGCGGTGAGCTGGGCGGTGCCGGCGGCGTAGACGATCGGGCCGAGACCCACCCACGCGTGCGCCGCGCTGCACATGGGGCAGTGCTCGCCCGAGGTGTACACGGTGGCCTCGCGGCGCTCCTGCGGCGTGAGGTGCTCGGCCGCCCAGCGGGCGATCTCGAGCTCGGGGTGCCGGGTCTGGTCGCCGCCCTTGACGCGGTTGCGGTCCTCGAACCGCACGACGCCGCGCGCGTCGACGAGCAGCGAGCCGAACGGCTCGTCGCCGTCGTCCAGCGCCTCGCGCGCGAGGGCCACGCACCGGCGCAGGTACGGCAGGTCGGCATCGGCCACGGGCTCAGTTTGGTATCCCATATCGACATCTTCTCGCATCGCCCCCGCCGGGCGCGACGGGGAGGCCCCGCCTATCGTCCGACGCAGGACCGACCGAAGGAACCCGGATGAGCCAGGACGAGAGCGTGCCGAGCCTCGACGCCGACCTCGCGGTGATCGGCTTCGGCAAGGGCGGCAAGACGCTCGCCGCGACGATGGCGCGCCGCGGCAGCCGCGTCGTGATGATCGAGCAGTCCGCGCAGATGTACGGCGGCACGTGCATCAACATCGGCTGCGTGCCCACCAAGGCGCTGGTGCACGAGGCGCAGACGCCGGACGCGTCGCTCGACGACGACGCACGGTACGCGCGGGCCGTCGGGCGCACCGCCGACCTCACGTCGCTCCTGCGCGGCAAGAACTTCGCCATGCTCGACGCCCTCGACACCGTGACGGTCGTGACCGGCCGGGCGAGGTTCACGGACCCGCACACCCTCGAGGTGCGGGCCGGCGACGACACGCTGCGCGTCACCGCCGCCACGATCGTCGTCAACACGGGCGCCGACCCCGCGCTCCCGCCGGTGCCCGGCCTGCGCGAGAGCGCCCACGTGGTGACCAGCACCCAGCTGTTGGCGCGCGAGCGGCGGCCGGAGCAGCTCGTCGTCCTCGGCGGCGGGTACGTCGCCGTCGAGTTCGCGTCGATGCACGCCGCCTTCGGGGCCCGCGTCACGCTGCTCGCCCGCGGGCCGCGCCTGCTCCGGGGCGAGGACGCGGACGTGGCCGCGGAGGCGACGGCCATCCTCGCCGCGTCCGGCGTCGAGGTGCTCACGGAAGCCGCGGTGACGGCGGTGCACGACGACGGGGCCGAGGCCGTGGTCGCCTACCGGGACGCCGCGGGGCCGGACGACGAGGTCCGCGGCGACGTCGTGCTCGCCGCGCTGGGCCGGACCCCGCACACCGCCGACCTGGACCTGGACGCCGCGGGCGTCGCCACCGACGCGCGCGGCGCGATCGTCGTCGACGAGCACCTGCGCACCAGCCGGCCGCACGTCTTCGCCGTCGGGGACGTCAACGGCGGCCCGCAGTTCACGTACGTCTCCCTGGACGACTACCGGATCGTGCTCGACCAGCTCGTCGGGGACGGCGTGCGCTCCAGGGCGGACCGGCGCGCGATCGCCTCGGCCGTGTTCATGACCCCGCCGCTGGCGCGGGCCGGCATGACCGAGGCCGAGGCCCGCGCGTCCGGCCGGCGGCTGCGCGTCGCCACCCGCCGGGTGGCCGACATGGCCACGGTGCCGCGGGCGCGGATCGTGCGCGACACCCGGGGGCTGATGAAGGCCGTCGTGGACGCGGACACGGACGAGGTGCTCGGCGTGACCATGCTGAGCCACGACGCGCACGAGACGATCAACACGGTCGCGCTCGCGATGCGGCTCGGTGCCACCGCCTCCCAGCTGCGCGACGAGATCTACACCCATCCGTCGATGACGGAGGCGCTCAACGACCTCTTCGGCGCGCTGCCGCCGGCCTGACGGTCACGACCGCCGGCGGAGCGCGGGGTCGTCCTCGTGCGCCTCCAGCGCGGCGATGAGCGTGCGTGCGTCGTGCGGGCCGCGGTGCCGGGTGCCGTCCAGGAAGAACGTCGGCGTGCCCCGCGCGCCGGACGCGACCGCGCTCGCCTCGTCCGCGCGGACGCGGGCGTGCAGCTCCTCGTCGACCATGTCGGCGTCGAACCGCTCGAGGTCGAGGCCCAGCTCCGCGGCGTGCTCGCGCAGGTCGTCGGGCTCCAGGCGCGACTGGTGCGCGAACAGCCGGTCGTGCATCTCCCAGAAGCGTCCCTGCCGCTCGGCGGCTTCCGCCGCGACGGCGGCGAGGTAGGCGTGCGGGTGCACGTCCTCCAGCGGCAGGTGCCGCACGACGTACCGCACCCGGTCGCCGAAGTGCGCGCGCAGCTCGGCGCCCATGCCGGTGGCGCGGGCGCAGAAGGGGCACTCGAAGTCGAGGTACTCGACCACGGTGTGCGCGGCGTCGGCCTCGCCCTTCGCGTGGTCGCGCTCGGGGTCGACGTCCGGGGTGAGGGTGACGGGCAGGTCGGCGCTCGCCTCGCCGTAGCGGACGCGCGCGACGGTGAAGATCGCCCACCCGAGCAGCGTGGACAGCACCATCGCGATGAGGATGCCGACCGTCGCGGCCTGCCCGGCGGGCGTGCCGTCGAACGCGAGGTCCACCACCAGCAGCGACACGGTGAAGCCGATGCCGGACAGGGCCGCGCCGCCCAGCACGCTGCCCGGGCCCACGCCGTCGGGCAGCGTGCCGAGCCGGGCACGGATCGCGCCCCAGGTGCCGAGCCCGATGCCCACCAGCTTGCCCACGACCAGGCCCGCCACCACGCCCCACGTGATCACGGAGCCGAGCGCCGTGCCCAGGGCGCCGCCGCGCAGGTCGATCCCCGCGTTGGCGAGGGCGAACAGCGGCACGACGACGAGGGAGACGGGGCCGCGGAGCACGTCGTGCAGGCGGTGGTTGACGGAGATCGACCGGGCCAGCCCGACGCGGGCGCTGCGCGCCACGCTGGCGCTGGGCGACTGCCAGTAGTCGCGGAACAGGCTCTTGGCCACCAGCACGTCGTCGCGCCGTGTCGCGACCGCGGGCACGAGCAGGCCCGCGAGCATGCCCGCGATGGACGGGTGCACGCCCGCCTGCACGGTCGCGCCCCACAGCACCACGACGACCAGCACGTAGGGCGAGCTGCGCCACTGCCGCATCCGGCCCAGCAGCCACAGGGCGCCGAGGCTGAGGACGGCGACCAGCAGCGGGACGAGGCGCACGTCCTCGGAGTAGACGACGCCGATGATCCCGACGGCGAGGAAGTCGTCGACGACGGAGAGGGTGAGCAGGAAGACGCGCAGCTGGCTCGACATCGCCGGCCCGACGAGCGCGAGCGCCCCCAGCAGGAACGCCGTGTCGGTGCCGACGACGACGCCCCAGCCGTGCGGGTCGGCCCCGCCGGCGACGGCGAGGAAGATCAGGGCGGGCACGATCACGCCGAGCGTCCCCGCCACGAGGGGGACGAGGCGCTGGCTGCGCTGGCGCAGCGCCCCGACGGCGAGCTCCTGGCGCACCTCGAGCCCGACGACGAAGAAGAACAGCACCATGAGGCCGTCGTTGACCCAGTGGTGCAGGTCGAGGTCGAAGCGCAGGTCGCCGACGTCGACGTTGATCGGCAGCGCCCACAGCGCCTCGTACGCGCCGGACAGGGGCGAGTTCGCCCAGGCCAGCGCCAGCAGGGTCACGCCCACCAGCAGCAGCGCCGCGCCCGACTCGGTGCGCAGCCGCTCGGCCAGCGCGCGTACCGCCATGGGTGTCTCCCGTCCGTGCTGGGTGCGGGTCCGCGAGGAGCGTACGTCGCTCCGGGCCCGCCGGCCGCTGGGGGAACATCCGCGTCGGGCGTGGGTGTTCCCGGGGTGGGGACGAGTGGTGCAGGGAGCGGAACCGGGAATGTTCGGACCGCCCCGCGGGTTGTGGACGACGGCAGTTGAGAATCGTTCTCATCCCGACCAGCACGAGGAGCAGCCCGGATGGCATCCCGCACGGACCTGCGCCCGATCATCACCCTCCGCTCGACGGCGGGGACGGGCTTCGCGTACGTGACCCGCAAGAACCGGCGCAACGACCCCGACCGCGTCGTGCTGCGCAAGTACGACCCCGTGGTCCGCCGCCACGTCGACTTCAGGGAGGCACGCTGATGAAGAGCACCATCCACCCCGCCTACGGACCCGTCGTCTTCCGCGACACCAGCGCCGGCACCGCGTTCCTCACGCGCTCGACGCTCGCCGGTGACGCCGCCTCCGGCCCCGGGCGTCCCGCCCGCACGATCGAGTGGGAGGACGGCGGCACCTACCCCGTCGTCGACGTCGAGATCTCGAGCGCAAGCCACCCGTTCTGGACGGGCGCCGCGCGCGTGGTCGACACCGCCGGCCGCGTGGAGAAGTTCCGCCGCCGCTACGGCGCGCGCTGAGGCGCTCGGCCGGCCGCGCGACCGACCGCACCACCCGACAGGGCCCGCGACACGCGAGTGTCGCGGGCCCTTCGTCGTGTCCGGGTCTGGTCACCCGGCGACGGCGCTGATATGTTTCACCTATTAGATATACCTAAACGAGGAAGTGGGAGTGCATGGACCTCGCAGGCTCACCGATGCTGGACGACGACGTCCTCGAGGAGGTGACGGCCCGCGTCGCCGCGGCGTTCGACGACCGCACGAGCGTCGTCTTCGCCGACGCGATGCGACGGACGCTCGACGACGCGGTGCTGCTCGAGCGGGACGGCACCGGGTTCGTCCTCACCGGGGACATCCCCGCGATGTGGCTCCGGGACTCGGCGGCCCAGATGCGCCCCTACCTCGCGCTGCTCGGCGTGGACCCCCGGCTCGGCGAACTCGTCGCCGCCCTGGTCCGCCGGCAGAGCCAGCAGATCCTCCAGGACCCGTACGCCAACGCGTTCAACCGCGGCCCCGACGGCGCCGGCCACCAGGCCGACGACACCGACATGGGCCCGGAGGTCTGGGAGCGCAAGTACGAGGTCGACTCGCTGGCCTTCCCGCTCCAGCTCGCGCACCAGCTGTGGCGGGCCACCGGCCGCACCGACCACCTCGACGGCGCGTTCCGCGACGCCGCGGTGCTGGTGATCGCGACCCTGCGGACCGAGCAGGACCACGACGCCCGCTCGACATACCGGTTCCAGCGGTTCGACGGCGCCCCCACCGACACGCTCACCCACGACGGCCACGGGTCGCCGGTCGGCGTCACCGGGATGACGTGGAGCGCGTTCCGGCCCAGCGACGACGCGTGCGTCCACCACTACAACGTGCCCGGGAACCTGTTCGCGGCCGCGTCGCTGCGCGACCTCGCCGAGCTCGCCCGCGGACCCCTCGCGGACGCAGGCCTCGCGGCCGACGCCGACGCGCTCGCGGCCGAGCTCGACGACGCCACCCGGCGGCACGGCGTCGTGGACCACCCGGTGCACGGGCCCGTGCTCGCCTACGAGGTGGACGGCCTGGGGCAGCACCTGCTGATGGACGACGCGAACATGCCGAGCCTGCTCTCGCTGCCGCTCACCGGCGGCGTCGCCCTCGACGACCCGCTGTACGTCGCGACGCGGGCCTTCGTCCTCAGCGACGACAACCCGACCTACACCCGCGGCGCGACCGGCGACGGCCTGGCCAGCCCGCACACCCCCGACCGCTACGTGTGGCCCCTCGCGGCCGCCGTCCGCGGGCTCACGTCGACCGACCCCGCGGAGAAGCGGGCGGTCGTCGCGGACCTGCTCGCCGTGAACGCGGAGCGCGGGCGGATGTGCGAGTCGTACCACGTGGACCACCCCGAGCAGTTCACGCGGGAGTGGTTCAGCTGGGCGGACTCGATGTTCTGCGAGCTCGTGCTCGACGTCGTCGGGTACCACGTCCCCGGGGCTCCCGGGGCGGAATTGTCCAGGCACGCCGCATAGGCGGACGTGCGGATCGGCGAAGGAGGCGATCTGAACCATGACGGTGACGACGGCGGCAACGGCGCCGCCGGGCAACGAGGAGGCGTCCGCGCCCCCGCCCCGGGCATCCCGAGGACCCTCGCGGCAGTGGCGGATCCAGGAGCGGTGGGGGTGGCTGTTCGTCGCCCTGCCCATGCTCCTGTTCGCCGTCTTCGTGCTCGTCCCGGCGGGCATGGCGCTCGTCATGAGCTTCACGAGCTACTCGGTCATCGGCGACTCGCAGTGGCTCGGGCTCGACAACTACCGGCGGCTGTTCCTCGACCCGTACTTCGCGATCGCGCTGCGCAACACCGCCTACTACACGGTGCTGTTCGTGCCCCTCGGCATCGTCGTCGCGCTCGCGACCGCGCTGCTGCTCAACCGGAACGTGCGGGTCGCGTCCCTGTTCCGCACGTTCTTCTACGTCCCGGTGGTGTCGTCGACGGTCGCGACCGCGACGATCTGGCTGTGGCTGCTCAATCCGCAGTTCGGCATGGTCAACGTCGCGCTCGGCTGGTTCGGCATCGACGGTCCGGCCTGGCTGTACGACTCGAGCTGGGCGATGCCGGCCATCGTCATCATGAGCGTCTGGGCCGGGTTCGGCACCAACATGATGATCTACCTGGGCGGGCTGCAGGGCATCCCGCCGCAGCTCTACGAGGCGGCCCGCATCGACGGCGCCGGCTGGTGGCAGCAGCTGCGGTACATCGTCGTGCCGAGCCTGTCGCGCACCACGTTCCTGGTCTCGACGCTGCTGGTCATCGGCGCGTTCCAGGTGTTCGACCAGGCCTACGTGCTCACCAAGGGCGGGCCGGGCAACTCGACGATCACGCTCGTCTACTACATCTACACGCAGGGCTTCGGGAACCTCGAGATGGGGTACGCGTCCGCGATCTCCTTCGTGCTGTTCCTCATCATCGCCGTCTTCGCGGTGATCAACGCCCGCGTCACGGGGAAGGACAACACGTGAGCGCGCAGACCGCACCGACCCTGCCCGTCGCGACGCACACCACGCGCCGGACCCCCGCGCAGCGCGTGGGCGCCGTCGCCTGGTGGATCGCCGTCGTCGTGGTGGCGATCCTGACCGTCTTCCCGCTGTTCTGGACCCTGGTCACGTCGCTCAAGCCGGCCGGCGACATCCTGTCGGGCGCGCTGGACCTGATCCCCCGGACCGTGACCCTCGAGAACTACGAGCGCGTGGTCACGGAGGTGCCGTTCGGGCGGTACTTCCTCAACTCGATGATCCTCGCCGTCGGCGGCGTGGTGCTGAACCTGTTCTTCGGCGCCCTCGCCGGCTACGCCTTCGCCAAGCTGAAGTTCCGCGGCCGCCGGGCGCTGTTCGTCACGCTGCTCGGGTCCCTCATGGTGCCCGGCATCGTGACGATGGTGCCGTCGTTCCTGGTGCTGCGCGCCATCCCCTTCGCCGGCGGCAACAACGCCCTCGGCCAGGGCGGCGTCGGCCTCCTCAACACGTACTGGGCGATCATCCTGCCCGGCGCGGCGGGGGCGTTCGCGGTGTTCTTCATGCGGCAGTTCTTCTCGTCGATCCCCGACGAGCTGGGCGAGGCCGCGCGGATCGACGGCGCGTCGGAGTTCCGGATCTTCGCCCAGGTGTACCTCCCGCTGGCGAAGGCGGGCGCCGCCGTCCTCGCGATCCTCACCTTCCAGGCCGGGTGGAACGCCTTCATGTGGCCGCTCATCGTGCTCAACGTCCAGGAGATGTGGACGGTCCAGGTGGGGCTGGCGTCGTTCGTCACCGACTACGCCACCGACTACGGCCCGCTCATGGCCGGCACCGTGCTCACCAGCCTGCCCGTGCTGCTCCTGTTCGTCTTCGCCCAGCGCTACATCATCGAGGGGGTCTCCCATGTCAACGCTCGTTAGCCGCCGCGCCGTGCTGCGGGCGCTCGGCCTGGGCGCCGGCACCGTCGCCCTGTCCTCGTGCGCCGCCCCGAACCGGCCGCGGTACACGGCCGACGGCGCCCGCCGCCTCACCATGTGGGGCAGCTGGTCCGGGGACCAGGCCACGCAGATCCAGACCCAGCTCGACGCGTTCAACGCGGCCCAGGGGGACTACGTCTTCCACTACGTGCCGCAGGGTGCGCTCGAGGAGAAGATGCTCACCGGCATCGCGTCGGGGAACGTGCCCGACCTCGTGCTGTGGGACCGGTGGCAGACCGCCAAGTACGGGCGCCGCGGCGCCCTGCAGCAGATCGACGCGTGGGCCGCGCGCGACGGCGTCGACCTCGGCGACTTCTACGCCGAGGCCGTGCGCGAGATGAGCGTGGGGGACAAGGCGTTCGGCCTGCCGCTGATCGTCGACACCCGCGCGATCTTCTACAACAAGACGCACCTGGACGAGGCCGGCATCGAGCCGCCGACGACGTGGGCCGAGCTGGCCGACGCCGCGGAGGCCCTCACGGTCCGCGAGGGCGGGAAGCTGAAGCGCGCCGGGTTCGAGATCCAGGACGTGGGCCTGTTCTCCATGTGGCTGGGCCAGGCCGGCGGGCGGCTGCTTGACCCGACCGAGCGCTACACGGCGTTCGACTCCCCGGAGGGGCTCGAGGTCCTGGACTTCTGGGACGACCTGCTGCACGAGCGCCGCGTCTACGAGCTCGGCTTCTCCGACGGCATCGACGCCTTCGCGCAGGGCGTCGTGTCCATGAAGTACGACGGCCCGTGGAACTTCCCGACGTGGGACGCCGTCGAGGGGCTCGAGTACGGCGTCGTGCCCGCCGTCGTCGGCCCGCGGGGCGACACCGGCGCGTCCATGGGCGGCTTCGGGCTCGTGGTGCCCACCGACGCGCCCTGCCCCGAGGGCGCGTGGGAGCTCATGAAGTGGTGGGCCGCGGACCAGGAGAACAGCCTGGCTTTCTCGAAGATCAGCAAGAACATCCCGGCGAACGTCGAAGCGTCGAGGCGCGCGGTGGACGCGGTGGACGACCGGTTCCGCCCGATGGTCGAGACCATCGAGGTGGCGAAGGTCCGTCCGCCCGTCCCCGGCTACTCGGACGTCGAGACGCTCGCCCTCATCCCCGCCCTGCAGCAGGTGATGTCCGGCGACCTGGGCGGCGCCGCCGCCCTCGCCGACGCCGCCGCGCAGGGCGACCGCATCCTGGAGGCCAACCGATGACGACGACCACCACCGGCGACACGGCGGTGCAGACGTGGGCGCGGCGCGCCGACGTCGCCCAGCACAGCGTGGACCTGCTCTACGGGGCGGCGCCGCCGCAGCTGCTGCACAACGCGCACCCCGAGCCCGCCGACGACACGTTCAACTACTGGTGGCTCGCGCACGTGATCGACTGCCGGCTCGACGCGTACGCCCGCACGGGCGACGACGCCTGGCTGGACGCCGCGCGGGCGACGGCAGCGAACATCCGCGAGCGCAACGGCGGCAGCCTGTTCAACGACTACTTCGACGACATGCTCTGGTACGCCCTGGCCCTGCTCCGGCTGGCCGAGGCGACGCCCGACGACGCCGAGCGTGCCGCCGTCGAGGCGGACGTGCTGGCCCTGTGGGAGCACGTCGTGGCGCTCGGGTGGAACGACACCCACGGCCCGTCGCTGTCGTGGCGCAAGCAGCAGCCGGACTACAAGAACACCCCCGCCAACGGCCCGCTGGCGATCCTCGGCGCGCGGCTGGCGCGGCGCACGGGCGACGGACGCTACCTGGACCGCGCCCTGGCGACGGTCGCGTGGCTCGAGGAGCACCTGGTGGGGCCGGACGGCTTCGTCGAGGACGGGCTCGGGCGCGAGGGCGGCACGGACGTCGACACGCACTGGCGCTTCACCTACAACCAGGGCTTGTACATCGGCGCCTGCACCGAGCTGTACAAGTCCACGGGGGACGCAGCGTGGCTCGACAGGGCGGAGCGGACGGCGCTCACGTCGGTGCGCGAGCTCGCCACCGGCGGGGTGTTCCGCCGGGAGGGGGAGCTGGTCGACGACGACGTGCCCGACACGGCGGGCGGCGACGTCGGCCTGTTCAAGGGGATCTGGTACCGCTACGCGGTGGTGCTGCTCGAGGAGCGTGACGTCCCCGCGGTCGACGACCTGATCGCGTCGAGCGTCGACGCGCTGTGGGCGCACGGCACGGTGCCCGTGGACGCCGTCGCGGCCGCCGACGGGGCGCCGACGGCGGCGGTCGAGGCCCTGCACGAGGCGGGCGTCGTGCTCCGACCCGGCGACGACTGGGCGCGCCCGGCGCCGTCCCAGGTCGGCTACTCCACCCTGCTGAGCGCCGTCATGGCGCTGGAGATGCGCGCCCGGCGTGCCTGACCGGCTACGAGCCCGCCGGGCGGGGGGCGTCGGCGGTGGACCCGCCCGGCATGATCCGCACGGGCACCGTGTCCTGCGAGACGTCCCCCCGCTCGGCGAGCTGCCGCTCGACCAGCTCGAACGCGCGCGCGCCGATGGCGGCCTGGTCCTGCTCCACGTGCGTGAACGGGATCGCGGCGTCCACGTACTCCGGCGGGGCGTCGAAGCAGATCACGGACAGGTCGTCCGGCACCGTCCGGCCGAGGCGCTGGGCGGCCTGCAGGACCAGGCGCGCCGAGTGGTACTCGGTCACGACGCACCCGGTGAGGTCGGGGCTCGCCGCCAGGAACGCGGCGAGGCCGTCGACGTCGTCCTCGGGCGTGACCGACGAGCCCGGCACCACCGACCGGACGCCGGAGTACACCTGGGACTCCTCCAGGCGGACCTGGTGCGCGGCGTGCGCGGCCACCACCCCGCGCCGCCGCTCGTCGAGGGTCGACACCGCGTTGGGGGACTGGACGAGGGCGATCCGCGTGTGGCCGAGCCCGAACAGGTACTCGGCCGCCAGCCGGCCCCCGGCGACGTTGTCCGAGGTCACGGTGCTCACCGGCACCCCGGTGAGGGTGCGGTCGACGATGACGATGGGGAAGCCGCGGCCGACGAGCGTCGCCACGCTCTGCGGGATGGCCTGGGACGACGTCGGCAGCAGGACGAGCCCGTCGATGCCGCGGTCCAGCTGCTCCTGGATGAGGCGCTCCTCCAGGTCCGAGTCTCCCCGCGACATCGCCACCACGACGTGCGCGCGCTCGCTGGACGCGTCGAGGAGCCCGCCGAGCAGGTGCGAGCCGAAGGCGTCGTCGAACCCCGGCACGATGTAGCCGACCAGCGGCAGGTGGTCGGCGGCGGCCTCGGGCGTGCCGTCCGCCGGTGTCGTGGAGACGACGATCGTGCCGATGCGCGGCCGCCGGGTCACGAAGCCCTCGTCCCGCAGGATGTCGAGCGCCCGCTTGATGGTGATCGCGCTGACCGAGAACTCCTCGACGAGCTCGGCCTGCGTCGGGAGGCGGTCGCCCACGCTGAGCTCGCCGCCGAGGATGCGGGCGCGCAGCGCGTCGTGCACCTGGGCGTACAGCGCCTCGGTCAAGCCAGCTCCCGTCGTCGCGCGGCATGAACAGCCGAATCAATATGATCCCTGATCCTGGACCATTGTGGGGCACGAGGCCCCGCGAGAAAGGCGCGACGATGCGCATCGAACGGTTCGTGACCGAGTACGGCGCACCGGAGCCGGGGATCGGCACCGCCGCCCCGCGGCTGTCGTGGGCGTGGTCCGGCGGGGCGGGGGAGCAGACCGCCGTCGAGCTGCGGCTCCGGACGTCCGACGGCGGCACCGAGACGGTCCGCCTGGCCGGGCCCGGGCAGGTGCTCGTCCCGTGGCCGTTCCGGCCGCTGCGCTCGCGGGAGCGCGTCACGGTCGAGGTCCGCGTCGAGGCCGGCGGCGCCCGGACCCCGTGGAGCGACCCGCTGGAGATCGAGGCGGGCCTGCTCGCGCCCGAGGACGTCGCGGCCCGCCTCGTCAGCCCGCGCGACGTCGGCGGGCTGGACGGCGGGGCGGTGGTGCTGGCCCGCGACGTCGAGCTCGACGGCGACGTCGTCGACGCGCGCCTGTACGTCACCGCGCACGGCGTGTACGACGCGTGGATCGGCGGCCGTCGCGTCGGCGACCACCTGCTCGCCCCGGGGTGGACGGCCTACGACGCGCGGCTGCGCTACCAGACCTTCGACGTCACCGAGCACCTGCGGGGCCGCCGCGCCGCCCGGCTCGCGGTGGGGCTGGGCAACGGCTGGTACCGCGGCCAGCTCACGTGGACGCTCCAGCGCGACTCGTACGGCGACCGGCTCGCGCTCCTCGCCCAGCTCGAGGTCACCTACGCCGACGGCCGCCGCGCGACCGTCGTCACCGACGACACGTGGCGCGCCGGGACCACCGGCGTCCTCGCCGACGACCTGTACGCCGGGCAGGCCACCGACCTGCGCCTGCCCCTGGTGCCCGACGCCCCCGCCGACGGCCCGGTGGACGTGCTCGCCACCGACCCCGGCCGGCTGGTCGCGCCCACCGGGCCGCCGGTGCGCGAGGTCGCGACCGTCCCGGCCGCCGCGGTGCTCACCTCGCCGAGCGGCGCCCGGCTCCTCGACTTCGGCCAGAACGTGGTCGGGTGGGTGCGGCTGCGCGTGGACGGGGAGCGCGGCGACGTCGTCACGGTGCGGCACGCCGAGGTGCTGGACGGCGGCGAGCTGGGCGTGCGCCCGCTGCGGGCGGCGACGGCCACGGACACGTACGTCCTCGCCGGGGGCGAGCAGGTGCTCGAGCCGCGATACACGTTCCACGGCTTCCGGTACGCGGAGGTCACCGGGGCCGCGGTGGAGGCGCAGGACGCGCAGGCGGTGGTCGTGAGCTCCGACCTGCGCCGCACCGGCTGGTTCGAGTGCTCCGAGCCGGACGTGAACCGGCTGCACGAGAACGTCGTCCGGGGGATGCGCGGCAACTTCCTCGACGTGCCGACGGACTGCCCGCAGCGCGACGAGCGGCTCGGCTGGACCGGCGACATCCAGGTCTTCGCCCCCACGGCGTCGTTCCTGTTCGACGTGGGCGGCTTCCTCGGTTCCTGGCTGCAGGACCTGGCGGCGGAGCAGCACCCCGACGGCGGCGTGCCCTACGTCGTGCCGGACGTCGTGGGCGAGCTGCGCGGCCCCGGCCCGGACGGCGGCGTGCAGACCCCGGCCGCCGGCTGGGCCGACGCCGCCTTGCACGTGCCGTGGACGCTGTACGAGCGGTACGGCGACGTGGGCGTGCTGGAGCGTCAGTACGGCTCCATGAAGGCGTGGGTCGACCGGGAGCACGCGCTCGCGGGGGAGTCGCTGCTGTGGGACACGGGGTTCCAGTTCGGCGACTGGCTGGACCCGGACGCCCCGCCGGACGACTCGTCCGCGGCCAAGGCCGACCCCGCCGTCGTCGCCACCGCGTACCTCGCCCGCAGCGCCCGGATCCTCGCCCGCACGGCCGACGTCCTCGGCCGCGCCGACGACGCCGGGACCTACGCCCGGCTGGCCGACGAGGTCGGGCGGGCCTTCCGCGCGGCGTACGTGGACGCCGACGGGACCGTCCGCAGCGACTGCCAGACCGTGTACGCCCTCGCGCTCGCCTGGGATCTGCTCGACACCGACGCCCAGCGGCGCCGCGCCGGCGACCGCCTCGCGACCCTGGTCCGGGAGGCCGGGTTCCACGTGAGCACCGGGTTCCTCGGCACCCCCGTGGTGCTCGACGCCCTCTGCCTGGCCGGCCACCCCGACCTCGCCCACGAGATGCTCCTCACGCGCACCGTGCCGTCGTGGCTGTACCCCGTCACCATGGGCGCCACCACGATCTGGGAGCGGTGGGACTCGATGCTCCCCGACGGCACCATCAACCCCAGCACCATGACGTCGTTCAACCACTACGCGTACGGGGCGGTGGCGGACTGGCTGCACCGCAGCGTCGCCGGCCTCGCCCCCGCGGCGCCCGGCTACCGCGAGATCCGCGTGCGGCCGCTGGTGACCGGCCACCTCACCAGCGCGTCGGCCCGGCTCGACAGCCCGTACGGACCGGTCCGGGTCGCGTGGCGGCTCGACGGCGGCCGGTTCGCGCTGGACCTCGACGTGCCGCCCGGGGCCACCGCGCATCTCGACCTGCCCCTCGACGAGCCCGCCCGCACCGTCGGTCCGGGCACGCACCACGTGGCCGGCGACTGGGTGCCGCGGCCCTGACCGCCCGCTACGTCATGGAGCTCCCACCGGCCGCCGAGGACCCTCTCAGCCCGGGATGATGGCGTGAGCGGCATGATGCGTCGACACCTCACCTCCCCGGACGGCCGCGCCCGCGGCCGGTTCCCCCTCCTCTCCCGCCCGCTCGCCGCCGGAGCCGGCGTCGTGGCGCTCGCCGGCACCCTCGCCGCGTGCGACGCGACCGCCGAGGCCGACGACGCGGGCGACTTCTTCGACACGAGCTCCGTGCACACCGTCGCCGTCGACTACGACGAGGACGACTACCAGGAGATGCTCGACACCTTCGCCGACTCCGGCGACAAGGACTGGATCAAGGCCACCGTCACCATCGACGGCGAGGAGTACGACGACGTCGGGCTGCGCCTCAAGGGCAACTCCAGCCTCCGCGGCCTCTCCGGTCAGAGCGGCGGCCAGGGCGGGGGCAAGGCGGACGCCGCGACGAACGGCACGGCGGACGACACCGCCGACGACAAGACCACCACCGACGACCCGCAGGGCGGCGGGCAGATGCCGGGCGGCTTCGGCGAGGGCGACGGCGCGGCGTCGGCGGACGACCCGGCGGGCCTGCCGTGGCTGATCCGCCTGGACAAGTACGTGGACGGCCAGGAGCACGACGGCCGCGCGGACTTCGTGGTGCGCGGCAACAACACGGAGTCGTCGCTCAACGAGGCGGTGGCGCTGAAGGTGCTGGAGCTGGCGGACGTGCCGGCGGAGCAGGCGACGTACACGCGGTTCAGCGTGAACGGCGGCGACGAGGAGCTGCGCCTGGTCATCGACCTGCCGGACGACGACCTGTGGAACGAGGAGACGTACCCGGACGGCGGCATCACGTACAAGGCGGACGCGGACGGCGACTGGTCGGTGCGCGACACGCTCGCGGACTACGCCGACGCGTTCGAGGCCAAGTACGACAGCGAGGGCTCGACGGACGACGACGCCGCGTACCAGCCGCTGGCGTCGTTCCTCGAGTTCGTCAACGACTCGTCGGACGCGGACTTCGCGGCGCAGCTGGGCGACCACCTCGACGTCGACTCCTTCGCCCGCTACCTCGCGGTGCAGGACCTGGTGGCGAACTCCGACGACATCGACGGCCCCGGCAACAACGCCTACCTGCACTACGACCCGGACTCCGGCCTCTTCGAGGTCGTCGCGTGGGACCAGAACCTGTCGTACGGCGGCCTCGGCGGCGGCATGGGAGGGCAGGGCGGTGGCGGTCAGGGCAGCGCGCGCCCGTCGGGCGCCCCGGACGGGATGCAGCCACCGGACGGCGCGGACCTGCCGGACGGTTTCCAGCCGCCGGACGGCGCAGACCTCCCCGACGGCGCGACGCCCCCTGACGGTGCGCAGGGCGGTCCCGGCGGGGGCGGCGGCTTCGGCGGAAAGGACAACCCGCTGGTGACGCGGTTCCTGGAGAACGACGACTTCAAGGCGGCGTACGACTCCGCCGTCGAGGACCTCACGGCGTCGGTCTACGAGAGCGGCGACGCGCAGGACTACCTGGACTCGCTGGTCTCGACGCTGTCCGACGAAGCCCCCGACCTCCTCGACGCGGACACCCTCACGACCGAGTCGAAGGCGATCTCGGACATGCTCACGGGCGACAGCACGGGCGACCCCACCAGCGACAGCGCCGACGACAGCGCCGACGACTCGGCGGCGGGCGCCTAGCTCGCCGGCATCTCCCGACCGGGGATGAGCAGCTCCTCCACGAAGCAGTAGCCCCAGTGCTCGCCGGGCTCGACGGACCGCATCACGGGGTGCTCGGTCGCGTGGAAGTGGGCCGTCGCGTGCTTCGCGGGCGACGAGTCGCAGCACCCCACGTGCCCGCACTGCAGGCAGGCGCGCAGGTGCACCCAGGTGCCGCCGGCGGCCACGCACTCGGGGCACTCGCCGGCGGTCTCGGGGGGCACGGGGACGATCTGTTCCAGGTGCTCGCAGGTGCTGGTCATGTCGCGGTCCTCGCCCTCGTCCGACGATCCCGGGCTCCCCGGGCCACGGACCAGCGTGCGCCGGGCAGGCGCCCGCGGCAAGGGACCGCACGGCGGGCCCCCGGTGCGCGGGGTGCGGCGCGCCGATAGCGTGGCGCTCATGTCCGCTGGAGCCGCGCACGGAGCAGGCGCCGGGGGCGTCCCCGAACGCACCGCGGTGATCGTGGAGGACGACCCGGACGTCCGCGACCTGCTCGAGGTCGTGCTCACCCAGGCCGGCTTCGTGACGGCGGCCGCCGGGTCGGGGCTCGAGGGCGTCGAGCTGGTGCGCCGCACCGACCCCCTGGTGACGACGCTCGACGTCGGCCTGCCGGACATCGACGGCTTCGAGGTGTGCCGCCGGATCCGCGCCGTGTCGGACACGTACGTCGTGATGCTCACGGCCCGCACCGACGAGATCGACGCGCTGATGGGCCTCGACTCGGGAGCCGACGACTACCAGACCAAGCCGTTCCGGCCCCGGGAGCTGCGCGCGCGCATCGAGGCGATGCTGCGCCGGCCGCGCCGCCCCGACCCGAGGCCCACGGGGGACCACATCGTCTCGGCCGGCCTCGTCGTCGACGTCGCGGGGCGCACGGTGGCGGTCGAGGGGCAGGCCGTGCACCTCACGCGCAGCGAGTTCGACCTCCTGGCCGCGCTGGGCCGTGTGCCGGGCCGCGTGCTGTCCAAGGATGCGCTGGTGCGGGTGCTGTGGGGCGACGACTACGACACCGGGACCCGGGTGGCGGACCCGGACCGGCGCAGCGTCGAGGTGCACATGGCGAACCTGCGCCGCAAGCTCGGCGACGACCCGGTGGAGCCACGCTGGATCCGCACGGTGCGCGGCGTCGGCTACCGGTTCGACCACCCTTCCTGAGCGATCATCCCGGCGACCAGGACGGCGCCGGTGTCGGCCGCGTCGGCGACGGACTCCAGGTGGTCCCAGGCGGCGTCCGTGCCGCCCGAGTCGAGCGCCTCCAAGGCCAGCGTGGCCGCGTCGACCAGGTCGCCCACGCCGAGCATCGTCGCGGTGCTGCGCAGCGTGAGCAGCAGCCCGCGGGCGTCGTCGGCGTTCCCGTCGCGCAGGGCGTGCACCAGGCCCTCGGTGCGGCGCGGCACCAGGCGGATCCACGACGTCGCGAACCCCACCAGCGCCGCGCGGTCGCCGTGCAGGTCCGCGGCGAGCTGCTCCCAGGCGCTCTCGGGGTCGAGATGAGGGGGCTCGGCGGGCGGGGTGGGCGGTGTGGGCACGGGGGCTCCGGCGGGCATGGGGGCTCCGGGGACGGCAGGTCGGACGACCCGATCCTGCGGGCCGCGCCTCGGGCTGCCCTGCACTTCGCCTCAGGATCGGATCAAGATGTCCCGGGCCTGCAGTCGGGCGCCCCCGCGCCGGGCCGCGCGGGCGCCCCTACCCTGGCCGCATGCCCGACGCCCCCGCGGACCGTCCCGTCGTCCTGCTCGTCGCCGACGCGCACGCGCCGCAGGTCGAGGAGGAGTTCCGCGCCCGCTACGACCGCGACTACCGCATCGAGCTGGTGCGGACCGCGGACGCAGCCCTCGAGCGGCTGCGCGTGCTGGTCGCGCGGTCCACGCCGGTGGCGATGATCGCGGCGGAGCGCCGCCTGCCGGACGGGACCGGCGTCGAGCTGCTGCACCAGGTGCCCGCGGTGCTGTCCACGGCGCGGCGGGTGGCACTGATCTCGGGCGACGAGTACGCGGACGCCCTCGACGAGATGCGGGCGGCGCTGCTGCGCCGGGACATGGACACGTTCGTCGGCATCCCGCGGGGTGCGCGCGACGAGGAGTTCCACACGGCCCTGACGGAGCTGCTGTCCGAGTGGGGCTGGTCGGTGGCGCGGCCCACCGTGACGTCCACCGAGATCGTCGCGGAGCGGGGCGACCGCGACGCCACGGCGGTGCGCGACCTGCTCGAGCGGCTCGGCGTCCCGAACCGGGTGCTCGCGCCCGACGACCCGGACGCGCGCGCCATCCTCGCGGCCGCCGACCCGGACGCCGCGCTGCCCGTCGTGCGCACGTTCGCCGGGCGGGTGCTGGCGGGCGCGACGCCGTCCGCCGTCGCGGAGGCGATGTACGGCGGCTACGACTCGATCCCGCCCGGCGAGATCGCCGACGTCGCCGTGGTGGGTGCGGGCCCCGCGGGCCTGGCCGCCGCGGTGTACGCGGCGTCCGAGGGGCTGGCCACGGTGGTGCTGGAGCGGGACGCGATCGGCGGCCAGGCCGGGTCGAGCTCGATGATCCGCAACTACCTCGGCTTCCCGCGCGGCATCTCCGGGATGCGGCTGGCGCAGCGCTCACGGATCCAGGCGGGCCGGTTCGGCGCCCGCTTCTACACCGGTCGCGCCGCGGCGCGGATCGAACCCGGTCCTGCCGGCGAGCCCGAGCACCACCACGTGCACGTGGACGGCGCGCAGCTCTGCGCGCGCACCGTCGTCCTCGCGACCGGCGTCTCGTACCGGCGGCTCGCGGTGCCGGGCCTCGACGACCTGGTCGGCGCGGGCGTCTACTACGGCGCGGCGAGCTCGATGGCGCGGGAGATGGCGGACCGGGACGTGTGCGTGGTCGGCGGCGGCAACTCGGCCGGCCAGGCGGCCGTGCACCTCGCCAAGTTCGCGGGGTCGGTGACGATCCTCGTGCGCCGCGGCAGCATCGCCGAGACGATGTCCGACTACCTGGTGCGGGAGATCGCCGCGACGCCCACCATCACGGTGCGCACGCGCACGGTCGTGGCGGACGGCGGGGGAGACGGCCGCCTGCAGTGGCTGATCACCGAGGACCTCGACACCGGCGAGCGGTCGAAGACGCACGCCGACGGCCTGTTCTGCCTGCTGGGGGCCGAGCCGGACTGCGGCTGGCTGCCCGACGGCCTCGCGCGCGACGACGACGGGTTCGTGCTCACCGGCCGCGACGTGCCGCAGGAGGACTGGGTCGACGGCCGCCCGCCCGCGAGCCTGGAGACCACGCTGCGCGGTGTCTTCGCCGTCGGCGACGTGCGCGCGGGGTCGATGAAGAGGGTCGCGTCCGCGAGCGGCGAGGGGGCGTCGGTGCTGCCGCTGGTGCACGCGCACCTCGCCTGGCTGCGCGCCCAGGAGTTCGGAGGGGACCCGTCGTGACCGACGCGACCTCGCCCCGCACGTTCCGCCGCAGCCGCGCCCGCGACGCGGGCGACGCGGTGACCGGCGTGTTCGTCCGCCTCGGGCTGGTGCCCTCGACGTGGCTGCTGACCACCCGCGGACGCCGCAGCGGGCTGCCCCGCACGCATCCCGCGACGCTCGTCGACCTCGACGGACGACGCTGGCTCGTGGCCCCGTACGGCGTCGTGTCCTGGGTGCACAACGTGCGCGCCGACCCGCGGGTGCTGCTGCGCCGGGGCCTCGCGCGGCAGGTGTGCGTCGTGCGGGCGGCGTCGGCCGAGGAGGCGGGCCCCGTGCTGCGGCAGTACCTGCGGCTGTCCCGGCCCACGCGGCCGTACTTCGCGGCCACGCTCGACTCCCCGGTGGCGGACCTCGTGGCCGAGGCGGACCGGCACCCGGTGTTCGAGCTCCTGCCGTACGACGCCGTCGGCTGAGGCCCGGGCCCCCTTCCCACCACCTGTCCACATCGTGGTCTCATTATTCGAGACTAATCCGACCGATCTGATCGGGAATGCGCTACTGTCCCCGACATGACCACGACGGCACTCCTCAGGCTCACCCCGCGACCCGCGGGCGAGCCGTGTCGCCCGGGCGCCCGCACCCGCCCGAGCCGACACACCGAGGAGCATCGTGAGCACCACAGACCTGCGCGGCACCGACCCGCGCCCGACCGGCCCGACCGACCCGACCGACCCGACCGACCCTGAGTCCCGCACCCGCCGCACCCGTCGCGGGGTCGCCGCGCTCTCCGCGGCCCTCCTGGGCCTGACCCTGTCCGCCTGCGCCGGCGCCACCGCCGCGCAGGAGTCCGCCTCCGGCAAGACCGTCTTCCGCTACCAGGGCGGCACCGGCACCGTCTCCTACCCCGAGCTGGCGGAGGACCTCGGCTACTTCGAGGACGTCGAGCTCGAGTGGATCGGCGACGTCACCGGCGGACCCGCGTCCATCCAGGCCGCCGTCACCGGCGAGACGGAGTTCGGCAGCGCGTTCAACGGCGCGATCGCCAAGCTGCAGTCCACCGGGGCCCCCGTCACGTCCGTCATCTCCTCCTACGGGGAGGACGACGAGACGTTCGCGGGCTACTACACGCTCGAGGGCAGCGGCATCACGTCGGCCCGCGACCTCATCGGCAAGAAGGTGGGGCTCAACACCCTCGGCGCGCAGTACGAGACGGTCCTCAAGGAGTGGCTGGCCCGCGAGGGCCTCACCCCGGAGGAGGTCGCGCAGGTCGAGCTGGTCGTCGTGCCGCCGGTCAACCTCGAGCAGACCCTGCGCGAGGGGCAGATCGACGTCGCCGCGCTCTCCGGCGTCATCAAGGACAAGGCGCTCGACCGCGGCGGCATCGACACCCTCGTCGACGACACCGAGCTCTACGGCGGGTTCGCCTATGGCACCTACATCCTGCGCGACGACGTCATCGCCAAGAACCGCGACGCCGTCCAGGACTTCGTGCAGGGCACGGCGCGCGCGATCCGCTGGGCCCAGACCACGCCCGTCGACGAGGTGCGCGACCGGTTCCGGTCGATCATCGAGAAGCGGCACCACACGGGCGAGACCACCGACCTGGTCCCGTACTGGAAGTCGGCGGGGATCTCCGTCCCCGGCGGCGTGATCCAGGAGAAGGAGATCTCCGTCTGGGTCGACTGGCTCGAGCAGGACGGCCAGGTCGACGACGGCGCGCTCACGGTGGACGACCTCTACACCAACGAGTTCAACCCCTACGCCAACGGCGAGTTCGCGCCGGACGCCGGGCCCGACGGCGAGGAGGCGGCGTCATGACCGCGCTCACCGAACGTCCCGCGCTCGTGGGCGACGGCGGCACGGCCGACGACGCGACGCCGCGGCTGCGCTTCGACGGGGTCCGCAAGGAGTTCGCCGTCCGCGGCTCGGGCGGCACGCTCGTGGCGCTGGAGGACCTCACCCTCGACGTCGCGGCGGGAGAGCTGGTGACCCTCGTGGGGCCGTCCGGCTGCGGCAAGTCGACGCTGCTCGACCTCGTGACCGGGCTGTCCGCGCCGACGTCGGGCCGCATCCTGCTGGACGGGCGGCCCGTCACGGGCCCGGGCCTGGACCGCGGGATCGTCTTCCAGCAGTACGCGCTGCTGCCGTGGCGCACCGCGCAGGCGAACGTGGAGCTGGGGCTGGAGGCGCGGCGGCTGCCGAAGGCGGAGCGGCGCCGGATCGCACGGGAGCACCTGGAGCTCGTGGGCCTGTCCGGCTTCGCCGACCGCTACCCGCACGAGCTGTCCGGGGGCATGAAGCAGCGGGTGGCGATCGCCCGCAGCCTCGCGTTCGACCCCGAGGTGCTCCTCATGGACGAGCCGTTCGCGGCCCTCGACGCGCAGACCCGCGAGACGCTGCAGGACGAGCTCCTGCGCATCTGGCGGGCCACGGGCAAGACGATCGTCTTCATCACCCACGGGATCGAGGAGGCCGTCTACCTGGGGCAGCGCGTCGTGGTCCTCACGCCCCGCCCGGGGCGGGTGCGCGCGGTGCTCGACGTCGACCTGCCCGGCCGCGGCGAGCCCGGGAGGGACCTGCGCGCCGACCCGGCGTTCGTCGCCCTGCGGCACCAGGTGTGGGACGCGCTGCACCACGACCCCGAGCCCGCGGACCGTCGGGACGAGGGGGCCGCGCGATGACCGCCACCGACGTCACGCGCCCCGCCCGCGCCGTGGCCGACGAGCCCGCGTTCGCCGACCCGCCGACGCTCGGCCGCCGGAACGCCGTCGCGGAGGCGTCGAAGCAGCGGGCCAGGGCCGCGGCCCGCACGGGCCGGGCGGCAGCCGTCGTCCTGCGCTCCTCCGTCGCCCTCCTGGTGTTCCTCGCGATCTGGGAGGTCGCGCCGCGGGCCGGCCTCGCCGACCCGGTGTTCCTGCCGCCGTTCAGCACCGTGGCGGCGACGTTCGTCGGGCTGGTCGCGGACGGCACGATCGGCACGCAGGTGGGCACCAGCCTCGCGCGGGCCGGCGCCGGGTTCGCGATCGCGGTGCTCGTGGCCATCCCGCTGGGGCTCGTCGTGGGCTGGTACGCCCGCGCCGCGCAGTACCTCAGCCCGTTCTTCGAGCTGTTCCGCAACACCGCCGCCCTGGCGCTGCTCCCGGTGTTCATCCTGGTCCTGGGGATCGGGGAGACGTCGAAGGTCGCCATCGTGGTCTACGCCTGCTTCTTCCCGCTGCTGCTCAGCACCATCACCGGGGTGCGCACCGTCGACCCGCTGCTGGTCCGCTCGGCCCGGTCGCTCGGCCTCGGCAGCCCCGCGCTGTTCGTCAAGGTGGTGCTGCCGTCCGCGGTGCCGACCGTGTTCACGGGCGTCCGGATGGCGGCCACGTCGTCGGTCCTCGTGCTCATCGCGGCAGAGATGGTGGGGGCTAAGGCCGGGCTCGGCTACTTCATCACCTACACCCAGTTCAACTTCCAGATCCCCGAGATGTACGCCGGGATCGTGACGATCGCGCTCGTCGGGGTGGCCGTGAACGCCGGCCTCGTGCTGCTCGAGCGCCGTCTCATGCGCTGGCGCGCCGCCTGACGCGCCCCGCCCCACTTCTTCTCCTCCCGCACTCCCTCGAAAGGCGGAGCCATGCCCGCACGCACCCTCACCCTGAACCTCTTCCTGCACCACGTGGGCCACCACGAGGCCGCCTGGCGGCACCCGTCCACGCAGCCCGACCAGCTGTTCTCCCCGGACTACTACGTGCGCCTGGCGCAGCAGGCCGAGGCGGCCAAGCTCGACGCCGTGTTCTTCGCGGACGGCCCGGTGCTGCACGGCGGGGTCGAGCACAACGCCGTCGGCACCCTCGAGCCGATCCTGGCGCTCGCGACCATCGCCGCCCACACCGAGCGGATCGGCCTGATCGCGACGGCGTCCACCACGTACTACGAGCCGTACAACCTGGCGCGCCTGTTCGGCACGCTCGACCACGTGAGCGGCGGCCGCGCGGGCTGGAACATCGTCACGACGGCGTCGGAGCAGGCGTCGGCGAACTTCGGCCTCGACGCCCACCCGGACCCGGCGGTGCGGTACGCCCGCGCCGAGGAGTTCCTCCAGGCGATCACGCGGCTCTGGGACTCCTGGGAGCCCGACGCCGTCCTCGTCGACCGCGAGGCCGGCCGGTACGCCGACCCGACGCGCATCCACCCCGCCGCGTACGAGGGGGAGCACCTGCGCGTCGCCGGGCCGCTGAACCTGGCCCGCTCGCCCCAGGGGCGGCCCGTGCTGGTGCAGGCGGGCGCGTCCAACGCCGGCCGCGACTTCGCGGCCCGCTGGGCCGAGGCGATCTTCACCGCGCACCAGCGGCTCGAGGACGCGCAGGCGTTCTACGCCGACGTGAAGGACGGGGCGGCCCGGCACGGCCGCGACCCCGGCCAGGTGAAGATCCTGCCCGGGATCAGCCCGTTCATCGGCTCCACGGAGGCGGAGGCCCGCAACCTGGAGCGCGAGTTCAACGAGCTCACCGTGCCCGAGTACGGCCTGCGGCAGCTGGGCGGCCAGGCGGGCGTCGACCTGTCCGACCTGGAGCTCGACGAGCCCGTACCGCTCGAGATCTTCGCCGACGCCGGGGACGTCACGGACAACTCGCGCTCGCGGTTCCAGGTGGTCGCCGGGATCGTGCAGCGCGAGAACCCCACCCTGCGCCAGCTGCTGCACCGGCTCGCCGGCGCCCGCGGGCACCGCGTCGTGGCCGGCACGCCGGAGCAGGTCGCCGACACCATCACCGAGTGGTTCACGCAGGGCGCCGCCGACGGGTTCAACGTCATGCCGCCGTCGCTGCCGTCGGGGCTGGAGGCGTTCACCGAGCACGTCGTGCCGATCCTGCAGCGGCGCGGCCTGTTCCGCACCGAGTACTCCGGCAGCACGCTGCGCGACCACCTGGGCCTCGACGTCCCGGCCAACCGGTACACGGCCGCGCGCGCCACCGCCACCGCCCTCGTCCCCGAGCTCGCGAGCGCGTGAGCGCCGCCCCTCTCGAAGGGAGAACGTCATGACCGAGCACCCCAGCGACCGGAACGACGTCGTCGTCCTCGTCGGCAACCCGCGGCCCGGGTCGCGCACCCGGACCGCCGCCGAGCGCGTCGGACGGGCCGTCGCCGCCCACCAGGGCCTCGACGACCCGACCACCGTCGAGCTCGCCGACCTCGCGCCCGACCTGCTCGTCGCCGACCGGCCCCGCGTCGACGAGGCGCTGCGGCTCGTCGCCGCGGCGCGGTACGTCGTCGTCGCGACGCCCGTGTACAAGGCGTCGTACACCGGCCTGCTCAAGGCCTTCCTCGACCGGTACGGGCCGCGCGGGCTCGACGGCGTGGCGGCCGTGCCGCTCGTCGTGTCGGCGAGCCCCGACCACGCGGCCGCGGGTGACGACCACCTGCGTCCCCTGCTCGTCGAGCTCGGCGCGACGGTGCCGCCGTCGTCCCTCGCGCTCCTGGAGTCGGAGCTGCCCGACGTCGGCGACCGCGCCGACGCGTGGGTGGCGGCCTGGCTCGGGGAGCGGTCCCGCGAGCTCGTCGCGGAGGTCGCCCGGTGACCGCTGTGGCGCGCGGCGCCCGCACCGACGGGTCCGCGATCAGCGCCGACGAGTTCCGGTCCGTCTTCCGCGGCCACCCGGCGGGCGTCGCCGTCGTCGCGCTGCGGGACGGGGACCGGCCCGTGGGCTTCACGGCCACGTCGGTCATCTCCGTGTCCGCGGAGCCGCCGCTGCTGGCATTCTCGCTCGCGACGTCGTCCTCCTCGTGGCCGGCGGTGTCGCGGGCGGCGACGGTGGCGGTGAGCTTCCTCGCGCACGACCAGGCCGACCTGTCCGCCCGGTTCGCGACCAGCGGCATCGACCGGTTCGCCGACGGCGGCTGGCACGCCCTCGACACCGGCGAGCCGGTGGTCGACGGGGCCGCCGCGTGGGTGCGCGCCCTGGTGGTGCAGCGCACGGCCGTCGGGTCCAGCCAGCTCGTGACGCTGCAGGCCGTGCAGCGCCACGTGCACGAGGACGCCAGCCCCCTGGTGTTCCACGACCGCGGCTACCACCGGCTGGGGGACGGCAGCCGGGTGTGACGCTGCACCTCCGCCGCGCGGGGGCGGGGCGACGCGGGTGGAATGGGCCCATGGACCAGGCCCAGGACGTCATCAAGGACGTCACCACCGAGCCGACGCCGTGGGCCTCGCCCCCGCAGGAGGTGCTCGCCGCGCTGCGGGCCGACGCCGGCGGCCTGAGCGCCGCCGACGCCGCGGCCCGCCTCGCGCAGGTGGGGCCCAACCGCCTGCCCCCGCCGCAGAAGGACCCGCTGTGGAAGCGGGTCCTCGTGCACTTCGACGACGTGCTCATCTACATCCTGCTGGTCGCCGCGGTGCTCAAGGCGATCCTCGGGGACTGGGTGGACTTCACCGTCATCCTGCTGGTCGCGGTGGTCAATGCGGCGATCGGCTTCGTCCAGGAGGGCCGCGCGGAGAGCGCGCTCGACGGCATCCGCCGGATGCTGTCGGTGCACGCCCAGGCGCGGCGCGACGGCGCGTGGGCCACGGTCGACGCCGACGACGTCGTGCCCGGTGACGTGGTGCGCGTGCGGTCGGGCGACAAGGTGCCCGCCGACGTGCGGCTGCTGGAGGCGGTGAACCTGCGCGTCGAGGAGTCGGCGCTCACGGGGGAGTCCGTCGCGGCGAGCAAGCGGGTCGACGCCGTCGACCCGGACGCCGGGGTCGGGGACCGCACCAGCATGCTGTTCTCCGGCACCCTCGTGGCCGCCGGGCAGGGCGTCGGCGTGGTCACGGCCACCGGCGAGCGCACGGAGATCGGGCGCATCCAGACGATGATCTCCGAGGTCGCGAGCCTGGAGACGCCGCTGACCAAGCAGCTCGACCGGTTCGGCAAGCTGCTCGCCGGGCTCATCCTCGCGATGGCCGTGGTGATGGTGGTCATCGGGCGGGTGGTGCACGACTTCTCGGTGCCGGAGCTGGTGTCCGCCTCGATCGGCTTCGCCGTGGCCGCGGTGCCGGAGGGCCTGCCCGCGCTGGTGACGATCACCCTGGCACTGGGCGTGCAGCAGATGGCGCGCCGTCGTGCGATCACCCGCAAGCTGCCCGCCGTCGAGACGCTCGGCTCCGTTACGACGATCTGCTCCGACAAGACGGGCACGCTCACCAAGAACGAGATGACGGCTCGCCTGGTGCGCACCGCGGGCCGGTCGTACGACGTCGCGGGCGCGGGGTACGCGCCGCTGGGCGAGATCACGCTCGGCTCCGTCGACGGCCCGGACGACGAGCCCCGGCACGCCGACCTCGCGTCGGACCAGGACCTCGACGGCGTGGTCGCGGCGATGATGCTGTGCAACGACGCGCGCGTCGTCCCCGGCGAGGGCGACGGCGAGGGCGGCGAGGGCTGGCGGCTCGTCGGCGAGCCCACGGAGGGCGCGCTGCGCAGCCTGGGCATGAAGGCGGGCTTCGACACCTCGGGCTGGCGGCGGCTGGCCGTCGTGCCGTTCGAGTCGGAGACCAAGTACATGGCCACGCTCGACCGGGCGCCGGACGGCGCGCTGCTGGTGCACGTCAAGGGCGCGCCGGACCGGGTGCTCGACCGCTGCGCCACGCAGACGGCGCCGGACGGGTCGGCCCAGCCGCTCGACCGCGCGTTCTGGGAGGCGCAGATCGACGCGATCGGGGGTCGCGGGCTGCGCGTCCTCGCCGCCGCGCGGGCCCGGCGGGCCGCGGGCACTAGCACGCTGGCGGCGTCCGACGTCAAGGCGGGGCTCGAGCTGTGCGGGCTGGTCGGCATCGTCGACCCTCCGCGCCCGGAGGCGATCGACGCCATCGCCCAGTGCCGCGCCGCGGGCGTGCGCGTCACGATGATCACCGGCGACCACGCCGGAACGGCCGTCGCGATCGGCCGCGAGATGGGCATCGTCGACCAGCCCGCCGGCGACGGCGAGGCGGCCCCCGTGCTCACCGGCGCCGAGCTGGAGGCGATGAGCACCGACCAGCTGCGCACCATCGTGCGCGACGTGTCCGTGTACGCGCGCACCAGCCCGGAGCACAAGATCCGCATCGTGTCGGCGCTCCAGAGCCGCGGCGAGGTGGTCGCGATGACGGGCGACGGCGTCAACGACGCCCCCGCGCTCACGCAGGCGGACGTCGGCGTCGCGATGGGCATCAAGGGCACCGAGGCCACCAAGGAGGCCGCGGAGGTGGTGCTCGCCGACGACAACTTTGCCACCATCGAGCGCGCGGTGGAGGAGGGGCGGCGGATCTACGACAACATCCGCAAGTCCGTGCTCTTCCTGCTGCCCACCAACGGCGCGCAGTCGCTGGTGATCCTCGTGGCCGTGCTGTTCGGCCTCACGCTGCCGCTCGCGCCGGTGCAGGTGCTGTGGATCAACATGATCACCGCGGTGACGCTGTCGCTCGGCCTCGCGTACGAGCGCGCGGAGCCCGACGTCATGGCCCGGCCGCCGCGCGACCCGAAGGCGTCGATCCTCGACGCCGTGTTCGTGCGCCGCATCCTGGTCGTCTCGCTGCTCATCGGCGGGGCCACGCTGTTCGTGTTCTACGCCGAGCGCGCGCAGGGCGCGCCGCTCGCGGAGGCCCAGACGGCGGCGGTGACGATGCTGGCCCTCGGCCAGCTCGCCTACCTCTTCAACTGCCGCTTCCTGGACCGCTCGAGCCTCACCGTCGACGTGCTGCGCGGCAACCGGGTGGTGTGGATCTCCGCCGCCGCGCTGGTCGCCCTGCAGTGCGTGTTCGTCTACGCGCCGTTCATGCACTCGTGGTTCGACTCGGCGCCGATCAGCGGGGTCCAGTGGGCGAAGACGATCGGCCTCGCCCTCGTCGTCTTCCTCCTGGTCGAGGGGGTCAAGGCAGTGGGCCGTGCACGCGCTGCGCATGTAAAATGAGTGCATGGCCTACCTCCAGATCCGGGACGTCCCCGACGACGTGCGCGACGTGCTGGCGGAGCGCGCCCGAGAGCGGGGGCAGTCGCTGAACATGTACCTGCGCGACGTCGTCCTGCGCGAGGCGGCGTTCGACCGCAACCGCGCCCTCATCGACGACCTCACCTCGCGCCGACAGGGGTCGACCTTCACCGCCGACGACGTCGTCGCCGCGCGGGACGCGGCCCGTGGCCGCCGCGACGCGTGATCGTCCCCGACGCCTCGGCCACCGTGCTGCTCTTCGGTGACCCGGCGGCAGACCCGCGGGTCGCGGAGGCGACGCGGGTGCTGCGTGCCGACCCGGAATGGGTGGTTCCCGGTCACTGGCACATCGAGGTGCTCGGCACCCTGCGCGGCCTGCGCCGCGGCGGCAAGATCACGCCCGAGGTCGCCGGCTCGGCCGTCGAGTGGTTGCGCGCCGTCACCGTCGTCGTGGCGCCGTCGGGCCCGTACCTGCCGCGGGTCTGGCAGCTGCGCGACAATCTCTCGACGTACGACGCGGCGTACGTCGCCGTGGCCGAGTCACACGACCTGACCCTGGTGACGGCCGACGCGCGCCTCGCGCGGGCCGCCGTCGCACGGTGCCCGGTCCGCGTCGTCTGACCTGCTCGTCGCTCCGCGAGCGGGAATAGACGTGGCCCAGATCACGGTTACGCCGTGCGGCGCGCTGCTCGGGCCCGCCGGTCCGAGAGGAGCCCCGCCGTGAACACGTCCGCAACCCCCCTGCCGGACCTCGTCCCCCTCGCCGCCGCGCGCTCCGTCAAGCTCGTCGTGGACGGCGCGGCCGCCCTGCCCACCTGGGTGGTGCAGGTGGGCGGCGACCTCTTCGTCCGGTCCGCCCCCGGCGCCCGCTGGCCCGCCGGCCTCGCCGCCGGCCGCGGCCGGGTGCGCGTGGACGGGGCTGCGTCCGGCACCGTCGAGCGCGCCGTCGTCCTCGCCGAGGTGGAGCCCGAGCTGCACGGCCTGCTCGACGACGCCTACCGCGCCAAGTACGGCGCCTGCGCCCCCGAGCGCGTCGCAGAGGTCGTGTCCGACGCCGCCGCCGCGACCACGTTCCGGATCCGCGCCCGCCGCGCGTCATGGGGCGAGCGGGTCTACGCCGTCGCGTCCGCCGCGCGCGCCCGCCGCCGGGTCGTCGAAGGGGCGCGTACCGTCACCTCATGAGCGGTGCGTCCGAGGCCCGGGAGCGTCGGCGGCGACGCCGCGACCAGCTCACCCCGGACCAGCGCGCCGACCGGCTCAAGGAGCGCGTCTACGTCACCTTCGCGGCGCTCGCGGTGGTGCTCGCCCTGCGCGGTCACGTCGAGGGGCTGGCGGCCGGCCGCGCCGCGGGCACGCTGGTCATCACCGTCGGCGGCACGCTGCTCGCCGTCTTCCTCGCCGACTTCGTGTCGCACGTCGTGGTGCACGGCGCCCTGCCCACCTCGGCCGAGCGGCGGCACATGCTCGGGGTGGTGTCGAGCGCCGGAGGCGTCGTCGTGCTGCCGCTCGTCTTCCTGTGGCTCGCCGGCCGCGGGGTGTGGACGGTGGCGGGCGCGCTCACCGCGTCGACCGTCGCCCTGATCGTCAGCCTCGGGCTCGTCGGGTACGTCGCCGTGCGCGTCGTCGCCCTGCCGTGGTGGCAGAAGTGGCTGCTGCTGCTCACCGAGGTCGCGCTGGGCCTGGCGGTCGTCGGGCTCGAGGTGCTGGCGCACGGCTGAGGGGCCGCTCGGCGCGCGGACCTGCCGCGACGGTGCGACGATCGGTCGCGGCACCGCTCGGAGGAGGGCACGAAGGATGGCGCACGAGGGCACGACGGCGACCACGGGAAGCTCCGCCACCACGAAGGTCTCGCTGCTCACCCTCACCGCGATGGTCGTCGGGTCGATGGTCGGGGCCGGCGTGTTCTCGCTGCCGCGCCGCTTCGCGCAGGAGACGGGCGTCATGGGCGCCCTCATCGCGTGGGTCGTCGCGGGCGCGGGCATGCTGATGCTCGCGTTCGTCTTCCAGCGCCTCGCGATGCGCAAGCCCGACCTCGACGCCGGCGTGTACGCGTACGCGAAGGCCGGCTTCGGCGAGTACACCGGCTTCTTCGCCGCCGCGGGCTACTGGGCCAGCGCGTGCGTCGGCAACGTCACCTACTGGGTGCTCATCATGTCGACGCTGGGCCAGTGGATCCCGGCCCTGGGCGCCGGGGACACGGTGCTCGCGCTCGTCCTGTCCGCCGTCGGGCTGTGGCTGTTCTTCCTGCTGGTGCGGCGCGGCATCAAGGAGGCGACGGCGATCAACCGCATCGTCACCGTCGCCAAGGTCATCCCCATCATCGTCTTCGTCCTGCTGGCCCTGTTCGTCTTCGACCCCAGCGCGTTCGCGGAGAACTGGGGCGGCGCCGACTACGCCGGCTCCCTGTTCGACCAGGTGCGCGGCACCATGTTGGTGACGGTGTTCGTGTTCCTCGGCGTCGAGGGCGCGAGCGTCTACTCCCGGCACGCGAAGCGCCGCGAGGACGTCGGCCGCGCCACGATCCTCGGCTTCCTCAGCGTCTTCGCCATCTTCGCGTCGGTGACGATCGTGTCGTACGGCATCATGCCGATGGCCGAGATCGCCGAGCTGCGCCAGCCGTCGATGGCGGGCGTGCTCGAGGCGGCCGTCGGGGAGTGGGGCAGCGTCTTCGTGGGCGTCGGCCTCATCATCTCCGTGCTCGGCGCGTACCTGGCGTGGACGCTCATGGCGGCCGAGGTGCTGTTCGTCGCCGCCAAGGACCGCGACATGCCGCGCTTCCTCGCCCGGCAGACCGATCGCGACGTCCCGGTCAACGCGCTGCTGCTCAGCACCTCGCTGTCCACGGTCGTGCTGGTCCTCACCTACTTCTCCGAGGACGCGTTCGACTTCGCCCTCGACATGACCGCCGTCATGACGCTCATCCCGTTCCTGCTCGCCGCGCTCTACGCGGTGAAGCTGCGGGCGACCCGCGAGACCTACGACGGCGCGCCGCCGTCCACCCTGCGCGGCGACCTGGTGGTCACCGTCCTCGCGACCGTCTACACGGCCTTCCTGGTCTTCGCCGCCGGCCTCAGCCTCGTGCTGGTCTCGTTCCTCTTCTACGCCCCCGCGACGATCCTGTTCGTCATGACCCGTCGTGAGCAGGGCCGCCGGGTCTTCAGCCCCGCCGAGCTGGTGCTGTTCGTCGTGGTGGTCGCGGTCGCCGTGCTCGCCGTGATCGGGCTCGTCGCGGGCTGGATCTCGATCTAACGCACCGTCCGTCGTCCGACCGAAAGGTTCTGCCCATGACCTCCGCACCGTCCGCCCCCGCCCACGGCGTCCACTCGGAGGTCGGCAGGCTGCGCAAGGTGCTGGTCTGCTCGCCGGGGCTCGCGCACGAGCGCCTGACCCCCACGAACTCCGACGACCTGCTGTTCGACGACGTCATGTGGGTGGAGTCCGCGCAGCGCGACCACCTCGACTTCGTCAACAAGCTGACCAACCGGGGCGTCGAGGTCGTGGAGCTGCACGACCTGCTGGCGCAGACGATGGCGATCCCGCAGGCGCGGGACTGGCTGCTGGACCGCAAGGTGGTGCCGAACCAGGTGGGCCTGGGGCTCGTCGAGGGCACGCGCGCGTACCTGGACTCGCTCAGCGACCGCGAGCTGTCGCGGTTCCTCATCGGCGGGCTGTCCACCCACGACCTGCCCCCGGACTTCCGCAGCGACTACGTGAACCTCGCCCGCGAGTCCACGGGGACGCCGGAGTACCTGCTGCCGCCGCTGCCCAACACGCTGTACACGCGCGACACCACCTGCTGGATCTACGGCGGGCTCACGCTCAACCCGCTGTACTGGCCGGCGCGCAAGGACGAGACGCTGCTGATGAAGGCGATCTACTCCTTCCACCCGGAGTACTCCGGCTCGAAGGTCTGGTGGGGCGACCCGGAGCAGGACTGGGCGCAGGCCACCATCGAGGGCGGCGACGTCATGCCGGTCGGGAACGGCACCGTGCTGATCGGCATGAGCGAGCGCACGTCGCGGCAGGGCATCACGCAGTTCGCCAAGGCGCTGTTCGACGGCGGCGACGTGCAGCAGGTCGTCGTGGCCGGGATGCCGCGGCTGCGCGCGGCGATGCACCTGGACACCGTGTTCACGTTCGCCGACCGCGACCTCGTCACCGTGCACCCGACGATCGTCGACGGCATCCACGCCTTCACCCTGCGGCCGTCGGACAAGGCGCCGGGCGTCGAGGTCACCGACGAGGGCGACACCCCGTTCGTCGACGTCGTCGCCCGCTCGCTGGGGCTGCCGAGGCTGCGCGTCGTCGAGACGGCGGGCGATGCGTACGCCTCCGAGCGGCAGCAGTGGGACTCCGGCAACAACGCCGTCGCCCTGGAGCCGGGCGTCGTCTTCACCTACGACCGCAACACGCTGACCAACGCGGCGCTGCGCCGCGCGGGCGTCGAGGTGATCACCATCGTCGGGGCCGAGCTCGGCCGCGGCCGCGGCGGCGGGCACTGCATGACCTGCCCGATCTCCCGGGACCCGCTGGACTGGTGACGGACGGCCCGCCGGCGGACCGTCGGCGGGCCACGGCGTCAGCCCGCGGTCATCGCGCCGATCGCGCCGGTGACGTACGGGACCAGCCAGATCGCCCACACGACGATGCTGAACCGGTGGAAGCTGGCCTTCTCCGCCTCGCGGTCGCGGACCAGCACGACGACGGCCCACACGAGGTGGACGGCCATGAGCGCGATCGCCAGCCCGCCCGTCCAGATCATGACCGTGTCGAAGGCGCTGGCGGGGCCGTCGGAGGTGTCGGCGATGGGGCTCATGAGGGCGGTCCCGGTGGCGTCGCACACGAGGCCGACGCCGAACGCGACCGCGTGCCACGGCTTCAGCGTGCCCTGCAGGCGTTCCGCCCAGACGCCGACGGTGTAGAGAAGACCAGGGCCAGCGTGATGACGACGATCGCGAGCGCGAGCATCGGCACTCCTCTCCTCGACGACGGGTGGACGGGGTGACCGGCGTGCGTCCCTCGTGGTCAGCGTCGCAGCCGACGGGGGCGAGCGCGCGGCGGCCGGCCCGGAATCATCCGAAAGGTGGAGCCCCACGGGGAGCACCCCGGGCCGTGACCTGACAGTGTGTCGTGACGTGCGCGGTGCAGCGCGGCGCACATCGCAGCCGAGGGGGGCAGGGCATGGACGCGACCGACGACCGACCCGACGACCGACCCGACGAGAGGGTGCACGACAACCGCTGGCGGTCCCTGGTGGTGCTGTCCGTCGCGCTGTCGATGGTGGTCATCGACGGCACGATCGTGGCGGTCGCGATCCCCGACATCGTGGCCGACCTGGGCCTCGGGCTCAGCGACGCCCAGTGGGTCAGCGCGTCCTACGCCGTGGTGCTCGCCGGGCTGCTGCTGTCCGCGGGCCGGCTCGGCGACCGGCTCGGGCGGCGCCGGCTGCTCGTCGTGGGGGTGGCCCTGTTCCTGGTCGGCTCGCTGCTCTCCGCGGCCGCCTCGGACGGCGGCGCCCTCATCGGCGGCCGCCTGGTGCAGGGCCTGGGCGCGGCGGCGATCCTGCCCACGACGCTGTCGACGGTCAACGCGACGTTCCGGGGCAAGGACCGCGCCGCGGCGTTCGGCGTCTGGGGCGCGGTGATCTCCGGCGCGGCGGCGATCGGCCCGCTGGCCGGCGGGTGGCTCACGACGTCGTTCACCTGGCCGTGGATCTTCCTCGTCAACATCCCCGTCGGCGTCGCCGTCGTGGTGGGCGCGTACCTGTGGGTCCCCGAGACGCGGACGACGGTGAACGTGCCGGGACTCGACGTCGACGGGCTGCTGCTCTCGGGGCTGGGGTTCGGCGCGCTGGTGTTCGGGCTCATCGAGGGCCAGACGCTCGGGTGGTGGGCGCCGAAGGCGGACCTGGAGGTGCTCGGGCTGACGTGGTCGACGTCCGCGCCGGTGTCCCCGGTGCCTGTCCTCCTCGCCGTCGGGGTGGTGCTGCTGGTCCTGTTCGTCGTGTGGGAGCGGCACCGGGCCCGCGTGGGCCGCTCCGCGCTGCTCGACCTCGACCTGTTCCGCATCCCGACGTTCCGGTGGGGCAACGTCACGGCGACCGCCGTCGCCGTGGGCGAGTTCGGCATCATCTTCGTGCTGCCGCTCTTCCTGGTGAACGTGCTGGCCCTGTCCACGATGGGCGCCGGGCTCGTGCTCGCCGCGATGGCGCTCGGCGCGTTCGCGTCCGGCGCGTCGGCCCGCCACCTCGCCGCGCGGGTGGGCGCGCCGCTCGTCGTCGTCATCGGCCTGGTGCTCGAGGTCGTGGGCGTCGGCGCGGTCGCGCTCGTCGTGACGCCCACCGTCTCGCCGTGGCTGCTCGCCGTGGTGCTGGTCGTCTACGGCGTCGGGCTGGGGCTCGCCTCCGCGCAGCTCACCAGCACGACGCTCGCGCAGGTCCCGCCCGCACAGTCCGGCCAGGGGTCGGCGACGCAGTCGACCGTGCGCCAGGTGGGGTCGGCGCTCGGCACCGCCCTGGTCGGGACGGCCCTGGCCGTGCTCCTCGCGACCACCGTGCCGGCGTCGCTCGACGGCCAGGGCCTGCCCGACGACCAGGTTGCGCAGCTCGCCGACGCCACGAGCGGGTCCGCGGGCAACGCGATCACCGGCCTGCGGGCCCAGGGGACGCAGGGGCCGCTCGGCGAGCAGGGGCCCGACGTCGTGGACGCGCTGTCGGCCGGGTTCGCCGACGCGACCCGGGGCTCGCTGCTCGTCGCCGGCGTGTTCCTGCTGCTCGGCCTCGCCGCGGCGGGCGCCGTCGTGCGGGCGTCCCGCCGCGCCGAGCCTGTCAGCAGCGAGCCCGTCAGCGCCGCTCGACCGCCCGGCGCACCGGGCGACGCAGCGACACGAGCAGGGAGACGAGACCGACCGTGAGGAGGATGTGCCCCACCCCGGCGATCCCCGGGATGGCGGCGCTCACGTCCGTCTGGCCCTGGACCTGCAGCATGCCGTGCCAGACCATGACGCCCACCGCGATCAGCAGCCCGGCGTTGTAGGTGGCGAAGAACCAGGAGAACGACCGGGTCCCCGAGATCTTCAGGACGGCGTCGAGAGCCAGCACGATCAGCATCACCATGAAGCCCAGGGCCAGCAGATGGGTGTGGGCCACGGCCAGCTGGGTGCTGCCGGTGAAGTCCTGCGCCACCGTGTACTCCCGGTAGAACAGGCCGGCGGCCAGGCCGAGCACGGCGTAGACGATGGCGGCGACGTAGAGCTTCTGCACGGGATTCCTCCGGGTTGTGGTGCGGGTCGGTCAGAGCGTGGCGAGGGGGGTGCTCGCCTCGAGGCGGGCGTCGAGCATCCGCTCGGTGGCGTCGACGCTGGCCAGCGTCGACGCGTCGTGCGACACCAGCAGCGTGGCGGCACCGGTCTCCCGGGCCAGGCCGGTGATCAGCTCGACCACCCGGGTGCCGCGCTCGTGGTCGAGGGCCGACGTCGGCTCGTCGACCAGCAGCACCTCCGGCCGCCCGACGAGGGCGCGCGCGATGGCGACGCGCTGCCGCTGCCCGCCGGACAGCTGCGCGGGCCGCTTGGCCGCGTGGTCGGCCACACCGACGGCGTCCAGCAGCTCCATGGCGCGGGCGCGCACGCTCGCCGGCCGGCGCCCGCGCAGGTGGGCGTGCAGCTCCAGCTGCTCCAAGGCGGTGAGCGAGCCCAGCAGCTGCGGCGACTGGAACACCATGCCGATGCGGTCCAGGCGGGCACGGGTCGCGTCGGCGACCGTCGTGGTGGGGGAGAAGACGACGTCGTCGCCGAACCGCACCGTGCCGCGGGTCGGGTTCGTCAGCCCGGCGGCCACCGCCAGCAGGCTCGACTTGCCCGCCCCGGACGGGCCGAGCAGCGCCGTCGTCGTGCCGGCGGGCACGGCGAGGTCGACGTCGTCCACGGCCGTGAGGGTGCCGTCGCCGTCGGGGTAGACGAGGGTGATGTGGTCGAGGTGCAGGTCCATCGGGATCCTCCAGGGGTGGCGTAGGTCGGCGGCAGGCGTGGTCGGGGGCGGGTCAGCGCGCCGCGAGCGCGGCGTGCGGGTCGATGCGGGTGATGCGGGCGACCGAGACCGCCGCGCCCACCAGGCCCAGCAGCACCAGGCCGACGGCGGGCACGAGCGTCGTGGCGGTCGTGACGACCACGGGGACGACGTCGGGCAGCAGGGACGCGCCCGCGACCGTCAGCGCGGTGCCGACCGCGACGCCGCCGACCAGCAGCACCGCCGCCTGGCCGAGAGCGTCGCGCAGCAGGTAGCGGGTGGAGGCGCCGAGCGCCTTGAGCACCGCGATGTCGCCGGAGCGGCCGATCGTCCACACCGTGAAGAACGCGCCCACCACCAGCGCGGAGATGGCCAGCAGGAACGCCTGCATCGTCGACAGCGACGTGTTCTCCCCGGCGAACGACGCCACCGCCGAGCGGGCGTCCGACGTCGTCACCGTCGTCGTGCCGAGGGCGGCGTCGGTGTCGGTGAGGGCGGCGTCGGTCAGGCCGTCGTCCGCCGTGGTGAGCGCGACCACCGTCGCGACGTCGTCGCCGCCGGCCGCGCCGCGGGCGCCGACCGCCTGCCAGTCGTCGAGCGTGGTCCACACCACCGGGGTGTGGGAGAACGACTCGTCGGCGTCGACCGTGGCCGCGACCGTGAGCTCGGCGCCGCCGAGCGTGACCGTGTCGCCGGTGCTCGCGCCGAGGGCATCCGCCGCGCCCGGGGTGAGCACGACCGTGCCCGGGTCGACGTGGCCACCGCCCGGCACCAGGGTGGAGCCGTCGGCCACGCCCAGCGCCGTGACGGAGGCCGTCGTGCTGTCCGAGGCGGCGCGTGTCGTCGCCAGGCCCAACGGCTCTGCCGACTCGACGCCCGGCGCGTCGGCCCAGCCCTCCCACTGGTCGGGCGTCACGCGCGACGCCGTGAACTCCGGGTCGTCGCCGGCGGCCGGCATGGAGAAGGCGAGGTGGTCGGCGGGCAGGTCCGTCACCGCCGACGTCGACTCCCGGGCCAGGCCCGCCGTGAGCGACGCGAGGAACGTGACGAGGAAGGTGATCAGCACGATCACCACGGACATGAGGACGAAGCGGCCGCGGGCATGCTTCAGATCGCGCAGGGCGACGAACACGAGATGACCTCCACAGGACGGGTGTTCCGGACTGCTTCCAGCCTCCGCGTCGGGGCGCCTGCGATCATCGGGACCCGGGGTGATCCTGCGGCGCCGAAGGACGGTCCGCCCGCTCCACCTTTCGGACGATGCGCCCGCGCCCCGTCCGGCTACCGTGGACGGGGTGATCCGCCACCCCCAGCCGTCGGCGACGCGCGCCCTCATCCTGGGGCTCGACGTCCTGCTCGCGGCGCTCGCCGTCGTCGCGGTGCTGCAGGCCCCGCCGGGGCGGACGTGGCCCTCGGTGGTCGTCGCGGCCGTGCTCGTCGCCGTGTACGTCGTCGGACGCCGGGCGGTGCGCGTGCACGACCGGGCCGTCGACACCCCGCGCGGCGCCTGGTGGCCCGACACCGCGTGGATCGCCGCCCTCCTGCTCCCGTGGGTGGTGCTGCTCTGGCTCTCGCCCGCCGCCCTGTGGCTCGCGTTCCCGCTGATGATCCTGCAGATGCACGTGCTCGGGCCGCACCGCGGCGTCGTCGCGGTGGCCGTGACGACGGCGCTCGCCGTCGCCGAGGGGCTGCTCGTGCAGGCCGACGCCGACGACCCCTGGACCGGCTTCGTGCTGGGCCCGGTGCTCGGCGGCGCCGTGGCCGTCGGCGTCGTGCTGGGGATCGAGGCCTTCGTGCGCGAGTCCCAGACGCGGCAGCGGACCGTCGACGAGCTGACCCAGGTGCGCCAGCACCTCGCCCAGGCCGAGCGGGACCGGGCCGTCACCGACGAGCGGGCGCGCCTGGCGCGCGACATCCACGACACCCTCGCCCAGTCGCTGTCCGCCATCGAGCTCCTGCTGCGGGCCGCCGACGACGCCGTCGGCACCGACGACGACAGGGCGCACGACCTCGTCGACCAGGCGCGCGGGGCCGCCCGCGACAGCCTCGCCGAGGCGCGCCGCGTCGTGCAGGACCTCACGCCGCCCGACCTCGACCGCACCACCCTCGTCGCGGCCCTGCGTCGCGTCGCCGAGCGGCAGCCGCTGGACGTGTCCGTGCACACCGTCGGCGACGTGCGGCCGCTGCCCGTGCCTGTCGAGACGGCGCTGCTGCGCGTCGCCCAGTCGGCGCTCGCGAACGTGGTGCAGCACTCGGGCGCCGGCCGCGCCCGCCTCACGCTCACGTACGAGCGGGACACCGTCACCCTCGACGTCGTGGACGACGGTCGTGGGTTCGACCCGGAGGTCGCCGCGACCGCCGCGGGAGCGTCCGGGCGTGGTTTCGGCCTGCCCTCCGTCCGGTCGCGCGCGCACGAGCTGGGTGGCACCGTCACGCTCGAGACCTCGCCGGGCGCGGGAACCGCCCTGGCGGTCACGCTGCCCGTGGACAGGACGGAGGACGCCCCGTGATCGACGTCGTGCTCGCCGACGACCACCCCGTCGTGCGCGCCGGGCTGCGCGCCGTCGTCGACGGCCAGCCGGACATGCGGGTCGTGCACGAGACCGGCACCGCCGAGGACCTCCTGGCCTGGCTCGACGACGGCGGCCGCGCGGACGTCGTGCTGCTGGACCTGAGGTTCGGCGACGCGGGCCCGGGGCGGAGCCGGCTCGGCGGTGCGGAGGCGACCGGCACCGTCGTGCACCGGCACGGTACCCCCGTGCTCGTCGTGACCACCTACGGCACCGACGCCGACATCCTCGCCGCCGTCGAGGCCGGCGCCACCGGCTACCTGCTCAAGGACGCGCCCACCGAGGAGCTCGCCCGCGCCATCCGGTCCGCCGCCGCCGGCGAGGTCACCCTCGGGGCCGACGTGCAGCGTCGCCTGCTCGGCCGTATGCGGTCGCCGGGCGAGACCCTCAGCGCCCGCGAGCTCGAGGTGCTGCGCCTCGTCGCCGCCGGCCGGTCGAACGACGCCATCGCGCGCGAGCTGTTCGTCTCCGTCGCCACCGTGAAGTCCCACCTGGCGCACATCAACACCAAGCTGGGCACGCAGTCCCGCACCGAGGCCGCCGCCGTCGCCCGCGAGCGCGGGATGCTCTGACGGCACGACCCGAGCGCGGTGACGGCTCAGAACGGTGGGTCGCCCAGCTCCGGCGCCCAGTCCGCCGAGCCTGGTAGGTCCGCTGAGCCTGGTAGGTCCGCTGAGCCCAGTGGGTCCGGCGGCTCCGGTGGGACCAGCTCCCGACCGGTGAGGTCGACGGGGTCGGCGACGGGGTCGCGGGCGACTCGTCCGGTCGGTGAGGTCCACACGAGGGTGCCGTCCGGTTCCTGCCGCGTCCGCCAGCGGGTCTCGTGCTTCAGCACGTGATGTCGGCGGCACAGATGAGCCAGGTTGTCCGCGGTCGTGCGCCCTCCGTCGGCCCACGCGACGGTGTGGTCGACGTCGCAGCGGGCGGCGGCGCGGGTGCAGCCCGGGAAGCGGCAGGTGCCGTCGCGGGCCTCCAGGTAGACGCGCAGCGCCGCCGGGACGGTGTACGTGCCGGGGTCGGCGGACAGCAGCTCGCCCGACGCCGGGTCGACCAGCAGCCGGCGCAGCGACGGCGCCCGGGCGGTGAGGAACGCCGCGACCTCCGGGTCGATCGCGCCGTGACCCGTGAGCTCGGCGGCGTCCTCGGAGCGGCCGAGCAGCGCCATCACCGGCACGGTGATCTGCACGCGGGGGACGATCCGACGTGCATGGTCGGCGAGGTCCGGGACGGGGCACGCCGTTGCCTCGCCCGCGGGCGCGCCCGCCGACTCGCCTGCACGGCCTGCACGGCCTGCGCCGGGCTGCGCACCTGCGGAGGTGCCGGTGACGGCAGGGGTCGCAGACCCGGGTCGCGCCGCGGCCGAGGGGGCGGCGTCCGCCAGTAGCAGGGCGGCGTATGCGTCGGCGCGGAGCTGGGCCACCGTGCGCGGGTCGCCGGCCTCGCGGGCGGTGCGAGCGGCCGTCGTCAGCCGGTCGTGGGCCGCGTGGGCGGTCGTGGCGGGGAGGTAGGCGCTGAGCCAGGCCATGCCGTCGGCGGCGGGGTCGACGAACACGCCGCGCTTCGCCGCCGCCCTCGCGTGCCGCAGCGTGAACGGCTCGGGGTGTGCGCGGTCGCGGGCGCGGCGCAGGTGGGCGCGGAACTGGGCCGGTGTGGCCGTCGCGGCCCGCGGCAGCGCCTCGGCCTGCACGGCCGCGCGGGCCTGGGCGTCGGGGAGGTCGGCGAGGACGTCGGCCATCGCCGTCGCGTGGCGGGCCCCGATCCGGCCGCGGCGGAGCTCGGTTAGCGTCGCGGATCCCGACGAGGTGAGCGTCTGCGCCGTCTCGACGAGGTGGTCCGCCTCCCGCTCGCTCAGTCGCAGCGTGGTCGCGACGTCCGCGACGAACGCCCGCCGGGCGAGCTGGTGCCGACGCGCCGTGCCCGCCCGCAGCACCCGCAGCTCCTCGCCCGCCAGGAGGTCGGGCTCGCACCGCACGGCTGCGCGCCGGGCGCGCTCCACGGCGAGCAGCTTCTCGCCCTCCAGCGCGTCGATCCGCGACTGGAGGCGGGCCACGTCGTCGAGGGCGGCCGAGACGTCGTGCACCGTCGTCGGTCCGGGCGGGGAGAGCGCGTCGTCCCAGGGCGTGGTGACGACCGGAAGGTCGTCGACCGCGCCGTCGAGCACCGCAGCGGACATGCGCGCCTCACCCCCTCGTCGTCGGTCGGCGGTTCGAGAAGGGCTCGAACACGTGTTCGAGCCTAGCGAAGGTTCACGCCTCGCACCAGGCCCGATGCCCCGCCTGTGGACAACCGTCGCGGCCGCCGAATGCCGTTGCCGCGGAGCCGTCGGGTCGGGCAAGGTCCGGTCATGACGATCCGCTACCCCCGCCCCCTGCGCCCCGGCGACACGATCGGCGTGACCGCGCCGTCGTCGGGCGTGCCCGCCCCGCTGCTGCCGCGGCTGGACCACGCCGTCGACGTCGTGCGCGCGAAGGGTTACGACGTGCAGGTGGGAGCCACGCCGTCGGGCGACGGGGTCGTCAGCGCACCGGCGGACCTGCGCGCGGCGGAGCTCACCGCGATGCTCACCGACCCGGCGGTGCGTGCCGTCGTGCCGCCGTGGGGCGGGGAGCTGGCGACGGACCTGCTGGGCCGCCTCGACTGGGACGCGCTGGGCGCGGACCCGACGTGGCTGGTCGGGTACTCGGACATCTCGACGCTGCAGCTGCCGCTCACCCTGCGCACCGGGGTCGCCACGCTGCACGGCCAGAACCTCATGGACACGCCCTACGACGTGCCGGAGGGCATCGTCGGCTGGTGGGACGTCGCCGCCTCGGCGCAGGACGGCGGGCAGCTGGTGCAGCGCTCGCCGCGGCGGTACCGCTCGTCGGGCTGGGACGACTGGGAGCAGGACCCGCAGGTCCACACCTGGACCCTCGACGCGGAGGGCGCGTGGCTGCGGCTCGACGGCGAGGACCCGGGCGCGCCCGTGGACGTCCAGGGGCGGCTGATCGGTGGCTGCCTGGAGACCGTCTCCCTGCTCGCGGGCACGCCGTACGGCGACGTGGCCCGGTTCGCGACGGAGCACGCGCCCGAGGGCCTGGTCGTGTACCTCGACATCCTCGAGTGGGAGGCGCTCGAGGTCGGCCGGGCCCTGTGGGCGATGCGGCACGCGGGCTGGTTCGACGCGGCGAACGCGGTGCTGATCAGCCGTACGCACGCGCCGGACTCGGAGGGGTTCACCCTGCACGACGCCGCCCGCGACGCCCTGGGTGACCTGGGGATCCCGATCCTCGCGGACGTCGAGTGCGGGCACGTGCCGCCGTACCTCGCGCTGGTGAACGGTGCGCTCGCGCGCGTGCAGCACGGGCCCGAGGGGTCGGTGATCACCCAGCGCCTGGTGCCCTGACCGCGGGGCCCTGACCATGGGGCCCTGACCATGGGGAACGGGCTGCGCTACCGTGGCGCCGTGACCCTCGCGCTGCTCGGCGACCACGGAGACCACACCAGCCACCGGGAGCTCGCCGCCCTCGTCCCGCGCCTCGCGGACGAGCTCGGCGTGGAGGCCGTGTGGGTGCCCACCGACACACCGTTCGACGTGCGCGCGTACGACGGGATCTGGCTCGTGCCCGGCTCGCCGTACGCCGACGAGGCGGCCGTGCTGCGCGCGATCACGGCCGCCCGGGAGGGCGGGATCCCGTTCCTCGGCACGTGCGCCGGGATGCAGTACGCGGTCGTCGAGCTCACGCGCAGCCTGCTGGGGAGGGCCGCGACGCACGCGGAGTCCGACGGCGAGGCCGACGACAACGTCGTGGCGGCGCTCGCATGCTCGCTGTACGGCGAGGAGCGCGTCGTGACGCCGGTGCCGGGCACGCGGTTCGCGTCGTGGGTGGGCGAGCCGTTCGCCGGGATGCACTTCTGTGGCTATGCCCCGACGGCGGAGGCCGTCGCGGCGCTGGAGGCGGTGGGCGTCGTCGTGGGAGCCGTCGCGGACGACGCCGGCGCGGAGGTGCTCGAGCTCGCCGACCACCCCTTCTTCGTGGCCAGCCTCTTCCAGCCGCACATCGGGGCGTCGGCCGGGCGCCCGATCCACCCGCTGGTGCGGGCGTTCGCCGCCGCGCTCTGAGCGCGCGTCAGCCCCGGAACGCCCGCGGCATGACCTCGCGCGCCGGGCCGGTGCGGTCGAGGAACCCGACGCCGCCGGCCTGGAGCTCGCGGGCGGCGTCGACCAGCGCGGACAGGGCGTTCCAGGCGAACGTGCCGCCGACGGAGACCCGCGCGACCCCCGCGGCGGCCAGCTCGGCGGGCGTCGGGCCGCCCGCGACGAGCAGCGCGTTGACGGGCCGGTCCACCTCGCGGCAGACGGTCGCGATCGCGGCCGCGTCGCGCAGCCCGGGCGCGTACAGCACGTCGGCGCCGGCCTCCTGGTAGGCCTGGAGCCGCGCGATCGTGTCGGCGAGGTCGTCCCGGCCGTGCAGGTGGTTCTCGCAGCGCGCCGTGAGCACCAGGTCCCCCGCGGCCTCGGCCGCGGCGGCCACGCGCTCGACGGCGGCGGGCCGGGCGTAGAGGGGCTGGTCCGCGCGCCCGGTGGCGTCCTCGACCGAGCACCCCGCGAGGCCGGTCCCGCGGGCCTCGGTCACGGTGCCCGCCACCCCCGCGGGGGAGTCCGCGAAGCCGTTCTCCAGGTCGGCGCTCACCGGCACGTCGACGGCGGCCGCGAGCGCGCCGGCGTGGGCGAGCGTCTCCTCGCGGGTGGTCGCGCCGTCGGGCCGGCCGAGCGTCGCGGCGAACCCGCTGCTCGTCGTCGCGACGGCGGCGAAGCCGAGCGCGGTGAGGAGGCGCGCCGACCCGGCGTCCCAGGCGTTCGGCAGCAGGAGCGGGTCGCCGGGGCGGTGCAGGGCCAGGAAGTCCGCGCGCAGGGTCATGCGCCCGAACCTAGCCACCGCCCCCGACGCCCGCCCCCACGCCGCCGTCGCCGCGACGTGCCCCGCGGCGGTCGATAGGCTCGGGCCTCGTGAGCCGCGAGCGCTTCCCCCGGTGGGTCTACGAGCAGGGCACGGAGCCCGACCCGCGGTTCTCCCTCGCCAACGAGCGCACGATCCTGGCGTGGCTGCGCACCGCCCTCGGGCTGATCGCGGGCGGCACCGCGCTCGAGACGCTGGACCTGCCGATGGAGCCGCACCTGCGTCTCACCGCGGCGGTCGTGCTGCTCGTGGCGGGCGCCGTCGTGCCGGTGGCCGCGGCGGTGGAGTGGGCCCGCTCCGAGCGCGCGATGCGGGAGCACGGGCCGCTGCCCGGCGCGATCACGGGGTTCGTGCTGGTCCTGACCATCACCGTCGTGGGCATCCTCGTGCTGCTCGCGCTGCTGCTGCACTGACCGCGATGGCCGAGCCGCCGCTGGACCCGCCGCTCGTCGGCCCCGAACGAGACCGGGGCCTGCAGGTGGAGCGCACCTCGCTCGCGTGGCGGCGCACCCTCCTGTCGTTCACCGCCGCCTGCGCGGTGGCGTGGCAGACGCTGCCGGGCGTCGACGGGCTGTCGTCGTTCGCGCTCGCCGCCGCGGTCGGCCTCGTCCTCACGCCGCCGCTGTGGTGGTTCGCCCGGCGGCACGCGCACCACACGGCAAGGCACCTGGGCGCCGAGGAGCCGCGGCTGCGGCACGGGCGGCGGATCGTGGTCATGTGCGCGGGGACGGCGCTGCTCGGCCTCGCCGGGCTGGTCGCGATCCTGGTCTTCTGAGGACGAGCCCCGAGGACGACGTGCCGCCGTGGCCGCCCGGTCTGGTTCACTACGCCCATGTTCGTGATCGTCGGCCTGTTCCGGCTCTTCGTCGCCGTCCTCGGCCTCGTCGGCACGCGCGCCATCTGGCGCGACGGCGACGTCGAGGGCTTCGTGTACTTCACCAACCTGACCAGCTTCCTCGCGGTGGCGGTGTTCGGATGGGCGGGCGTCGCGACGCTGCTGCGCCGGGAGCAGCCGCCGGTGTGGGCGAAGGGGCTGGTGACCCTGGCCGCCGCGATCACGGGCCTGGTCGCGTGGCTGGTCCTCGCGCCCGAGTCGCCGGACGCGCCCGCCGTCTTCCTCGGCCTGACCGACGGGCAGGTGGAGCACCGGGCGCTGCCGATCGCCGTCGTCCTGGACTTCCTGCTGCTCGACCCGCACCGCCGCGCCCGCCTGCGCCACGCGGGGCTGTGGATGCTGTTCCCGGTGCTGTACTTCGGATTCATCCTGCTGCGCGGCCAGCTCAGCCCGGGCAGCGCGTACCCGTACGGCTTCATCGACCTCGACGCCCTCGGGTGGGGCGGGCTGGGGATCAACCTGGTGGTCTACGGCGGCGCCTTCTACGTGCTCGGGCTGCTCATCGTCGGCGTCGACCGGCTGCTCCCCGCCCGCCCCCTCGTCCCGGGGGTGGCGGTCCCTGAGGTCAGGGACCCTCAGCTCACGGCGTGACGATGGCGAAGTCCGGGTCGCCCGGGTCGAGGATGCCGTGCACCTTCGCCAGCGCGGCCGTGTCGCCCGAGACCTCGATGCCCGCCGCGGCCAGCCGCGCCGGGTCCAGACCTCCCGCGAGGGCAGGGAGCGCGGCCCGCGTCGTGGTGATGGTGACGTCGGCGGCGTCGGGCTGCGGCCGGGCGCTGTAGGTGAGCGCGCCGTTCGCGAGCCGGAGCCGGTAGCGCGCGGCCGCGTCGGAGAGGACGACGTCGGCCGTGACGCGGTGGTCCCACGCCTTCGGGCCGTCGATCTGGATCGCGAGGGCGTCGAACAGCATCTCGGGGGAGAGGTGCGCGACGATGTCCGCCGACGCGGTCTGCGTCGGCGTGCCGAAGTTCCCGCTGCGCAGCTCGGTGGCGCCCGACAGGTACACCGACCGCCACGTGCCGTTCTCCGCCCCGTACCCGAGCTGTTCGAACGTGTCGGCGAGCAGCTCCTTCGCCCCGGCGTGGTCGGGCTGCGCGAAGACGACATGGCTCAGCACCTCCGCCACCCAACGGAAGTCCCCGGCGTCGAACGACGCGCGCGCCTTCTCCACCACGGCGTCCGCGCCGCCCATGAACTCGACGTACCGCTTGCCCTGCTCCTCGGGCGGGTGCTGCCACAGGTGCGCGGGGTTGCCGTCGTACCAGCCCATGTACCGCTGATAGATCGCCTTGATGTCGTGGCTCACCGATCCGTAGTAGCCGCGCGCGTGCCACGCGTTCTCCAGCGCCGGAGGCAGCGGCAGCTGCTCGGCGATCTCGGAGCCCACGAGTCCCTTGTTCAGGAGGCGCAGCGTCTGGTCGTGCAGGTACGCGTACAGGTCGCGCTGCTCGGACAGGAACGTCACGATGCGCTCGTTGCCCCAGGTGGGCCAGTGGTGCGACGCGAAGACGGACTCGACGTCCGCGCCGAACAGGTCGATCGTCTCGGTGAGGTAGTTGGCCCAGGCGTGCGGGTCGCGCACGACGGCGCCGCGCAGCGTCAGCAGGTTGTGCAGCGTGTGCGTGGCGTCCTCGGCCGCGCACAGCGCCTTGTGGTCCGGGAACCAGATGAGCATCTCGGCCGGGGCCTCGGTGCCCGGCGCCATCTGGAACACCATGCGGACGCCGTCGACCGTCTCCTCCTGCCCGGTCGTCGTGATGTCGAGCGTCGGGGCGATGAGCGTGACGGTTCCGGTGGACGTCGTCTGCCCCAGGCCGGCGCCGACCTGGCCCTGCGGGCCGCGGGCGAGTGCCGCGCCGTACATGTAGCCCGCGCGGCGGCCCATCGCCGTGCCCGCGTACACGTTCTCCGCGACGGCGTGCTCCGTGAAGTCCGCGGGCGCCAGCACGGGCACGCGGCCCGCGTCGACGTCCTCCTGCGTGGTGACACCCTTGACGCCGCCGAAGTGGTCCACGTGGCAGTGCGTGTAGATGATGCCGGTGACGGGGCGGTCGCCGCGGTGCTCGCGGTACAGCGCGAGGGCGGCGGCCGCTGTCTCGGTCGAGATCAGCGGGTCGAGCACGATGACGCCCGTGTCGCCCTCGATGAACGTGACGTTCGACAGGTCGAACCCGCGCACCTGGTAGATGCCCTCGACCACCTCGAACAGGCCCTGCTCCGCGACCAGCTTCGACTGCCGCCACAGGCTCGGGTTCACGGTGTCCGGGGCGTCGCCCTCGAGGAACGCATACGTGTCGTTGTCCCAGACGACGGTGCCGTCGTCCTTCGTGACGGCGTTCGGGGTGCGGCGGCCGAGGAAGCCCCGGGACGCGTCGTCGAAGTCCTGGGTGTCGGAGAAGGGAAGCCTGCCGAGCAGCTCACGCTGCTGGGCGGCGATGGTGGGCGTGGCTGGCTTCGGTGTGCTCGGCATGGCGCCAGGCTGGCACCGGCTGGGCGCTCGCGCGCGCCGAAACGCCCCGCCCGAGCAGGTCGGACGGGGCGCTCGCGGCGATGCAGGTCAGGGCGTGACGATGGAGAAGTCCGGGTCGCCCGGGTCGAGCACGGCGGTGAGCCGGCCGAGCACGCTGACGTCGCCGTCGACCTGGATGCCGGCCTCGGCGAGCCCGTCCGGGGTCACGCCGCCGAGGGCGAGCGCGGGCAGCGCGCGCGACGTCGTGGTGAGCGTGAGGTCGGCGTCGCCCTTCTGCGGCCGGGCGCTGTGCGTGAGGGCGCCGTTGGCGAGGCGGAGCCGGTAGCGGGCGTCCGTGTCGGTGAGCACGACGTCGATCGTGAGCTTCTCGTCCCACGCGCGGGGTCCGTCGACCTGGATCGCGATGGCGTCGAACAGCATCTCCGGGGTGAGCGCGGAGATGACGTCCGGCGACGCGGACACCGTCGGCGTCCCGAACTTGCCGCTGCGCAGCTCGGTGGCGCCCGAGAGGTAGATGTTGCGCCACACGCCGTTCTCGGCGCCGTACCCGAGCTGCTCGAAGGTGTCCGCCAGCAGCTCGCGGGCCGCCGCGTGGTCGGGCTGCGCGAAGACGACGTGGCTGAGGATCTCCGCCGCCCACCGGAAGTCGCCGCCGTCGAACGACGCGCGCGCCTTGTCCACGATGGCGTCGGCGCCGCCCGCGAGCTCGACGTACCGCTTGCCCTGCTCGACCGGCGGGTGCTGCCACAGGTGAGCAGGGTTGCCGTCGTACCAGCCCATGTACCGCTGGTAGATGGCCTTGAGGTTGTGGCTCACGGAGCCGTAGTAGCCGCGCGCGTGCCAGGAGTTCTCGAGGGCCGGCGGGAGCTTCAGCGACTCGGCGATCTCGATGCCCGTCCAGCCCTGGTTGATGAGGCGCAGGGACTGGTCGTGCAGGTAGGCGTACAGGTCGCGCTGCTCGGAGAGGAACTTCACGACACGCTCGTTGCCCCAGGTGGGCCAGTGGTGCGACGCGAAGACGGCCTCGACCTCGTCGCCCCACAGGTCGATGGTCTCGGTGAGGTAGCCGGCCCAGGCGTGCGGGTCGCGCACGAGGGCGCCGCGCAGGGTGAGCAGGTTGTGCAGCGTGTGCGTGGCGTCCTCGGCGGAGCAGAGGGCCTTGTGGTCGGGGAACCAGACGAGGAACTCGGCCGGCGCCTCCGTGCCCGGCGCCATCTGGAACACCATCCGGACGCCGTCGATGGTCTCGGTCTGCCCGGTCTCGGTGATGTCGAGCGTCGGGGCGATGAGCGTGATGTTGCCGGTCGCCACCGTCTGCGCCAGGCCCGTGCCGAGCGCGCCCTGCGGGCCGCGAGCAAGCGCCGCGCCGAACATGTACGCCGAGCGGCGGGCCATCGCGGTGCCCGCGTACACGTTCTCCGACGCGGCGTGCTCCGTGAACTCCGCCGGCGCGACGATCGGCACCCGGCCGGCGTCGACGTCCTCCTGCGTGGTGACGCCGCGCACGCCGCCGAAGTGGTCGACGTGCGGGTGCGTGTACAGCACGCCCGTCACCGGGCGGTCGCCGCGGTGCTCGCGGTACAGCGCCAGCGCGGCGGCGGCGGTCTCCTCGGTGACCAGCGGGTCGAGGACGAGGACGCCGGTGTCGCCCTCGATGAACGTCACGTTGGCGAGGTCGAAGCCGCGCACCTGGTAGATGCCGGGCACCACCTCGAAGAGCCCCTGGACCGCGTTGAGCTTCGACTGCCGCCACAGGCTGGGGTTGGCGGTGTCGGGCGCGTCGCCCTGGATGAAGTCGTAGGTGTCGTTGTCCCAGACGACGGCGCCCTCGGCGTTGGTGATCGCGTTCGGCGTCCGCTTGCCCAGGAGGCCGCGCGTGGCGTCCTCGAAGTCCTGGGTGTCGGCGAACGGCAGGGTGCGGAGCACCTCCTGCTGCTGGGCGGCGATCGTGGGCGTGGCTGGCTTCGGAGTGCTCGGCATGGCGCCAGGGTGGCACCGGGTGCCCGCGGGCGCGCGGTGAACGGCGCCTTCGTGCTGTGACGTCGCGACGTCCCGTTCGACGAGCGGATCCCGGGGCGCGTGCCTACCGTCTGAGCGGCGGCGCCCACCCGCGGCGCCGTCGACCACCGGGACGAGGAGAACACGTGGGTGCAGCGATCGGTCAGTCCCTCCCGGTAGCGGTGGGCGTGCTCATCAGCCCGCTGCCGATCGTCGCGGTGGTGCTGATGCTCGTCAGCGAGCGCGCGAAGGCGAACGCCGCGGCGTTCCTGGTCGGCTGGTTCGTGGCGGTGCTGGTCGTCGTCGGCCTGGTCGCGGTGCTCGCCGGCTCCGCCGTGCCGGACGACGAGGGCACGCCGCTGTGGGCGGCGATCGTCAAGATCGTGCTGGGCCTGCTGCTCCTGCTGGTCGCGGTGAAGCAGTGGCGCGGGCGGCCGCGCGAGGGCGTCGAGCCGGAGACCCCGAAGTGGATGGCCGCCATCGACCGGTTCACGCCCGGCAAGGCCCTGGGCCTCGCGGTGCTGCTGAGCGCCGTCAACCCGAAGAACCTGCTGCTCGTCGTCTCCGGCGGTGCCGCGATCGCCGCCGCCGCCCCGAGCGACACGAACGCCCAGGTCGTGGCCGCCGTCGTGTTCGCGCTGATCGCCAGCGCCGGCGTCGTCACGCCGCTGGTGATCTACCTGGCGATGGGCGAGCGCGCCGCGGCCGTCCTCGACGGCCTGAAGACCTGGATGGTCCAGAACAACGCCGTGATCATGGCCGTCCTGCTGCTCGTCATCGGCGCCAAGATGATCGGCGACGGCATCACGGCACTCTGACCCTGGTTTCTCAACAGCCGAGGAGGCGCACCGATGGGATTCGTGGAAGACAACCCGGGTCTGGACTGGGACGACCGGACCGACTTCGAGAACGCGGACCGGGGCTTCATCGCCACGATCGACCCTCCGCAGATCGCCGGGCCGGGTGGTGGTGTCGCGTGGGACAACACCCGGTTCGACTTCCTGACAGGGGACTGCCCGCCCACGGTGAACCCCTCGCTGTGGCGGCAGTCGCAGCTGGTGCAGAAGAACGGGCTCTTCGAGGTCACCGGCGGCATCTACCAGGTGCGTGGGCTCGACCTGTCCAACATGACCCTCGTCGAGGGCGACACCGGCGTGATCGTCATCGACCCGCTGGTGTCGGTCGAGACGGCGAAGGCCGGGCTCGACCTCTACCGGGCGCACCGCGGTAAGCGGCCTGTGGTGGCCGTGATCTACACGCACTCGCACGTCGACCACTTCGGCGGCGTCGCGGGCGTCGTGCCCGAGGGCGCGGACGTCCCGATCGTCGCGCCGGCCGGGTTCCTCGAGCACGCCGTCTCGGAGAACGTGTACGCGGGCACGGCGATGACCCGCCGCGGGATGTACCACACGGGTGCCGCCCTGCCGACGGGGCCGGAGGGCCTGGTCAGCACCGGTCTCGGGCTCACCGCGTCGATGGGCACGGTGTCCCTGCTGCCGCCCACGGTCGACATCACGGAGACCGGCCAGGAGCTGACCCTCGACGGCGTGCGGATCGTCTTCCAGATCACGCCCGGAACCGAGGCGCCCGCCGAGATGAACTTCGCCTTCCCCGACCGCCGGGCGCTGTGCCTCGCGGAGAACGCGACCCACAACCTGCACAACCTGATCACCCTCCGCGGCGCCGAGGTACGCGACGCACGTGGTTGGTCGCGCTACATCGGCGAGGCGATCCGCCTGTTCGCCCGCGACGCCGACGTCGCGTTCGCCTCGCACCACTGGCCCACCTGGGGCACCGAGAACATCGTGACCTTCCTGACCGAGCAGCGGGACCTGTACGCCTACCTGCACGACCAGACCCTGCGGATGCTCAACGAAGGCCTCGTCGGCTCGGAGATCGCCGAGCGGATCCAGCTCCCCCCGGCGCTCGAGAACGCCTGGCACGCTCGCGGCTACTACGGCTCCGTGAGCCACAACGTCAAGGGGATCTACCAGCGCTACCTCGGCTGGTTCGACGGCAACCCCGCGCACCTGTGGGAGCTGCCCCCGTCGGAGGCGGGCGCCGCGTACGTCGAGGCGATCGGCGGCCTCGACGCGACGATCGCCAAGGGGCGCGAGCAGGCCGAGAACGGCAACCTGCGGTTCGCCGCGCAGCTGCTGAGCCACGCCGTGTTCGCTGCGCCGGAGTCGGCCGACGCGAAGGCGGCGCTCGCGGACGTGCTCGAGCGGCTGGGGCACGGCGCCGAGAACGGCACCTGGCGCAACTTCTACCTCGTCGGCGCGCACGAGCTGCGGCACGGCGTCCTGAGGACCGAGATGGACTTCGGCAGCGGGATGGCGGTGGCGCTCACCCTCGAGCAGATCTTCGACACTCTCGCGATCCGCGTCGACGGCCCGAAGGCCTGGGACGAGCACTTCGTCATCGACTGGCACTTCACCGACGCCGACGCGCGCTACCGCACCACGCTGTCCAACGGCGTCCTCGTCACCGAGCCGGGGGAAGAGAGCGCCGACGGCGCCGACCTCGCGTTGACGCTCACCAAGCGCCAGCTGCTCGGCATCGCCGCCGGGGCCCCGGCGAGCGACCTCGAGCACACCGGCGACCTCGGCGTCCTGGCACGCCTCGCGGCCGTCCTCGGCAAGCCCGACGCCAACTTCGAGGTCGTCGCACCCTGACCACCACGACGACGGCGGCCCGGCGGTTTCCGCGGGCCGCCGTCGCCATGCGGGGGGCGGTGATCGATCAGGGCGAGGCGGCGCCCTCTCGGCGCCGCCGCTCGGCGAGGTCGTAGGCCTCGCGGACGGCGTCGAAGAGCACCTCGGACTCGGGGATGACGGAGTCCTGCAGCCGTCGTGACACGCCGCCGGCGGCGAACCGGCGGGCGAGGGCGTCCGGGACCCCGCACACGACCACCTCGACGCCGTGGTCGTGCCAGCGGTCCAGGAGCCGGTCGAGCGACTTGAGGAACGTGGTGGACGGGATGCCCACGGACCCCCGCAGCGAGATCACGAGGGCGGCGTCGTGGACCTCCGCGGTGTGCGGCCACTCCTCCTCGAGGCGGTTCACCTCGGCGAAGAAGCCGGAGCCCATGTAGTGCAGCACGGTGGTGCGCCCGCTCGGCAGGGTCGCGGGGGCGTCCGCGACCCGGAAGCCGCCGTCGCCCGTCGGGGCGAGCTCGACGATGCGGCCGCGCTTCGCCGCCTGCACCGCGAACAGCACGATGGACAGGCCGGCGCCCAGGAAGATCGCCTGCTGCAGCGGGAGCTGGGTGGTGGCGAGGAACGTCACGACCAGCGCCGCGGCGGAGAGCCACGACGTGCGGAACACGAGCACGACGTCGGCCCAGCGCCCGACGACCAGCTCGCCGCCGATGACGAGCAGCAGGCCGCCGATCACGGCCATGGGGATGTACCCGGCCAGCGGCCCCACGGCCAGCACGATGACGATGAGCCACACGCCGGAGAAGATGCCGGCCCAGCGGGTCTGCGCGCCGCCGCTCGTCGCGACGCCCGTGCGGGACAGGGAGCCGCCGGTGGGGAGGGCGCCGAAGAAGCCGCCGGCCACGTTGGCGAGGCCCTGCGCGGTGAAGTCCTTCGAGACGTCGGTGCGCGACCCGTCCGGGTTCGGCACGGCGGCGCCGATGCCCGCCGCCTGCGCCAGGGCGACCAGCGCGATCGCGAGCCCGCCGGAGACGAGCGGGCCGAGGGAGCCGACGTCCGGCAGCGTGAACGGCGGCAGGGAGCGCGGGATCGCCGCGATGTCGGAGACGAGCTCGACCTTGGTGCCCAGCAGCGCGACGACGACGGTGACCACGAGCAGGGACAGCAGCGTCGCCGTCTTCCTCAGCCGCGGCACCAGGCTGAGGGCCGCCCACGCGGCGACGGTGGCGACGGCGACGGCGACGGTCGGGCCGTCCCAGTCGCCCACGTGCACCACGGCCTCCACCAGCTTGGCGATCGTGTTGTGCGACTCCGGGGTGTACCCCGTGGCGTCCTTCACCACGCCCGCGACGATCTGCACGGCGATGCCCGCCGTGAAGCCCGTCATCACCGCCGTCGACACGAACGACATCACCGACCCGAGCCGCAGCAGCCCGAGCAGCAGCATCCACAGCCCGACGATCACGGTGAGCGCGGCGACGGCGCCCACGTCGCCCGGGTCCAGGCCGGCGTCGGTGAGCACGCTCTTGGCCGACAGCGCGATGGCGCTGGTCAGCGTCGTGACCATCAGCACCGTGCGAGAGAACACCGAGCCGATGACGGTCGGCACCGCGCCCGACCACAGACCCATCGGGGCGGAGAACCCGCCGACCGTCGCGTACGCCATGCCCTCAGGGATGGAGAACAGGCCGGTGACGAAGCCGGAGACGACGTCGCGCGGCGTCGGCCGGGGGATCTTCCGGCCCCCCTTGGCCTTCCGGCCCCCTGTCGCGTCGCTCGCGTCGCTCGTCTCGCTCACTGCTGCCCTCCTGTGCCGGCCGGGGATGCACCCAGCACCCTGCCCCACCAGCGGGGACGCCGCGACCGCAGACACCGTCATCGGTGGTGCGGCCTCCGCGCGCGTGCGGCAGCGTCCTCGGGCAGTGTCGTGGATGACGTCCGGGCGCCGCCCGGCGCGGGGGCGGGGCGTCACGAGACGGGAGAACACCCATGACGGGTGACCGGATGTCCGCACCGCGCCACGACCGGCCGGGGCTCCACCGGCGACGGCGGCTTCGCGCCGCCCTGTCGGGTGCGCTGGCGCTCGCGCTCGGCGGCGCGGCGCTTGTCGTGGTGGTGCCGCGGGCCGCAGCGCAGGTCGTGAATCCGACGCTGACCTTCACCTCGACCGCGGTCCCGTCGGACGAGGCGGTGCCCGGCGACACCGTCGCGTTCACGGTGACCGTCACGAACACGAGCACGACGCCGTACGACGCGGAGAACCCGGCGGCCTTCGGCGTCGACCTCTCCGCGGTGCTCGACGACGCGACCAGGGACGGCACCGCGACCGCCGACGTGGGCGAGGTGACCCCCTCGGCCAGCGCCCTCTCCTGGGCGGGCCCGCTGGCGCCCGGCGGGACGGCGACGGTCTCCTACTCCGTGACGGTCGACGACCCACCCGCCGGCGACGGGATCCTGTCCGCCGTCGTCCTCGGTCCGGAGGGCTCGAGCTGCCCGCCCGGCGGGGACGACCCCGGCTGCGCGACGGCCGTCCCCGTCCGGGCGCTGCACCTGCGCAAGGTCGGGGACCCGGACGGCCCGCTCCTCGCTGGCGGCTTCGTCGAGTACTACGTCACGGTGACGAACACGGGCGGGGTGCCGTACACGGCCGACGACCCGGCGTCGTTCACCGACGACCTGACGGGCGTGCTCGACGACGGGACCTACGAGGGCGGGGAGGCCGACGTCGGCGACCTGACCTACGACGCGCCGGTGCTGTCCTGGTCCGGCCCGCTCGCGCCGGGGGAGTCGACCGAGATCGTCTACCTCGTGCACGTCACCGCCCCGCCGTCGGGCGACAAGGCCCTCGACAACGTGGTGGTGGGCCCGGACGAGTCGAACTGCGCCGCGGGCAGCGACGACCCGGACTGTGCCGCGACCGTGGGCGTCCAGGAGCTCGAGATCGTCAAGACGGCGGACCCCGCCGGCCCGGTGGCCCCCGGCGACACGGTGACGTACACGGTGGTCGTGACGAACACCGGCGCCGCGGACTACCCGGCCGACGCCCCCGCCTACCTCACCGACGACCTGACGTGGGTGCTCGACGACGCCACGCTCGACGGCGAGGCGAGCGCCACCGTCGGCCAGGTCGTCGCCGACGGGCCGCGGCTGTCCTGGTCGGGCCCGCTGCCGGTGGGCGGCTCGGCGCGGCTCACCTACGCGGTGACGGTCGACGACCCGCCGTCGGGCGACCGGAAGCTCGCCAACGTCGTGCTGGGGCCGTCGGAGTCCAACTGCCCGACGGAGCTCGTCGCGGGCGGCGGCGGGACGGCGGCGCCGGTACGGGCCGCGATCCCGCGGATGCCCGAGGGGTGCCAGGTGATCACCAGGGTGCGGGGTTCGCGGCCGGCCGCGCTGCCCTCCGACCCGCCCTCGGCGACGCCGTCGGCGCCGGCCGTGGCAGGCCCTGCCGACCCGGGCGCCCCGACGGCGGGGACGCTGCCGGACACCGGCCCCGACCCGGTCGCGGCGACCGTCGCGCTGGCCCTGGTGCTCCTCGCCGGCGGCGCGGTCATGGTCGGGGCCGGGCGGCGTCGACGGGGCTGAACTGACGGGGTCGACGGCTCGGGGCCCGCCCGGGCCTCAGCCCTCGACGCGCTCGCCGACCGTGTGCACGACGGTGACCTCCGGGTCCCAGGGGACCAGCTCGTCGACGGACGCCTGCAGTTCGGCGACGTCGGGCAGGTCGCCCGGCCCGCGCACCTCGACGACGAGGTCGGTGCCCTGCCAGGTGACGTCCTCGACGTCCGCCTCGGGGGTGTCGGCGAGCCAGGACTCGGCGGCGGAGCGCACCTGGCCGGCCCACACCTCGGCGAGGACGGACTGCATGGTGTTGGCGACCATCGGCACCGCCACGACGACGACGGCGGCCGCGCCCAGCACGACGGCGCGCCGGGGGCGGCGGCGCCCGCCCGCGTCCTCGCGCGCCTGCGCGGCGTCCGAGGCGTACCCGGCGCCAGTGAACACGACCGTGGCCGCCACGACCAGGGCGACGACGTTCGAGCCGAACAGCAGCAGCGCGCCGGCCGCCAGCGCCGGCTCGCCCGCCCCGAGGCACACGCCGACGACGCCGAGCGGGGGCACGAGCGAGATCGCGATGGCGATGCCCGGCAGCACGTCGCCGAGGTCGCGGCGGGCGAGGGCGATCGCGCCCGCGAACCCGGTGGCGAACGCGGCGACCAGGTCGCCCACGCCGGGGGAGGTGCGCCCGGTGACCTGGGAGTTCGTCACGACGGACGACGTCTCCGGAAGGGCGAGCGCGACGAGCCACCCGAGCACCACCACCAGCGCGACGCCGCCGAGCACGTAGAGCGCGGACCGCCCGACCAGCCGGCCCTGGCCGGTGACGACCCCGAGGCCGAACCCGAGGATCGGCGTCGACAGCGGCGCGATGATCATGGCGCCGATGACGGTGGCGGTGGAGTCGGTGACGACGCCGGAGATCGCGATGATCCCGGAGAGGACCAGCATCGCCCAGAACGCGGACCGCTTGGCGCGCACCTCGCCCGAGGACAGGTCGAGGCGGTCCGCCAGCTCGGCGAGGTCGCGACGCTGCCGGTCGGGCACGACGGCGGACAGCAGGCGCCCGTGCTCGCGCGCGGGTTCGGGCGGGGCGGCGGTGGGTGAGGACATCGGACCTCCGGGCGGGACCGTGCCCGGCCACGGGCCCGGCAGCCCGGGGCGGGGTGCTCCGCGGCGAGGCGAGTATGCCGCCCGGCGCGCCGCACGTCGCGACGAACGCCCAGGTGACGGCCCCGCGTGACAGGGAGTAACGGACCTTGACGATGTATGGGGCAAATCGTCGTTCGCCGAGCCAACCCCGCCCATGTCTGACACCTTCGGAGGTGGCGCGCGTCCGAGGTCGTACGCGCGCGCATGGTGACACCGGGGTGGGGGAGAAACTTCGATGGCAATCGGTCGCGCGACGACGAAGCACGGCGGACGACACGCACGGAAGCGGCAGGGCAGGCGCTTCAGCCGCGGCTGGTCGGTCCTGGGCGTGCTCGCGCTCGGCTTCGCGGGGGCGATCATCCCCGCCACGACGGCGTCCGCCGCGGAGTGGGGCATCAGCAAGACGGTGACGAGCGGTCCCGGGCCGTACGAGCCGGGGCAGACCGTCACTTACGCCATCCAGATCTCCTGCTCGGACCCGAACGCGGACCCGTGCACCAACACGGTGATGACCGACGAGCTGCCCCCCGAGCTGATCCTCGTGGACGCCACGGTCAGCTCCAGCGGCGGCGCGACCAACGGCGTGGTCGTCGCAGACCCCGCCACCAACACGGTGACCTACACTGCCGACTCGAACCCGAACGGGCAGACGCCCACCATCACCGTGAGCGCCCGGGTGGACCCGGACCTGCCGTACAGCGCCGACGGCGTGCCGATCCCCAACACGGCGACGGTCGTGGCGGACAACGCGGCCGAGGAGTCCTCGACGGTCGAGATCACGCCCGTCGTGGAGCTGAACCTCGACTCGGAGACCACCAAGGCGATCGATCCGGAGGGCGCGCTGGCCGCCCCCGGGACGGCCGCCACGATGACGATCACGGGAACGAACACCTCCAACGCCCCGGTCGACACCCTGGTGATCCAGGACCCGGTGGACCCGACGGCCACCCCGAACCCCTTCACCTACCTCGAGTACACGAGCACCGGCGACATCGAGATGCCGCCGAACGCCACCGAGGTGACCGAGGAGTACTGGGACGGCGACTCGTGGGAGCCGCTCGACGACTCCGTCGACCCGGCGGCGGTCCAGGGCGTGCGGTACACGTTCAGCGGCGACATCCAGCCGCAGGCCACGGCGACCGTCCCGGTCCAGGTGCAGCAGAGCGACGCCGTCGAGGAGCTCACCGACCCGACCACGGTCACCAACGACACGTCGTCCCTCGTGACGCTGGACGATGCGTCGTCCGACCCGACGACGGCGAGCGACACCTACGTCATCACGCCGCCGAACAACAGCGTGACGGCGAGCAAGTCCTTCGACCCGGCCCAGGTGAGCGCCGGCGATCCGACCACGGTGACCCTCGGCGCGCAGAACACAGGTACCGCCGTGACGTCGCTGACGATCACCGAGCCTGCCCCGGGCACGAACAACGTCTTCGAGGGCGACGACCCGATCACGTTCACCGGCTGGGGCACCGACGGCCAGGGGGCCGGCGTGGTGTGGCCCGACGGCGCCACGGGCGCCACGGTGACGTTCGTGTGCGACGGCACCGCCGCCGAGCCGATCTCGACCACCGAGGTGGACACGCTGCCCGACCCGCCGGCCGGCTGCAACGTCACCGGGTTCACCATCGAGTACACGGGGAACATCTCCAACGGCGCCGAGGCGACCGTCCCGTTCACGGCGGACACGGACCCCGACCAGATCGCGGACGACGTCGACCACCCCAACCAGATCCAGGCCGAGGTGCCGAGCGCGGACCCGGCACTCGCCGACGACACGCTCACCACGCTCGTCGACCGGCTGGCGACGGACATCACCAAGGTCATCACGCCGTCCACGTTCCCGGCCGTTCCCGGCCAGAGCGTCGTGGTGCAGCTGCCGAGCTCGCTGGCGGGGTTCGGCCCGGACGGGTCGACGACGGACGCCGACACCTTCGTGGTGCAGGAGCCGGAGGACCCGGCGAACCCGGGCGAGTTCTGGGACAACTTCGAGGCAACCGGTGTGCGCAGCACGTCGGTGCCCCCCAACGCGACGCTGACGGTCGAGTACTGGGACCCCGACACCGGAACGTGGTCGCCCGCGCCGGACTGCCCGCCCGTGCACGGGCCGGCCACCGTGAACTGCGACCTGCCCGCGGGCGCGGAGGGCGTGCGGTTCACGTTCACGGCGGACGACGGCTCCGGCTTCCCGCCGGGCACGGAGTTCCAGCCGAACTTCACGGCCGACTACACGGGCCCCGCGGACCGCGAGGACCCGATCACCAACTGCGCGTACTCGTCCGCGTCGGGCGGCTCGGTCGAGATGACGGACCCGGTCGAGGCGTGCGACGACGTGGACCCGTTCCCGGTGGACGGTGACGGCACCGGCGCCGACTTCATGGACAAGACGTTCCTCGGCGACCCGCCGACGGTGCAGGCCCGCACCGACGACCAGGTGACCGCGCAGCTCACGTGGTCGACCGGCGGCTTCTCGGGAGTCGGCCCGATGGTCGTGCAGGACGAGGCCGACCCGGTCGCGGCCGACGACACGGCCATCGCGGGCTCGTTCTACGACGCGTTCAACCTGGTGAGCATCGCCCTCGACGACCCGATGCTGCAGTACGACCAGGTGCAGAGCGTCGAGCTGTTCATCGACGGCGCGTGGGTGGAGGCGTCGGGCGACCCCTGCCCGGAGGCCTGCGACGGGACTTTCCCGGGCTACACGCTGACGGCGGACGAGCAGACCTCGGCGACGTCGGTGCGGCTGACCTTTGTGGAGTCCCCGTCGCGCACCGACAACCCGACCGACCCCACGGCCCCCGCAGCCGGTGACGGCGTCGCGCGGTCTACGCAGGCCGACGGCCGCCACGTCGACCTCACCTTCCAGGTGCGGGACACGAAGCGCAGCGACCCCGACGAGGCTGTGCTGGGCACCACCAACGGCACGATGTACAACACGGGCGACGCGGGCGTGGTGAACGACACCGCGCGCGGCACCGGCACGTTCGAGGGCAACGACTACACGGACACCGACGCGGACGAGGTGACGATCCTCGACACGCCCGTGAACGTCACGGTGACCAAGGACTGGACCGGTGGCCCCCTGTCGGTGCCGCCGGACGGCACCCCGCTCGAGTTCTACCCGACCACGAACGCCGTCATCACGGGGACGAACAACTCGACCGCGAAGGTGGACGAGCTCCGCCTGGCCGACCCGGGCGCCGAGGACTCGGACGACGTGATCACCGCCGCCGGCACCAAGCCGTTCGACGCGTTCACGCTGACGCACATCGACCTCACGCCGCCGGCGGGCACCGATACGACCACGGTGATCCTGCACTACGAGAACGGCGACACGGCGCGCGGCGACGAGGCCGGGGCAGAGGCGCTCACGCCCGCGGACCTCGTCGACGTCGTCGGCGTCGAGGTGCTGTACGACGGCCTCGTCGCCCCGGCGGCAAAGGGCGTCATGAACCTCACCCTGCAGCTGCGTCAGCTCGACCGGTACACCAACGCCCCGGTCACGGTGGCGGACTACAGCCCCGTGCCGAACGGCGCGGTCGCGACCATCGACGACCCGGGCGGCTTCGCCGACGACCCCCGGCAGGCGTTCGACGACGCGACGATGGAGCTGCAGGACGCGGCGATCGGCATCGACGTCACGAAGACCTTCAGCCCGGACACCATCGTGGAGCCGAACCACGGCAACCCTGGCGACACCCCCGTGATCATGACTCTCACCGGGCAGCCCCTCGGGCCGTCGCGCAGCGTGGAGATGACGCTGACGGACGACGACCCGCAGTTCTGGAACCAGTACGACTTCGTCGGGTTCGACCCGAGCGCGGCCCTGGCGGCCCCGATCCAGCAGGTGCAGGTGGACGCCTTCGTGGGCGGTACGTTCGTCGGCGACCCGGACTCACCGGACCCGGTCGAGGTGACCGGGGGCCAGTGGGTGACTGGCGTCGCGGGACCGGACTTCGCCCTGCCGGACGGCGTCGAGCCGTCCCAGGTGCAGGGTCTGCGGTTCACGTTCAGCCGCACGGACAACTCGATCTGGGAGAACCCCGCCACGCCGACGCAGAGCGTGCCGATCCAGATCCTGCGACGTGACGAGATGCGGTCGGGCGGGGACGTCCAGCACGACCTGGCGTCCAACCCGACGGCGCCGGGCGAGACTGCACCGGGCGTCGCGAGCAACACCGTGGACGGCACGACGACGGGCGCCGACCTGGTCGTGGACCCGGGGACCGGCGATCTCGTCCCGGTGAGCGCCGACGACTCCGCGGACGCGCAGATGCTGTACCAGCACGCCACCAACGGTGTGACGATCGTCAAGGACTTCGACGGCGTCCCCACCGGCGGGTCGGAGGCGCCGGAGGCCCTGTTCCCGATGAACATCACGTTCACGAACACGGGCGACCGGCCGATCGTGGACCCGGTGGTCACGGACGACCCGATGCCCTTCGACGACGACGGCGCACAGTTGCGGATCGCTGCGGGCGAGGACGAGCCGTTCCGGTACGCGCTGGGCGGCGTCGCCGACCCCGACCCCAGCACGCCCGACCTGCCGACCGACGCCGCGCAGGTGACGGTCGACCAGCAGGGCGACATCGACAGCCTCGGGTTCACGTTCCCTGCGGGGTCGGTGCTCGAGGTGGGCCAGAGCTACACCATCACCGTGATGGTGCAGTTCCGGCTCGGCCTCCCGCCGAACACACTGGTGGAGAACACGGCCGGCGTCACCGGCGACCGACCCTGGGACGAGTGCAGCCCACGTCTGAATGAGGAGACGGGGGCCTGCGAGGCCGACGCCGACGTGAAGCCATCTGCGTCCGCGGCGCTCGAGCAGCAGAAGCTCGTCAAGGCGACGAACGACGACGAGCTCGACGTGATCGTCGACCCCGACGCGTCGAACCCGCCGGACGAGTGCACCCCGAACGCTGCAGGCTTCTACGCCTACCCGTGCACGCCGGTGATCGCGCCCGGGCACGATGAGACGTGGCGCGTCCGCGTGAGCAACGCGGGCAACCTGCCCATGGACACGCTGGTGCTCTACGACCGGCTCCCGACCCCGGGCGACACGGGCTCGTACGCGGGCTCGCAGCGCGGCTCGGCCTGGGCACCGATCCTCACGGACGACCCGCCGCCCACGTTCGTCGGGCTGCCCGACGGCGCCGTGGGCACGTTCTACTACTCGACCACGCAGGACTACTGCATGGGCGACATCCAGGACCCGCTGACCATGCCGTGCCCCACCGACGACCCCGAGACCGGGTGGGTGCGGCTGACGGGCGACGAGCCGGACTCCGTGTTCGAGCAGATCACCGCCCTGAAGGCGGTCGTGACCTTCCCCGAGGACGACCTCTTCGGGCCGGGCGACACGGTGATCCTCGAGGGCACCACGACGACGCCGCCGGTGGCGCCGGAGGCCGGCGACCGGTCGATCGCGTGGAACTCGGCGGCGGCGGGCGGCGTGGTCGTCACCCAGTCGGCGGGGCGGGTGAACAACCTGCCCACCGAGGGCGTCAAGGTCGGCGTCGCGACGGCGACCGGACCGCTCGAGGTGAACAAGCTGGTCAGCGGCGCCGGCGCCCAGTATGCGCCCGACTCGTTCGCGATGAACGTGCAGTGCACGTCCGCGGTGGGCACCTGGGTGGAGGAGGAGCTCGACCCGATCCCCATCACGGTGGTGCCGGGCACGCCGACCACCGTGCCGAACCTGCCCTACGGCGCGGAGTGCACGATCACCGAGGACGGGACGAACGGACAGACGGACCTGATCGTCGGCTCGGTGACCATCGGTGAGGACCCCGAGGCCGTGAGCATCACCGCGATGAACGTCTACGACCTCGGCGGCCTGGTGCTGTCGAAGGACGTGGAGAGCGACGCCGTCGACCAGGCCGGCGACCCGATCGCCTACGGCCCGTTCGAGGCGACCGTGGAGTGCACGTTCCTCGGCGACCCGGTGTTCGCGGACGGCTACGACGCGGAGAACCCGATGGTCGTGGAGTTGGCCGGGGACGGCACGCCCGTCGAGCTGACCGGCCTGCCGGTGAACTCCGAGTGCACCGTCACCGAGACGAACGCTGCGAACGCGGCGGGCACGACCATCACCGTCACGACGCCGGGTGAGGACCCGGTCGAGACCGACGGCACGTCGGCCGACGTCACCGTCGTCCCCGACGAGGACGGCACGTCCGGCGCCCAGGTCGCCCTGGAGAACACGTTCGACGTCGGGGCGATCAACCTCCAGAAGGTGGTCGACGGCGAGGGCGGGCCCGCGTATGGGGCGGGGCCGTTCACGATCCAGGTGGTGTGCACGTACGACGCCGACGGCGACGGGCCGGGCGAGCCCGGCACCGTGTACGACGGCACCGTCGTGCTCGGCGGCGCCGGGCCGCTCGACGCCCAGATCGCCAACCTGCCCGTGGGCGCGGAGTGCACCATCACGGAGACGAACGACGGCGGTGCCACCGGCTCGGTGGTCGTGCCCGACACCGTGACGGTGGACGCGGACGAGCCGGCCGAGGTGGTCATCACCAACACGTTCGACGTCGGCACGATCGAGGTGGACAAGGAGCTCGACGGGCTGGGCGCCCTCTACGGCCCCGGGCCGTTCGAGGTGACCCTGGCCTGCACGTACGGCGAGGACGCGAACGGCGATCCCGTCGACATCGTGATCCCCGGCGGCGCCGCGCGGACGTTCGTCCCCGGCCAGCCCGCGGTCTACGAGGGGCTGCCCGTCGGGGCCGAGTGCACGGTCACGGAGACGGACGACTTCGGGGCCACGGAGACGTCGGTCAGCGTGGACGGCGGCGCGCCGGTCGACGGCAACCGGGCGGAGGTCGTCGTGCCGCCCGCCGACGGCGGGGAGGCGACGACCGTGACTGTCACGGTCACCAACACGTTCCTCACGGCGCCGGTACTCGTCGAGAAGACGGTCGACGGCGACGGTGCGGACTTTGCTCCCGACATGCCCGAGATCCCGCCGCTGCCGGAGCTGCCGGACGAGCCGGTCACGCCGGAGGAGCTCGCGGCGCTGATCGCGCAGCTCGAGGACTTCTACGCGCAGTTCCCGCTCGACGGCATCCCGTACCGTGCGTCGCTGGAGTGCACCTTCCAGGGTGCCGAGATCCCGATCCCGGGCGGTGCTGTGCGGCCGTTCGGGCCGGGGCTGCCGGGCGTGTACTTCGGGCTTCCGGTCGGGGCGACCTGCTCCGTCACGGAGACCGAGACGGGCGGTGCCACGTCGGTGACCGTGGACCCGAGCCCCTTCGTCGTCGACGAGGACCGCGTGCTCCCGGCTCCGCCGCAGGTCGTGACAGTCACCAACACCTACGACGTGGGCTCGATCCAGGTCGAGAAGGTGCTCGACGGTGACGGCGCGGAGTTCGTCACGGCGCCGTTCGAGGTGTCGCTGGCCTGCACGTTCCAGGGCGAGGAGATCGAGGTGCCGGGCGGCGCGACCCGTACGGTGACGCCGGACGACCCGGCCACCTACGACGGCCTCCCGATCGGCGCCGAGTGCGTCGTCACCGAGACGGACGCGGCGGGCGCGGCGTCCTCGACGGTCTCCACGACCGTCGAGGGCGGCGACCCGGGCCAGGTGGTGGTGCCGGGCGCGGACGCCGACCCCGCCGTGATCACGGTGACGAACACGTTCGACGTCGGCGGGTTCACGGTCGAGAAGGTCGTGACCGGGGACGGGGCGGCGTTCGGCACCGGGCCGTTCGAGGTCACCGCCGAGTGCACGTTCCAGGGCGAGCCGATCGACGTGCCGGACGGGGCGACCCGCACGGTGACGCCGGACGGGCCGGCCACGTACGACGGCCTCCCCGTGGGCGCGGAGTGCGTGGTCACGGAGTCGGACGACGGCGGCGCGACGTCGGCGACCGTGTCGACGGCCGTGGAGGACGGCGACCCGGGCCAGGTCGTGGTGCCGGGCGCGGACGCCGACCCGGCGGTCGTGACCGTGACCAACACGTTCGACGTGGGGTCCGTCGCGGTGGAGAAGGCGGTCGACTTCGAGGGCGACGCCTACGACGTCGGGCCGTTCGAGGTGACGCTCACGTGCACGTTCCAGGGCGAGGACATCGACGTACCGGGCGGCGCGGCGCGCGAGATCGCGGCCGGTGACACCGTCACCTACGACGGCCTCCCGATCGGCGCCGAGTGCGTCGTGACGGAGACGGACGACGGCGGTGCGGCGTCGTCCACGGTCTCGGCCGTGGGCGACGGCGACCCGGGCGCGGTCACGATCGCGGCCGACCCGGCGTCGATCACGGTGACGAACACGTTCGACGCCGTCCCGCCGCCGCCGAACGGTGGCGACAACGGCGGTGGCTCGCTGCCGATCACCGGTGCCGACATCATCATGTGGGTCGGTATCGCGGTGCTGCTGCTCGCGGCCGGCGTGATCCTCGTCGGGATCCGTCGCCGCAACCAGCACTGACGGTCGGCACTGACGGTCGGCACTGACGGCGCCGGTCCCGGACTTCCGGGGCCGGCGCCGTCGTCGTGCGCGGGGTGCGTGCTCAGGAGGCGTCGCGGCCGGCGGACCGGGCCGCGGCGAGGAGGTCGCGGGCGCGCGCCTCGGGCAGGTAGCACCGCACGAGGGCGAGGCCGACGAGCGGCAGCGTCGCCGGCTCGGGGACCACGAGGCTGAGCGGCACGGCGCGCGGCTGGAACTTCTGCTTGAAGCGGTGCAGCGACTCGAAGCCGTACAGCGGCTCGAGGACCTCGGCGAGGCGGTCGAGGGCGGCGTCGACGCCGCCGGGGTTGCGGTCGCCGTCGCGGGCCAGGGGGCTGCCGGACAGGGATGCCTCCTGCGCGCCCTCGTCGCGGAACGTGGTGAGGGCGTCCGCGATGAGCAGCTCCATCGTGTAGCGGAACGAGTCGGGGGCGCGGCGCATGACGTCGAGGGTCCAGCCGACCACCTGGCCGCCGGGCGCGTGCACGGGGAGCCAGCTCGTGACGCCGTGCAGGCGGCCGTCGGCGTCGGTCGCGAGCCCCACCCGGACGGCGGGGTCGAGCGCCTCGTGCACGCCGCCGAGGGTGAACGCCATCTCGGGGAGGTCGGAGTCGCCGAGCCACGCCTCGGAGATGGCCCGCACCTGCGCGAGCGTCTCGGGCGGCTCGTCGGCGAGGGTGACGAGCCGGTGCCCGATGCCGTGCTTCGCGGCCTGGTTGAGGGCGGTCCGCACGTCCTGCCACTTCTTGCCGCGGAACTCGAGGCCCGGGAGGTCGACGACGGCCTCCTCCGCGACGCGCACGACCGTCCACCCGCGGCGGCGCCCGAGGTCCGCGAGCTCGGGGCTGGAGGAGAAGAAGCAGGAGCCCGACCCGGCGGCGGACGCGGCCTCGACGAACGCGTCCACGAGCTCGGCGCGGCCCTGGGGCCCGTCGCCGACGGGGTCGGTGAGCGCGACGGCGACGCCCGCGTGCGCCCGGTAGGCGACGTAGCCGGGCACGCCGGGGGAGGTCCACCGCTCGTTCCCGTCCCACGTCGTCATCCAGGCGAGCCGCTGCCCGGCACCGAGCTGCGCGACGGTGGCACGCGCCTCGGCCTGGTCGAGCTGCTCGCGCGCCCAGGGGCGCGCGTGCCGCCGGGTGCGGAAGGACGCGCGCCGCACGACGAGCAGCGCCAGCGCCCCGCCGTCGAGCAGCAGCATGAGCAGGTACAGCGGCAGCTGCTGCGAGAGCTCGACGGCCGACGCGAGCACCAGGACCGTCTCGGCGAGGACGCTCAGCAGCGTGAGGGCGACGGCGACCCGCCACCACACGCGCCGCCCACGGAACAGGCCGACGGCGAGGACGAGGTCGATCGTCAGGGAGACGAGCCCGGTGGGCCAGTCGTCGCTCTCGACCTTGCCGAGCGGCCCGCCCGCCGGCCCGGCCGCGAAGGCCGCGAGCACGACGATGAGCGCGGACAGGGCGAAGTAGCCGGCCGCGGTGACGCGGTCGCGCTGCACCCGGCCGGCGCGGGTGCGGCCGCCCAGCCGCGGCCCGAGCAGCGGGCGCGCGACGACGAGCCCGGCCAGCCAGCCGAGCACGTGCTCCACGTCCGCGAGCCCGCCGCCCACCACGAGCCCCACCAGCACGTACGCCGCGACGAGGGCGCCGGCGCGCTGTCGCCACGGGGAGGAGAAGCTCATCGCGGTCACCGTGATCGCGCCGGTGACGCCGGCGCTGAACCCGACGTCGAGGTCGCCCGCCAGGCCCACGGCCCACGACCAGCCGGTGCGCGCGAGGAGTGTGATGGCGGCGGCCGTCGCGACGACGCCCACGAGCTGCGTCGTCGCGGTGACGAGCGCGGTGCGCCGGGTGCCGAGGCGCAGCTCCGTCCAGCCGACCAGGACGAGGAAGAGGCCCGCCGTCGGCACGTAGCCCCAGGGGACGGGGGCGAAGAACGAGCCGGTCACCGGAGTCCACCAGCGGCCGTCCTGGAACGCGGGGGCGCCGAACGCCACGACGTCGAACCACGACGAGTCCCGCAGCGGCGTCCACAGGCCCTGGGACACCACGCCGAGCACGAGCATCATCGCCACGACGGCGAGCGTGAACGGCGCCCGGCGCAGCAGGCTCACGGGCCGGCCCCGGCCCCGGCCCCGGCCCCGGCCCCGTCGTCGTGCCCGCCCTGCCCGTGCGCCGCCGCGTCCGCGTCCGCCACCGGATCGGCGCCGCGCGCGTGGCCGAGGATGTCGCGCAGGATGACGGTCACGGGGGCGGACAGCATGGCGCCGAGCAGCCCGGCGAGGACTGCGCCGACGATGGTGGAACCGAGGTTCACGATGGGGTGCAGCCGCAGCTGGTCGGAGGACAGCTTGGTGAGCATCAGCGTCTGCACCACGTTCTGCACCACGAGGATCACCGCGAGCAGGATCAGCGCCTGGGGGAGGCCCTGCGAGCCGAGGGCGATGAGGCAGGCGAACGCGGCGGAGAAGATCGCCCCGAGGTAGGGGATGTAGCTCGTCACGAACGTCACGAGCGCGATGGAGAACGCGAGCGGCACGTCGAGGACCACCGCCCCGATCGCGATGAGCACGGCGGTGACCAGGCTGGACGACGTCAGCGCGCCGAAGTAGCGGCGCAGGGTGAGGGTCGCCTCCTCGATCACGACGACGCCCCGGGCGCTGCCGACCGACGAGTGGCGGGCCGCGAACGCCTCGATGCGGGGCCAGTCGGCCATGACGTAGAAGAGGAAGAAGACGGCGATGAACGTGCCGACGACGAACGCCGCCGCGCTGGAGAACACGCTGCCGAACAGGCTGGCGAGGCCCCCGGTGAGCGAGCCCGACGTGTCGCTCAGGTCGAGGCCCGTCAGGTCGAGGGTGGTGCCCGCGAGCTCCTCCTGAAGGGTGGCGAGGCCGCTGCTCAGCCGGTCGGCGATCTCCGCGGACTGGTCGGCGATGCCGTCGGCCGTCACCCCCACGGCGAGCGCGAGGACGGCGCCCAGCGCGACGAGCACGGCGAGCGACCCGAGCCCGCGGCGCAGCCCCAACCGCTCGAGCCGATCGACCAGCGGGTGGAGCAGGACGCCCAGGACGGCCGCCACGACGAGGGGCACCACCAGCCCGCTGATCGCGGACACCGCGGCGTAGACGACCACCGCGGCGGCGGCGATGCCGACCACGGCCCAGCCGATGCGGCCCAGGCGCAGGACGAGGACGCCGGTCCTGCCCGCGGTCCGGTCGGCGGGCTCGGGGCCGGGCGCCCCGCCGGTCGCAGGGCCGGTCGTCGGGTCGGTCGCGGGGGCGTCGTCGGGCACGGGGCTCCTCGGGTCGGTCCCGTGCATCATCGCGCGCGGTGGCGCCCGGCGCGCGTCGCAGGCGGGCGCGTCGGCGCCGTCATCGCAGGTGGCACAGCCGTGCGGGCAGCCGGCGCCGTCGTGCGGGCGCGAGAAGGCCGGGCCGGCCGTCGAGGGACGGCCGGCCCGGCCTCAGGGGTCTCTATCGCTTACGCGCCTTGACGGTGGTCTCGGCAGTTCTCTCGCGCTTCTGCGCGCGCTTCTCCTTGAGGGAGAGAGACGGTTGCTTCTTCGTGTTCTTGGCCACGGGAGTTCACCTCCACTCGCCTCCAGGTGGGTCGATGAACCGGCCACCATAGCAACGTCCCGCGCGCGGCGGGCGGGGCGGTAGCGGCGGAGTCAGGCGGCCGTGCCGAAGTCCTTGCGGCGGCGCGTGCCGTGCGCGGTCTCGCCGTCGGGGACGATCGCGTCGGGGGCCACCACCGTGCCGGCGGGCACGCGGCTGTCGGTGCCGAGGCGGCTGCCCGAGCCGACGCGCGCGCCGTCGCCGACGACGCCGCGGACGCCGACGTGCACGTTCTCGTCCACGCGGGCGCCCCGCCCGACGACGGCGTCCACGTCCACCCAGCTGAACCGTCCCACCTGGGCGCGCGCGCCCACACGGGCGCCGGCCTCGACGTAGGCGCCGGGCCTGATGGTGGCGTCGGGGTGGACGGTCGCGTGCGGCGAGACGAAGCCCTCGCCGTTGTCGTGCCGGAGGTATCGGGTGAACTTCCCCGGCTCGTGCTCGATCTCGACCTTTCGGGGGATGCGTCGCAAGAGTGCTCCTCATGGTGCGGGTGAATCTTGTGACATAACGCGCAAGCGCCGCGCGATGTTCCCGGACGGTGTACCGGGGCACCGGTCCGGGTGGTCCCCGGCCGCCAAGGTCGTGGTCGGGCCATGCCTAGAAGGGGGTCGCCCCCACGCTGAGGTGCCACGGGAGGCGGGTCGTCACCGGGGCCGGGTCGGGGAGCGCCGCGGCGCCCGGGCCGTTCGCTCCTGGGGCGGGTCGGGGTGCGGGGCCGAGCCGCAGGACGCTGACGCGGTCTCCGATCTGGACGCGGGCGAACGCCCCGTGCGCCGGCGTGTCCGCCGGGAGGGCGAACGCATGGGCGCCGGCCGGGAGGTCGTCGTCGGCCACGGCGACGACGTGGGGGATCGGGTCCGGCGGGACGGGCACGCCCCACAGGACGGTGACGGTGACGTGCGCGGGCTCGGTCGTGGTGACGCGGACGGCGTGCTCGGCCTCGTCGTGCCGGACGCCGAGGGCCGCGCCGCGGGTGAGCTCCTCCACCTGCGCGACCAGCAGTGGCGCCACCCCGCCCAGGCCGCCGACGCAGCGGATGCCGGGGTGGCGCCGGCCCAGCTCGGCCTCGAGGTGCTCGCGGAGCGCCGGGGGGACGAAGCCGCCGAAGATCACGAGGTCCACGTCGGCCGGGTCGTAGTCGTCGAGCACGCGGTCGAACTGGTTGGTCGCGTTCGCGGGGTAGCCCTGGGCGCGCAGCAGCGCGACCACCTCCGTGAGGGCGCGGGCGCTGCGGCCCACGACGAGCACCCGGGTCGTCCTGTCGGTCATGACATCTCCTTTGTTGGCCTCACCAAGATTGGTACCACCAACATACACACAGATGTGGGTGCGGCCAACAACCTGACTAGACTTGGCCCATGCGCGAGCAGCCACGACTCGGCCGGACGCCGGACCGTCTCAAGGACCGGCCCACCTGGCTCCTGGGCCGGGCCGCGGCCCGCTCCTCGGCGCTGCTGTCCGAGGCGTTCGCCAGCCACGGCGACGGGCTGCGCGGGTACCACTACCGGCTGCTCGCGGCGCTCGACCAGTTCGGGCCCGCCAGCCAGGCCGACCTCGGGCGCGACACCGGCATCGACCGGAGCGACGTCACCGCCGTGCTCCAGGAGCTCGAGGCCCGCGACCTCGTCGCGCGGGAGGAGGACCCGGCCAACCGGCGGCGCAAGATCGTGTCGGTCACGGCCTCCGGCCGGCAGGTGCTCCGGCGCCTCGACACCGTGCTGGACGCGGTCCAGGAGGACCTCCTCGCACCGCTCTCCGAGACCCAGCGGCGGCAGTACGCCGCGATCATGGCGCGCCTCGGCGACGGCTGAGCGGTCCCGGCGCCCTCAGCCGGTCGTGCGGGCGCCGTTCCCGGGGGCGAGGCGGGTCGCGCGCAGCGCGGCGTACAGCTCGGCGGCCTGCGCGGGCCGGGCGACGGACCGCCCGGTGAGGTCCTCGATGCGCCCGAGGCGGTAGCCGACGGTGTTGCGGTGACAGTGCAGGGCGCGCGCGGCCTCGGCGGTGGACCCGTCGGCGTCGAACCAGGCCTCGAGGGTGTCGAGCAGGTGGCCGCGGTCGGGGGAGTCGGCGAGGGCGCCGAGCACGGTGGTCCGCAGCTCGGCCGCCTGCTCGGGGTGCGTGACCAGCAGGACGTCCACCGGCGCCGCGCCGAAGGCGTGCGATCCCGCCGTGCCGCGCGGCACGCACTCGAGAGCCAGCCGTGCCTCGCGCAGTCCGCGCCAGACGTCGGCGACGGTGGTGACCGCCCCCGAGACCCCGACCCGCGCGGTCGCGGCGGCCCCCACGACCTCCACGGCGCCCTCAAGCTCGGCGTCCGTGCGGCAGGCGACGACGCCGACCCGCTCGGCGCCCCACGTCGACCAGGAGGAGCGGACGCCCCGGTGCCGCAGCCGGGCCTCGACCTCGGGCAGCGGGTCGTCGCCGGTGGGGTCGAGCTCGGCGGACACCACGAGGTACCGCCCCTGCTCGGGCAGGCCGAGCGTGCGCAGGATGCCCGTCGCCTCACGCAGCGGGGTGTCCGCGTCGAGCAGCGCCACCAGCATGAGGCTGCGCGCGTGCTGGCTGCGGCGGTCGCGCTCGTCGACGACGTCGCGGTAGGCGTCGGCGGCGACGGACGAGAAGCGGTCGATGATGCCCCAGACGTCCGACGACGCGCGCAGCAGCTCCTCCGACCGGTGCCGGGACGCGGCGTTCGCGACCATCTCGTCCCAGAGCGCCAGCCCGGCGAGGCGGTAGGCGTGCAGGAGGCTGGCGAGGGGGATGCCGTACTCCGCCTTGAGACGCCCAGCGTCGCGGGCGGGAGCGAGGTCGTCCGGCTCGCCGCCCATGCTCCGCAGGAGCGCCTCGATGTTGACCTCGACGACGGCGCGCAGGGCGCCGTCGGGCAGGGCGGACTCCGCGTACGCGTGCTCGCCCGCCAGGATCTGCGCGACCACGCGGTCGGTGACCGCGGGCACCGAACCCAGCAGCTCGCGGAACAGGTCGGCGGCGGGCGGGAGCGGCGCGACGCGCGGCGCGGCGACGTCCTCGTACAGGGTCATGGGGCCACGGTACCCGCCGCCAGCGGGCGGCTCTTGTGCCGGCGCACAAACTTCCCCAGCCATCTGGGGGCGCCCGCCCATGGAGTCCGGCACCCCCGCGGGGTGAGACTCGGGTCACGATCGAAGGAGATCCATGACCACCATCGCGAGCTCTTCGCCGTCGGCCGACGCCGACCACTCCACCCTGCGCACCGCCGAGCGGGCCGCCCTCGACGCGACGATCGCCGAGCTGGCCGCGGGGGAGCGGCGCTGGGCCGCCATGTCGCTCGCCGCGCGCGCCGCCCTCCTCGCCCGCACGCACGCCGCGATCGCGGCGAACGCGGAGCGGTGGGCCACCACCTCGGGCCGCATCAAGGGCCTCGACCCCGCCTCGCCCCTGATGGGCGAGGAGTGGATCTCGGGCCCGTACCCGGCGCTGACGGGGTTCGCGCAGCTCTCCCGCTCCCTCGCGGCGCTCGCCGAGCGACGCAGCCCCATCGCGGGCGCCCGCTTCGGCGCCGCGCCCGGCGGCCGCACCACGGTCCGTGTGCTCCCGCACAGCGCGCACGAGGCGGTCCTGCTGCACGGGTTCCGGGCGGAGGTCTGGCTGCGGCCCGGGGTCGCCGCCTCCACCGCGCGGTCGCACGCCGGGCTCGCCCAGCAGCACCCGCGCCGCACCGGCGGCGTGGGGCTGGTGCTCGGCGCCGGCAACATCACCTCGATCGCGCCGCTCGACGTCGCCTCCGAGCTCGTCGCGCACAACCGGGTCGCGCTGCTCAAGCTCAACCCGACGCTCGACGAGCTCGAGCCGGTCCTCACCGCCGCGCTCGCGCCGCTGATCGAGGCGGGCGTGCTGCGGATCGTGCGCGGCGGCGCCGAGGCGGGCGCCTACCTGACCCGGCACCCCGGCATCGCGCACGTCCACATCACCGGCAGCTCCGTCACGCACGACGCCATCGTGTGGGGTCCCGGCGACGAGGGCCGCGCGCGCAAGGCGGCCGGAACGCCGGTCCTCGACAAGGACATCACCAGCGAGCTCGGCGGCGTGGCGCCGGTCGTCGTCGTCCCCGGCGACTGGTCCGCCGACGACCTGCGCTACCAGGCCGAGCACGTCGCGACCATGCGGCTGCACAACGGCGGGTACAACTGCATCGCCGGGCAGGTCGTGCTGCTCAGCGCGGACTGGCCGCAGAAGGACGCGTTCCTCGCCGCGCTGCGCGACGCGCTCGACCGGGCGCCCGCCCGCCCGGCCTGGTACCCGGGCAGCGACGCGCGGTTCGCGTCGGCGGCGGCGTCCTACCCCGACGCCGCCCGGCTGGGGACGGACGGCGGCCGCCTGCTCGTCGACCTCACGGGGCCCGGCGCGCACGCCGACGCGGCGGACCTGGAACGGAGCGAGTACTTCGCGCCGGTCCTCGGCGTCGTGGAGCTGCCCGGCACGGGGCAGCGGTTCCTCGACGCCGCCGTCGCGCACGCCAACGACGAGCTCACCGGCACGCTCGGCGCGAACGTCGTCGTCGCCCCGAAGGACCGCAAGGCCCTCGGATCCGGCTTCGACCAGGCCATCGCGGACCTCCGCTACGGCACGATCGGCGTCAACGCGTGGACCGGCGTCGGCTACCTCACCGCGACCGCGCCCTGGGGCGCGTACCCCGGGCACCCGCTCGACGACATCCAGAGCGGCCGCGGCGTCGTCCACAACGCCCTGCTCCTCGAGGACACGGAGCGCACCGTCGTCACGGGGCCGTTCCGGCCCTTCCCGCGATCGGTCGCCCACGGCGAGCTCGCCCTGTTCCCGAAGCCGCCGTGGTTCGTCACGGCGCGCAGCGCGGCCACCACCGGCCGCCGGCTGACGGACTTCGCCGCCCGGCCGGGCTGGCTCCGGATGCCGTCCGTCTTCACCGCCGCGTTCCGCGCCTGAACTCCCCTCACCCCGCCACGGTCCCGTCAAAGGAGACGCCATGCCCTTCCGCAGCCCCTTGCCCGACGTCGACATCCCCGACGTCACCCTGTACGACCTGCTGTTCGCCGACCTCGCCGACGCCGACCTCGAGCGTCCGGCCGTCATCGACGGCCCGTCCGGCGCCGTGACGACGTACGGCGCGCTGCGCGACCAGGTCGACGCCGTCGCCGGCGCGCTCGCCGCCCGGGGGGTCCGGCCGGGCGACGTCGTCGCGCTGCTGTCGCCCAACGTGCCCGCGTTCGTGCCCGTGTTCCACGGCGCGCTGCGCGCCGGCGCCACGGTGACCACGATCAACGCGCTCGCGACCGGCGGCGACGTCGCCTCCCAGCTCACCGACTCGGGCGCGACGCTGCTGCTCACGGTGTCCCCGCTGCTGCCCGCAGCGGCCGCCGGCGCGGAGCGGGCCGGGCTCCCGGCCGGCCGCGTCGTCGTGCTCGACGGCACCGACGGCCACGAGTCGCTGGCCGACCTGCTCGCCGAGGCCCGCCCCGCGCCCGACGTCACCGTCGACCCGGCCACGCACCTCGCCGTCCTGCCGTACTCGTCGGGCACCACCGGGCGGCCCAAGGGCGTCATGCTCACGCACCGCAACCTCGTGGCGAACGTGCTCCAGACCTCCGCCATGATCGACGTGACCCCGAGCGACCGCGTGCTCGCCGTGCTGCCGTTCTTCCACATCTACGGGATGACGGTGCTGCTCAACCTCGCGCTCCGGGCCCGGGCGGTGCTCGTCACCATGCCGCGGTTCGACCTGCCCGAGTTCCTGCGGATCACGCAGGAGGAGCGCTGCTCGTTCCTGTTCATCGCGCCGCCCGTCGCCGTCGCGCTCGCGAAGCACCCGCTGATCGACCGCTACGACCTGTCCACGGTCCGCGAGGTCATCTCGGGCGCCGCGCCGCTCGACGGCGAGCTCGGCGGCGCCGTCGGCCGCCGCCTCGGCTGCGTGGTGCGGCAGGGCTACGGGATGACGGAAACCAGCCCCGTCGCGCTGCTCGTGCCGGCCACCGGCGACGTCCCGCTGTCCAGCATCGGCATCCCCGTGCCCAACGTCGAGTGCCGGGTCGTGGACCCCGCGACCGGCGACGAGATCCCGCTGCCGGCGTCGGGCGTCAGCGCGCCCGGCGAGCTGCAGGTGCGCGGCCCGAACATCATGGTCGGCTACCTCGGCAACCCGCAGGCCACCGCCGACACCCTCGACGCCGACGGCTGGCTGCACACCGGCGACGTCGTCACCGCCACGCCCGACGGGGTCGTCACCGTCGTCGACCGCCTCAAGGAGCTCATCAAGTACAAGGGCTACCAGGTGGCGCCCGCGGAGCTCGAGGCGCTGCTGCTCACCCACCCCGGCATCGCGGACGCCGCCGTCGTCGCCGCGCGCGACGCCGAGGGCGAGGAGGTGCCCAAGGCGTTCGTCGTGCTCCAGGACGGCGCGGACCTGTCGGCCGACGACGTCATGGACTTCGTCGCCGAGCGCGTCGCCCCGTACAAGAAGGTGCGCGAGGTCGTGTTCATCGACGCCGTCCCCAAGTCGGCGTCCGGCAAGATCCTGCGCAAGGACCTGCGCACCGTCGACCAGGGCGCGTCGGAGGTGACCGCATGAGCCGGGACCAGCGGGCCACGCAGCCCCACGACTACGTCGTCGTCGGCGCCGGTTCCGCCGGGGCGGCGCTCGCGGGCCGGCTCAGCGCCGACCCGTCGGTGAGCGTCCTCCTGCTGGAGGCGGGCCCGAAGGACACCAAGACCGAGATCCACATCCCCGCCGCGTTCTCGAAGCTGTTCCGGTCCGAGGTGGACTGGGACTACGACACGGAGCCGCAGGAGCACCTCGGCGGGCGGCGCGTCTTCTGGCCGCGCGGCAAGGTGCTGGGCGGCAGCTCGTCGATCAACGCGATGATGTGGGTGCGCGGGTTCCCGGAGGACTACGACGCGTGGGGCGAGGCCGCCGGCGCGGGCTGGTCGTGGGAGGGCCTGCGGCCGTACTTCGAGCGGGTCGAGAACGTCGCGCCCGGCGTCGACCGCGACAACGAGGACGAGACCGGTCGCGCCGGCACCGTGCACGTGCAGGACCAGCGCAGCCCGCGCCCCGCCACGCGCGCCTACCTACGTGCGGCCGAGCAGGCGGGGCTGCCCGTGGTGCCCGGCAACGGGCACGACCAGCGCGGGGTCAGCCGCACGCAGGTCAGCCAGCGCGGCGGGTCGCGGTTCAGCACCGCGGACGCGTACCTCAAGCCGGCCCGCAAGCGACCCAACCTCACCGTCGTGACGGACGCGCAGGCCACGCGCGTCGTGTTCGACGGCACGCGGGCCGTGGGGGTCGAGTACGTGCGCGGCGGCGCGACGCTGGTGGCGCAGGCGCGCCAGGAGGTCGTGCTGTCCGGCGGGGCGGTCAACACGCCGCAGCTGCTCATGCTGTCGGGCGTCGGCGACCGGGACGAGCTGGAGGGCCTCGGCATCCCCGTCGTCGCGCACAGCCCCGAGGTGGGCAAGAACCTGCGCGACCACCTCATGGCGCTGCTGGCGGTCGGGGCGCACGAGGGCACGCTGTTTCTCGCCGAGAAGCCCCGCGAGCTCGCGGCGTACCTCTCGCGCAGGCGCGGGATGCTGACGTCCAACGTGGGCGAGGCGTACGGCTTCGTCTCGACGGACCCGGCCGTCGACCTGCCCGACGTCGAGCTGATCTTCGCGCCCGTCGGGTTCGTCGGCGAGGGGCTCGTCGCCCACGACGGGCACGCCGTCACCCTCGGCGCGATCCTCGTGCAGCCCGAGAGCACCGGCACGATCACGCTCGCGAGCCGGGACCCCTTCGAGAAGCCGCTCATCGACCCGCGGTACCTCAGCGACCCGGCGGGCAAGGACCGCGCCGCCCTCCTCGCGGGCCTCGGCGTGTGCGAGGAGCTGCTCGTGACCCCGGCGCTGCGCGAGGTCACGACCGGCGCGTTCGTGCAGCCGGCGGGCGGGGAGCAGCTGACGCGCGCGGAGCGCGACGAGATCGCGCTCGTCGACCACGCGCACACGCTCTACCACCCCGTCGGGACGGCGCGCATGGGGTCCGACGGCGCCGCCGTCGTCGACGAGGAGCTGCGCGTGCGGGGCGTCACCGGCCTGCGCGTGGCGGACGCGTCGGTCATGCCGACGATCATCCGCGGGCACACGAACGCCCCCGCCATCGTCATCGGGGAGAAGGCCGCCGACCTGCTCCTCGGCGTCGCCGCCGCCCCGCGCGCCGCCGCGGCGCAGCGGTAGGCGCGCCGGCCCTCACCGCGGGGCCGGGCGACCCATCACCTGGGTGCCCGGCCCCAGCGGGCCGAGCGGCTGCCAGCCGGAGCGGCGGTACAGCCGGACGGCGGGGTCGTCCTCGTCGTCGGAGGTGAGCAGGAGGCTGCGCCGCCCGACGCCGTCCAGCACGGCGTCGTGCAGCCGCCGGCCGACGCCGTGGCCGCGCCACGCGGCGAGGACCCCGAGCTCGACCAGCTCGAAGTGGTCGCCCACCCAGGCGTCGGCGACGTCGTCCGGGAGCCTGTCCACCAGGAGGTCGGACCAGTACTGGCCCCGCTGCCCGACATAGCCCCACGCGAAGCCCACCAGGTCGTCGCCCGCGTGGTCGGCCGCGTGCGCCGTCACCAGGCGGTACCCGTCGCGAGCGGCGTGCCGGTCGTACCGGTCCGTGCGCCAGACGACCGGGTCCGTGACGTCGCCGAAGACGGCGTCGTAGCAGCGCCAGACGTCGTCGGCGAGGGCGGCAGCGCCCGCGCTGTCGGTGACGCGGAGCTCGATCGACGCGTCGGGGGAGGGGGCGGGAGAGGCCACGAGCGCCATCGTGGCCGAGCCTCGCTCCCGCCGCACCTGCGGACCCTTGCTCGAAGGTGACGGCGCTCAGCGCGGGGTCCGGCTCCGAGATCACAGACCGACGTTGCGGAGCAGCCACTCCGCCTCGCGCAGCTCGTCGTCCTTCTCGTCGGGGGCAGGGGCGACGTCCTGCCCGGCGCGCAGCTGGTCCGGCGGGAGGGGCGCGTCGAGGTGCCGGAAGCGTTCGCGGGGGTCGGGCTCGCCGGGTGAGCCCACGGTCTCGGCCGTCATGCGTCCACGGTACGCGCCGTGGCGGCCGCCGACCCGCCGGTCCGGCAGGATCGGGGGATGAACGTCGACCTCGACGAACGAGCCCCGCGCCCGCGTCGCCGCGGGCGCGCGTTGCTGATCGCCGGCGGCGCCGTCGTCGTGGCGCTCGCGGTGCTCGCCCTGCTCGTGTGGCAGGGGGTGCTGTGGCCCAACCGGGTCACCGCGGCGAAGTTCGCCGTCCGCGGCGTCGACGTCTCCGCCTACCAGGGGGAGATCGACTGGCCGACGCTCGCCGCGCAGGACCTCGACTTCGCGTTCGTCAAGGCCACCGAGGGCTCGAGCCACGAGGACGAGCGGTTCGCGGCGAACTGGGAGGGCGCCCGCGGCACCGACCTGCTCGTCGGCGCGTACCACTTCCTCAGCTTCGAGAGCCCCGGCGCCGACCAGGCCGCCCACATGATCGACGTCGTCCCCGCCGAGAGCGGCACGCTCCCGCCCGTCGTCGACGTCGAGTACTACGGCGACTTCGCGGCCGACCCGCCCACCGTCGACGAGCTGCGCGGCATCCTCGACCCCCTGCTCGACGCGCTCGAGGAGCACTACGGCGTCCCCCCGATCCTCTACACGACGCAGCAGATCCGCGCCGACTACCTGGGCGCCCGCTACGACCGCTACCCGCTGTGGATCCGGTCCGTGGTGAGCAGCCCCGACCTGCCGAGGCGGGACTGGGAGTTCTGGCAGTACTCCGACCACGACACCCTGCCCGGCTACGCCGGCGACGAGCAGTACATCGACATGAACGTCTTCGACGGCACCCTCGACGACCTCCGCGCGCTGACCCAGCGGTAGCGGCATACGGTCGGCCCCGTGGTGGAGCGATGGACATGGCCGGCAGTGATCGGCGTCGGGTTCGGGGTGGCCGCATTCTTCGCGGTGCTGGTCCCCGTGCTCCTGGTGCAGCAGCGCCGGTACGGGCGGCTCGACGCGCGGCGCGTGCTGGGTGCGGCGGCGCTCGCGGTGTACGTGGTGACGCTGCTGGCGTACACGATGCTGCCGCTGCCGTCGGGCGACCTGGTGGCCTGGTGCGCCGCGCACGGCGTCTCCGGCGCGGAGCTGACGCCGCTGCACTCGCTCGACGACATCCGCCGGGACACCGCCGGTCTGGGCGCGGTGGCCACGCTGCGCAGCGCCGCGGTGCTGCAGGTCGCGTTCAACGTGCTGCTCTTCGTGCCGTGGGGCGTGCTCGCGCGGCGCTACCTCGGCTGGGGCGTGGCCGCGTCGACGCTGAGCGCGCTGGCCGCGTCGGTGGCGGTCGAGACCGTGCAGTACACCGGCATCCTCGGCATCATCCCGTGCTCCTACCGCGTGGCCGACGTCGACGACGTCCTCGCCAACACGCTCGGCGGGCTGGTCGGCGCGCTTCTCGCGCCCGTCGTGCTGCGCTGGATGCCGCAGTCGCGCGAGCTCGCCGCCGCGCGGCTGGAGCCTCGACCCGTGACGTTCTGGCGCCGGATCCTCGGGATGCTCGCGGACCTGCTCGCCGCGTTCGTCCTCGGCGCCGCGCTGCAGCTCGCGTACCGCGTGGGGACGCTGGCGACCGGCCACGAGCTGCCCTCGACCACGACCTGGGCGGACGTGCTGCTCGGCACGGTGCTGCCCGCCGTCGTCGTGTTCCTCGTGCCGCCGTGGGTGGGCAGCGGCGCGTCGCTGGGCCAGCGGGCGGTATGGCTGGAGCCACGGTGGCCCGACGGCGCCGGCCGGTTGCGGCGTGGGACCCTCGCGCGGCGCGTCGGGCGCGGCTACCTGCTGCTCGGCCTGTACGGGGTGCTGGGGATCGTCGAGGCGGTGCCGCCCGGCGACCCGTCGAACGCATGGGCCGGGGCGTTGCAGAACGGCGTGCTGCTCGCCGCGCTGATCGGCGTCGTCGCCACCCGCGACCGGCGCGGCCTGGCCTGCGAGATCACCGGCGCGCAGATGGTCGACGCGCGCGAACCCCTCGGCCGCGCGCCCCGCTGACGCCGGCCGTCGTCAGGCGCGCGCGTCGCCGGCGTCGTCGTCGTGGGCGGCCGCCATGCGGACGGCACGGTCCTCGGCGACGGCGTCGCGCCGCTTGGCGGCCTTCTTGTCGCTCGCCTTCGTGTCGCGCGGCGGGAGCTGGACGGACTCCTCGGCGGCGATGCCGTCGTTCAGCTCGCGGCTGCGCTCCACCTCGGCGTCGAGCTCGGCCCCGAACAGCAGCACGAGGTTGACGATCCACAGCCACAGCAGCAGCACGATGAACGTGGCGAGGATGCCGTAGGACCCGTAGTTGGAGAAGCTGCTGCCGACGTACCACCCGAACGCCGCGGAGGCGATGCCGATCACCACGATGGCGACCACGGCGCCGACGCTCAGCCAGCGGAAGCGCGGCCGTTTCACGTTGGGGGTGAAGTGGTACAGGAGCGCCACGGCGACGACCACGAGCAGCAGCGCGACAGGCCACTTCGCGATGCTCCACACGGTGATCGCGACGTCCCCCAGGCCGATCGCCGCACCCACCGACCGGGCGATCGGCCCGGAGAGCACCAGGCTCGCGACGACGACCGCCGCGATGATCAGCACCACCAGCGTCACGGCGAACATCGCGGGGCGCAGCTTCCAGACCGGGCGCCCCTCCTCGACGTCGTAGATGCGGTTCATCGCGCGCCCGAACGCGCCGACGTACCCCGACGCGGACCACAGCGCGAGTACGAGGCCGAGCACGAGGGCGAGCCCGGCGCCGGTGTTGCCGACGGCGTTCGCGATGAGCGGCCTGACGATCTCGATCATGTCCTCGGGGAGGAACTCCGAGACGGTGTTCATCACGGAGTTCAGGGCCTTCTCGGCGTCGCCGACGAACCCGAGCAGCGACACCAGCGCCAGGAGCGCGGGCGCGGAGGCCAGGACGGCGTAGTAGGTGAGCCCGGCGGCGAGGTCGGTGCACTGGTCGGCCCCGAACTCCCGGAGCGTGCCCTTGAGCGCCCGCCCCCACGACGGCTTCGGCGCGTCGGACGGCGCGCGTGGGGTGTCGGGGACGCCGCCGTCGGCACCGGTCTGCTGCTCGCCCGTCTCGGTCATGCTGGCCTCCTCGGTCACCTCCAGGCTCGTCGGGCCTGGTCATGCCCGCAAACGCACCTCGCGCGACCCCGGGCGCACCCGGGGGCCGTGGGGCATCCTGGTCGGCATGGCACTCCCACCGCCCCCGGCCGGCTGGACGCGGTACGTCGTGAAGGCGAAGGTCGTGTCCGTCGGGCGCGACTTCCGCGTCACGGACCTCGACGGCGCCGACGCCTTCCTCGTCGACGGCAAGCTCGGTCCGCGCGAGCGCGCCGACGTGCTCGACGCCGCGGGGACGGTCGTCTACCGGGTGACGGGCCGCGTCATCAACCTCCCGAAGCGCATGACCATCACCGACGCCGCGGGCACGGTGCTGGCGGAGCTGCACGGCAAGCTGTTCTCGCCGATCCGCTCGAAGATGACGCTCCACCGCCCCGACGGGCCGCCGTGGGAGCTGCAGGGCAACGTCATCGAGAAGGAGTACACGGTCACCGCCGGGGGAGCGCCGGTCATGGTCATCACGCAGAAGTGGGTGACGGTCCGCGACACGTACACGCTCGACGTCGCCGACGGCACCGACCCCGGTCTGGCGATCGCGATGCTGTGGGCCGTGGACCGCTGGGTGGAGCGCGACCCGGGCTAGTCGTCGACTCGCGCGGGCGGCGCGACCAGGTCGCGAGCCTGCTCGGCCGCGCGCGCGATGCTCTCGCCGACGAAGTCCATGAACCGGCCCATGTTCTCCAGCCGCGCGCCGGCGGGCGTGTCCCGGCCGAGGACGCCGACCCCCTGGCGCGCGACCTCCGCGAGCCGGGCGTTGGACGCCGCGGCCGCGAGCATCGACTGGTACCAGGCGTCGCCGTCGGCCGCGTAGCGCTCGCGGCGCCCCTCGGCGCGCTCGCGCCGCACGAGGCCCAGGTTCTCCAGCAGCGCGACCGCCTTGGAGACCGACGCCGGGCTGACCTCCAGCCGCTCGACGAGCTCCGCGGCGGTGAGGCTGCCGGAGTCCGCCACGTAGAGCAGGGTGAGCACGCCGGCGGCCATGCGGGGCAGCCCGGACTGCATGAGGAGCGTCGTGAACGTCTCCTCGTACGCGCGCAGCGCCGCGTCGTCCGGGTCGGCGGCGCGGGCCTGCGTCGCGCGGGCGCTGCGGCTCGCGGCGGGGCGACGGCGGTGGGCTGCCTGCTGCGCGCTGCGGTGCGCCAGGTCGGCGCGGTAGGCGCCGGGGCCGCCGTGCCGCATCACCTCGCGCGTGACGGTCGACGTCGGCCGGTCGAGCCGGCGCGCGATCTCCGCGTAGGCGAGGTCGTCGGCGAGGCCGAGCGCGATCTGCTGTCGTTCCTGCGCGGTGAGCCGGCCTCCCGGCATGGCGTCCTCCTCGGCGTCGCGGTGCCCGTCGCGTTCACCCTACATCGGATGCAACGGCTGATGGCCCACCTGTTGCGTTGCTCTTCGGGTCGGATGCAACGATTCATGCGTTCTGACCTGCAGCAATGGATGTTCGGTGCAATGAATGCTCTTGCCGAACATGCGAACGCAACGTAGCGTTTCCCTAGTCAGAAAGAGAGCACGGATCACCACAGGAGCTGAGCGCGATGCAGACCTTCGAGACCACCACCCCCGCCACCGCCGTCGTCGACCTCCCCGCCGGCCGGCTGACCGTCGTCGCCGCCGAGCGCGCCGACGCCTCCGTCGACGTCCGCCCGGCCAACCCGTCGAAGAGCCGCGACGTCGAGGCCGCGGAGCGCACCACCGTCGACTTCACCGGCGGCGTCCTGCGCGTCACCACCCCCGTCGAGCACCGCGCCCTCGGCAGCACCGGCTTCGTGGACGTCACGCTGCAGCTGCCCACCGGCTCCCGCCTCGAGGCGAAGGCCGCCAGCGCGGAGGTCCGCGGCGTCGGGCGCCTCGGCGAGGTCGTCGTCGAGACCGCGCACGGCGACATCAAGATCGACGAGGCCGCCACCGCCCGGCTCGGCACGCAGGCCGGCAGCATCACGGTCGGCCGCCTCACCGGCTCCTCGACGCTGCGCACCGCGAAGGGCGACATCCGCGTCGACGAGGCCACGCAGGGTGCGCTCGAACTCGCCACCCAGCTGGGCGACGTCTCCGTCGGCGCCGCGGCCGGCGTCACCGCGTCGCTCGACTCGGGCACCGCCCTCGGCCGCGTGCGCAACGCGCTCGCGAACACCGGCGGCGACGTCGCGCTGCAGATCCGCGCCACCACGGCGATGGGCGACATCTCCGCCCACAGCCTCTGAGATCTGTGCCGCGCGGCACCAGGACCGGCCGGAGCGACGAGTCTCGTCGCCCCGGCCGGTCTGTTCGTCATGACCCCCACCGGAATCCTCGACGCCCGCTTCAGCGAGGCCACCGCCCCGACCCCGTGGGACGAGGTCGACGCCGCGCTCGCTGACGCCACCCTCTACCGCCTCACGACGGTGCGCGCCGACGGCCGCCCGCACGTCACCCCGCTGGTAGGGCTGTGGACCGACGGGACGTTCGTGTTCTGCACCGGCCCCGACGAGCAGAAGGCCCGCAACCTCGCCCACGCCCCGCAGGTCGCGGTCACCATCGGGTCGGAGGCGTGGGACGACGGCCTCGACGTCGTCGTCGAGGGCGCGGCCGAGCGTGCGACCGGCGGCCCCGAGCTGCGCCGCCTCGCCGACGGCTTCCGCGGCAAGTACGGCGACGCCTGGGACTTCGAGAACGACGACGAGTCGTTCGACCCGCACGGCCAGCGCGCCCTCGTCTACCGCGTCGTGCCCGACAAGGTGCTCGCGTTCGCCAAGTCCCCGCACGGGCAGACCAGCTTCCGGCCCTGACGGCGCACGGCGACGTGCCGCGCCCGGGTCAGGTGCGGCGCTCGTGCCGCACGGGCCTGAGACGGTCGGGCGCGTCCGTCGCGGGCTCCCAGGTGCAGGTGAACCAGCCGCGGTAGCCGAAGAGGAAGCCGAAGCGGTGGTTCGTGACGCGCAGGTCCACCTCGAACCGTTCGGCCGCGTCGTCGTACCGCTCGCGCAGCAGCGCGCGGCCGCTGAACAGCATCGGGAAGCGGAAGCCGACCGGGCCCTCGTAGAACCGCTGCGCGTCGGACGTGAGCACCAGCGCGCCGTCGTCGTCGGCGTGCAGGTCGAGGTCGACCGCGAGGTGCTGGTGCGTGCCGAGGTAGTCCACGACCTTCCCGCCGACGTCGATCATCGTCGCGTCGAACCGGCGGCGCCGGCCGCGGATGTCGTACGACCGCACGAACGTCACCGTCTCGCGGCCGAAGGGGTCGCGGTACGGGTAGTTCTCGATGGTGAAGGGCACGTCGGTGCCCACGTCGGGCACGAGGATGTTGCGCAGCCGGCCCACCTGCAGGAACGGCACGGTCCACCACGGTCCGCGCCGGATCTCCGTCATGACGCCGGTGCCGACGCACGCCTCGCCGCTTCCCAGCCCGACGTCGAACCGGCGCTGCAGCATCGGGTGCAGGCGCCCGAACTCGCCACCCATGGCGCGGCGGAAGATCGAGGCGGTCGCGGTGCCGGCGGGTGTGTCCGTCATGGTGTGTCCGTCATGGTGCGGCCTCCGGGGCGGGCAGGGCGTCGAGGGTGCGGGGGGCGTCGCGCAGGTGGTCGTCGTGGCGGCGGCCGTGCTCCGGCGCGCGCCGGCAGCGGGCGGCGCGCGGCCGGTCCGCGCGCCAGAACCACAGCACGCTGCGCAGCGGCCAGCGCTCCGGCTCGACGCCGTCCTCGGCCCACAGGCGCAGGCGGTCGAAGCTCCAGGCGGTGGCCCAGCCGAGCAGCGGCCGCGCCGCGCGGTCGAGCAGGCGGCCCCAGCCCGGCGCGTAGTCGTAGCCCGTGACGAAGCGGGTGCCGTCGCCGTCCGGCACGTACCGCCAGTAGCCGCGGCCCGCGCGGATGGGGGAGCGGCGGTCGGCGGTGGCGAACCGCAGCGCCGACGTGCGTGTGCCGTCCGGGCGGCTCGACTCGCCGACGCTCACGCCGTCGCCCGCCACGGTCCCGACCGGGGTGCGCCGCGTGTAGGTGAAGCGGGTCGCGCCGCCGGAGGTGGGCGTGGTCGGCACGATGCGCGAGAACCGGACGTCCCACCGCACGTGCTGCTCCGGGTCCTGGGTCAGCGTCCAGACCGTCTCCGGCGGCGCGGCGATCCGCGCCTCGACGTAGATGCCTCGCCCGGTCACAGGTCTTCGGGCTCCGTGTCGAGGGCCGGCACGGGGGCGGAGCACTCGGCGAGCACCGTCCCGTCGTCGGCCACGAGCGCCGTGTGCGCCGTCCAGCCGGTGACGTCCTGGGACGCCGTGAGCTCGGTCGACGCGACCAGGTCCGGGAGAGACCACCAGAGGCCGTCGCCGGCGTCGTCCGTCTCCGCGCCTTCCGGGTAGCCGTCCGGGTCGCCGTCGACGGCGTCCAGGGAGTCGTACGTCGGGCCGCCGGGGGTGGACACGGACAGGCGGACCGTCGTGGCGTCGACGGCGGGGTTGTCAGCGCCGTCGAGACCGAGCCCGGCGGACCAGCCCACCGCGACCCGCCAGGTGGTCGTCGTGGTGCGGGTGATACCGAGCCGGGAGACCTCGTGGACGGTGCGAGCGCTGCCGAAGACCGCCGTCGCGGCCGACGGGCCCGTGCTGGCGCACGACGTCTCGTGCTCGGACATCTGCTCGCCCCCGCCGCTGCCGGTCATGACGCTCGCGGCCGCGGCCGCCGCGCACACCACGAGGGCGACGGCGCCCGTGACCCGCCGGGGCCAGCGCAGCCACGGCGCGTGGGCGTCGCGGGCCGCACGGAGGCGGGCGACGAGCGGGTGCGGCTCGGGCGTGGTGCTGCGGACGGCGACGGTGCCGAGCAGCGAGTCGGCGAACGTGCGGCCCTCGCGGTGGAACGCGGCGCGGACATAGCCGATCAGCAGGATCGCGTCGAGCACGTGCGCGAACCAGCGCACGATCGTGCCGGGCAGCCCGATCGGCCGTCCCGAGCGGTCGTCGACCACGGAGATGCCCGCGACCCGCTTGCCCGGCGTCATGCCCGTGTACGCCTGGAGGACGCCGAGCACGAGCAGCGTCCCGGCCACCCAGAGCGTCGTCGTCTCGTCGACGGGGTCACCGGACGGGCCGACGGCGGGGAGCGTGCCGAACGGCGGCGAGTCGCCGGTGCCGAGGAACGCGACGAAGGCGACGAGCGCCGAGTCGAGCAGGGTCGCGAGGACGCGCAGCCCCCAGGGGGCCCGCGGCCGGTCGTCGGTGAACGGCCCGAGGTCGTCGTTCAACGGCGGGAACGCGGCCGGGGGCGGGAACGCGCCCGGGGGCGGGGACCCGGCACGCACCGTCGACGTCATGGCCGGATGCTTCCACGCCGGCGCGCCCGCGTCCACGGTGTGCCCAACCCGCGCTCAGCGGGGCGTGGCGACGCCCGTGGCGACCACGGTGCCGGCCTCGCCGTCGACGACGAGGGTCCCGGCGCCGCGGAGCGCGTCGGTCGCGCCGGGCACGCCCAGCACAGCGGGCAGCCGCAGCTCGCGCGCGACGATCGCCGCGTGCGACAGCAGCCCGCCCGTCTCCGTGACGACCGCCGCGACGACGCCGAACAGCGGCGTCCATGCCGGGTCCGTCTCGCGGCACACCAGCACGTCGCCGGGGCGGACGGCGGCGAAGTCGTCCGGCCCGCGCACCACGCGCGCGGGCCCCGTCGCCCGCCCGCTGCTCGCGCCCGTGCCCCGCAGCACCGCCACCTTGTCGTTGTGAGCGGGCGTTTGGCCCTGTTCCGCCCTTGAGTCGGGGCCAAACGCCCGCTCACAACGACCGGCGGGGAGGGCGGCCGTGACCGGGCGGGCCTGCAGCAGCCAGACGGCGCCGTCGTCGTCCACCGCCCACTCCACGTCCTGCGGGCCGCCGAGCAGGCGCGCGACCCGTTCGCCCAGCGCGACGACGCGCAGTACCGTCGCGTCGTCGAGGCAGGGCCGGCCCCGGTCGGCGGCGGGGACCTCGCTGGTCGTGACCTCGGCGGGGGAGCGGTCCACCCGGGTGCGCTTGGTCCCCGTGCGCCGCTCGACGACGCGCCCGGCGGCGACCGTCCACCGGTCCGGGTCGACGGCGCCCTGCACCACGCTCTCGCCCAGCCCCCACGAGGCCTCGACCGTCGTGCGTCCGCCGCCCGTCAACGGTGCGCCCGTGAACAGCACGCCCGCCGCGCGGGCGTCGACCAGGCGCTGGACGACGACGGCCACCGCGACGCCGGCCGCTGCACAGGCCCCTCCCGTCGCCGCCCGGTACGCGGTGGCCCGCGGACCGGCCGCCGACGCGCGGCAGGAGGCGACGGCCCGCACGACGTCGCCCGCGCCGACCGCGCCGAGCACCGTCTCGTACTGGCCGGCCGCCGACGCGTGCGTGCCGTCCTCGTCCGCCGCCGACGACCGCACCGCCACGGGCTCGTGCCGCCCGAGGCCGTCGAGCCCGCCGTCGACGGCGGCGCGCAGGTCGGGGCCCTCGAGCGAGGCGGGGACGACGAAGCCGTCCGGCACCGGCAGGCCGGCGCGGCGCAGCCGGCCGAGGGTCGCGGCCTTGCCGCCGTGCGCGGGCGCTGCGCCGTCGAGCGGGATCGTCCCGGGCATCGCCCACCTCCGTGCGTCGTCGAACAGGAGTCGTGCGGTCGGCTGGGGCGCTAGGCGTCCGGGTCCGCCGGGCCGCGCCCGCGCCGCGCCTGCCGGCGGGCCGTGCGCTCCTCGGCGAGCACGCGGGCGCGGGCCTGCACGTGGCCGGAGTACGGGTCCAGGCCCGCGAGGGTCGCGGCGCCCAGGCCGGTGGGCAGCCACCACGAGACCGCCCTCCGCGCGGTGAGGCGGGCGTCCGTCGTGACGCCCGAGGCGCCGACGGGCCGCACGACGTCCGCCGCCAGCCGCTGCCACGGGGCGAGGTCGAGCGGCGCCAGCTCTCGGCGGTGCCTGCGCCGAGCCCGTCGCAGGCGTGCCCGCGCGCCCGTGAAGGCGGCCTCCGTGCTGCTGGTCTTGTCCTCGCCGTCGTCCCGCGCCTGCGCCGCGGCGACGTCGTCGAGCGCCCGGTCCACGATCCGGTCGACCGCGGCCCGGAAGGCGGGGGCCCGGTCGAGGAGGCGGCGCTCCTCGGCCGCCCAGGCCTCCACGGGGGTTCGCCTGTCGCGCGCCACGGGCCGGTCCTTCCTCGGGGTTCAACATTGCGTTGACAACGGTTCGTTGATGGTGCACGGTCGCGGGATGGAACGCAAGCCCCGCCCGGACGACCGCGCCACCGGTCGTGCCGCGGACCACGAGGTCGACCAGGGTGCCGCCGACGCGGAGGCGCGTGCCCGGCGCACGCTGCTCGCCCTCGGCGCGGACCGGCTGGCCGCGCGGCCGTGGCAGCCGGCCGGCGTGCCGCCGTCGGCGACGGACCTGGTGCGGCACTATCTGTGGCGCTCGGCGGGCGGCGGGCTGACCCCCGAGGAGGACGCCGCCGGGGCGCTCGCGGCCCTCGCGCTGGTGCCCGCCGCGCGGGCCGAGGCGGGGCAGCTCGAGACGGCGGCCCTGTTCGCCGCGCGCGCCGCCGGTCACACGTGGGCCCGGATGGCGGGGGCGATGGGGCTGGGCTCGCCGCAGGCGGTGCAGCAGCGGCTCGACCGCCTCGTCTCGCGGTCGGGTGGGGCAGGCTCCGGCGGGGCGGGCGGCGACGGCGGGGCCGCGGCGTGAGCCGGCCGTCCGACCCGGAGCTCCTCGTCCTGCACGCCGTGCGCGTGCGGGGTGCCGCGGACGACGCCGCCGTGGCGGAGCGCGCCGGGCTCCCCGCCGACGTCGCGCGCGACCTCCTCCTGGACCTGGAGGCGTTCGGGTGCGTCACCTGGTCCGAGTTCGCGGGGACGGGCGCCTGGTCGCTCACCGAGCGCGGGCGGGCGGAGGGGGAGCGCCGCCTCGCGGCGGAGCTCGCCGCCGACCCGACCGGGCGCGCGGACGCCGTCGTGCGCGCGGCGCTCCCGGCCTTCGACCCGCTCAACTCCCGGCTGCTGCAGGCCTGCACGGACTGGCAGCTGCGGCCCGGCGACGGCGGGCGGCTGGACGTCAACGACCACCGCGACGCCGCCTGGGACGCGCGCGCGCTCGACGAGCTGGCGGCCGTCGTCGCCGAGGTGCGCCCCCTGCTCGCCGGGCTGGCGACGGAGCTCGACCGGTTCGGCGGCTACGCCGGCAGGCTCGACGACGCGCTCGCGGCGGCCCGCGCCGGCGACGGCTCACGCGTGGCCGGCATCGGCGGCGCGTCCGTCCACGGGGTGTGGATGGAGCTGCACGAGGACCTGCTCGCGACGGCGGGTGTTCCGCGGGGAGCGTGAACCGGCCCCGCCTCAGACCGTGGCGACCTCGTGCAGGGACGCGGCGAGCGGGGCGATCTCGGGGATGTCCTCGGCGCGGGTGAGCGCGTCCTCGAGGGCGCGGTCGTGGGTGGGCCGGGCGGCCTCGAGGAGCTTGCGGCCGGCGGGCGTGAGCTCGGTGTAGATGCCGCGGCGGTCGTCGGCGCACAGGATGCGCGTGAGCAGGCCGCGGTCCTCGAGGCGCGTGACGAGGCGCGTCGTGGCGCTGCTGGACAGGGCGGCGGCGCGGGCGAGCTGCTGCATGCGCATGTGCCAGCCGTCCTGGCGGCTCAGCGCGTCGAGCACGGTGAACTCCACCACGGAGAGCTGGTGCTCCTTCTGCAGCGCGCGCTCCAGGTCCGTCTCGATCAGCCCGTGCAGCGCGGCGAGCGTGCGCCAGCCGCGCGCGCGGATCTCGACGGCGTCGTCGGCGATACCCATGTCGGCCTCCTCGGGGGCCTCGTGCGGGCCCGTCGTCCGGATCACAGCATAGCGCCTTGCGCGCATATAGCGCGTGTGCAACTATCTAGAACGTTGCGCGTGCAACTACTGCACACGCAACGTTCCCGTTCCCGATCCTGGAGGCCTCGGATGCCTGCCGCGCTGTACGCCCTCGCCCTCGGGGGCTTCGGCATCGGACTCACCGAGTTCGTCATCATGGGCCTGCTGCCGGAGGTGGCCGCCGACTTCGGCGTCACCGAGACGGTGGCCGGCTACCTCATCTCCGGCTACGCCCTGTCCGTCGCCGTCGGCGGCATCGCCCTCACCGCGGCCCTCTCCCGGGTGCCGCGCAAGCGGGCGCTCATGCTCCTGATGGTGCTGTTCATCGCCGGCAACCTGCTGTCCGCCGTCGCGCCCAGCTACGGGATGACGATGGTCGGCCGGGTCGTCGCGGCCCTGTGCCACGGCGCCTTCTTCGGCATCGGGGCGGTCGTCGCGGCTGACCTCGTGCCCGCGAACCGCCGCGCCGCCGCCATCTCCGTGATGTTCGCCGGCCTCACCATCGCCAACGTGGCCGGCGTGCCGCTGGGCACGTTCCTCGGCCAGGCGGCCGGGTGGCGGGCCACCTTCTGGGCCATCACCGTGATCGGCGTGATCGGCCTGGTCGGCATCGCCGTGCTCGTGCCCGCGACGTCGCACCGCTCCACCGGCTCCGTGCTGTCGGAGTTCCGCATCTTCCGCGACCGCCAGGTGTGGCTGTCCATGGCCGTCACCGTGCTCGGCTACGGCGGCATGTTCGGCGCGTTCAGCTACATCGCGTTCACGCTCACCGAGGTCAGCGGCTTCAGCGCCGCCGCCGTCCCGTGGCTGCTCGTCGTCTTCGGCGTCGGCCTCTTCGCCGGCAACGTGCTGGGCGGCCGCGCCGCCGACCGCAACCTCGTCAAGGCGCTCGTCACGGTCATCTCCGTGCTCGCCGCCGTCCTCGTGCTCTTCGCGCTCACCGCGCAGAGCAAGGTCGCGACCGTCGTGGCGCTGCTCCTCATGGGCGGCTTCGGCTTCGCCACGGTGCCCGGGCTGCAGGCCCGCATCATGCAGTACGCCGAGGCCGCGCCCACGCTCGGCTCCGGCGCCAACATCGCCGCGTTCAACGTCGGGAACGCGTTCGGCGCCTGGGCCGCGGGTCTCGCCCTCGCCGCGGGCCTCGGCTACACCTCGCCCCTGTGGGTCGGCGCGGCCGTCACGGTCGCCGGGCTCGGCGTCCTGCTGGTCGCCGTCCGCTCCCGCGGCGGCGAGCTCGCCCGGCCCCGCGGCACAGCGCACGAGCACGAGCTCGCGCCGTCCGCCGTCTAACCCACCCCGAACCTCAGTACCGCACCACCGGAAGGACCCATCTCATGACCGCGAACGTCCCCACCGTCACCCTCTCCGACGGCCGCACCATGCCCCAGCTCGGCTTCGGCGTCTTCCAGGTGCCCGACGCCGAGACGACGGCCGCCGTCGCCGCCGCGCTCGACGCCGGCTACCGCAGCATCGACACCGCCGCCGTCTACGGCAACGAGCGCGGCGTCGGCCGTGCCCTGGCCGAGTCGGGCGTCGCCCGCGACGAGCTGTTCGTCACCACCAAGCTGTGGGTGGACAGGCTGGGCCGCGCCGCCGCCCGCGAGGGCCTCGAGGAGAGCCTGGAGAAGCTGGGCCTCGACCACGTGGACCTGTACCTGATCCACTGGCCGACCCCCGCCACGGACGACTACCTCGACGCCTGGCAGGGCCTGGAGGACCTCCGCGACGCCGGCCTCGCCCGCTCGATCGGCGTGTCCAACTTCCTGCCCGAGCACCTCGACCGCGTCGCCGCCCTCGGCGGCAGCACCCCGGTCGTGAACCAGGTGGAGCTGCACCCGGCGCTGCAGAACCGCGAGACCGTCACGGCGAACGCCCGCCACGGCGCCGTCACCGAGGCGTGGAGCCCGCTGGCGCAGGGTGCCGTCCTGGGCGACGCACCGGTCGTCGACGCCGCCCGCGCGCACGGCGTGACGCCGGCCCAGGTGGTGCTGCGCTGGCACCTGCAGCAGGGCCGCGTCGTCATCCCCAAGTCCGTGACGCCGGCACGCATCGCCGCGAACCTCGACGTCTTCAGGTTCGACCTCACCGACGCCGAGCTCGCCGCCATCGACGGGCTGGAGCGCGACGGCCGCACCGGCCCGCACCCGGCCGCGTTCAACGGCTGACCCGGGGTCCGAGGCAGTGTTGTGGGGGGGGGGGGGGGGGGGGGTTTGGTTTGGGGGGGGGGGGGGAAGGAGGAGGAAGAAAAAGGGAGAGGGGGGGGGAGGGGAGGGACAACACGACGG
>NZ_JBSGUW010000002.1:98015-201586 GCF_053608125.1 Isoptericola sp. NPDC055063 | reverse complement strand
CAACAGCGCCCCCTGCCCCAGGGGCATTTTCCTTCCGCCTCTCCCCCCTCTTGCCCCCCGGCGCCCGGCCCCCCCCCCCCCCCCCACAACGCGTCTAGGCTGTGACGGCACCCCCGATCGTCCCGAGGAGCCCTCATGCCCGTCCCCACCCGCGTCGCCGTCGTCACCGGAGCCAGCAGCGGGATCGGCGCCGCCAGTGCCCGGGCCCTCGCGGCGGCGGGCTTCCACGTGGTCCTCGGCGCGCGGCGGATGGACCGGCTCGAGCGGGTGGCCGCCGAGACCGGCGGCACCGCCCTTCCCCTCGACGTCACGGACGACGCGTCCGTCGCGGCGTTCGCGGCCGCCGTCGACGAGAAGCTCGGGCGCTGCGACCTGCTCGTCAACAACGCGGGCGGCGCGCTGGGGACGGAGTCGGTGGCCGACGCCGACCTCGCCGACTGGCAGCGCATGTACGACATCAACGTGCTGGGCACGGTCCGCGTCACCAAGGCGTTGCTGCCGCGCCTGATCGCGAGCGGCGACGGCCAGGTCATCACCATCGGCTCCATCGCCGGCCGCGAGCCCTACAAGGGCGGCGCCGGGTACAACGCGGCCAAGCACGCCGAGGCGGCGCTGACCCGGGTGCTGCGCCTGGAGCTGCTGGGGCAGCCGGTGCGCGTCAGCGAGATCGACCCCGGCATGGTCCACACCGACTTCTCCCTGGTCCGCTTCAAGGGCGACCAGGAGCGCGCCGACGCCGTCTACGCGGGCGTCGAGCCGCTCACGGCCGAGGACGTCGCCGAGACGGTGGCGTGGATCGCCACGCGCCCGGCGCATGTCAACGTCGACCAGGTGCTGCTCATGCCGCGCGACCAGGCGGCGGCGCAGGTCGTGCACCGCCGCGAGGTCTGACGCGCGTCAGTCGGTGGGCGCCTCCGGGCGTTCGCGCCCCTCGGCCTTGTCGCCGACGAGCTTGAGGCCGATGGCGCAGCCGATGATCCCGGCGAGGAACAGCACCTTGAGGGCGGACGCCGTCTCGGCGCCGCTCGCCATCGCCCACGCGACGGTGAGCGCGGCGCCGATGCCGGTCCAGATGGCGTAGGCCGTGCCGATGGGGATGTGCTTCGCGGCGTAGCCGAGGCCGAGCATGCTCAGCGTCAGGGCGACGAGGAAGACGATCGTGTCGACCGGCACGGTGAAGCCGCGGCTGGCGTCGAGCGCCGTGGCCCACACCGCCTCGAGGACGGCGCTGGCCAGCAGGACACCCCAGGCCACCGAGGTCGGGTTCTTCTTCAGGTCCTTGCTCATGTCAGCTCACCACCTTGAGTCCCACGACCGACCCGACCAGGCCGACCAGCAGCAGCGCCCGGGCGACCGTCAGCCGCTCGTCGCCGCGCACGATGGCGACCAGCACGGTGAGAACGGCGCCGATGCCCACCCACACGGCGTACGCGGTGCCCACCTCGATGGTGAGCATCGCGTGCGCGAGGCCCCACATGCTCAGGGCCAGGCCCACGACGAACAACACGGTCGGGACCGGTCGCTTGAAGCCGTGCGACGCGGCCAGCGCGGTCGCCCACACGGCCTCCATCACGCCGGCCAGGATCAGGATCAGCCAGTCCACGGCAGTCGCGCCCTCTCGCTCGCAGGATGTTTTCGCACGATCGTGCGAAAGAAGTTCTATCACACCTCGCACGACCGTGCGAACATGGGGTCGTGCCCCAGAAGCTCGACCGTGACGAACGCCGCCGTCAGGTGTCCGAGGCCGCGTGGCGCGTCCTCGTGCGCGACGGTCTCGAAGCCCTGTCCGTCCGCAACGTGGCCGCCGAGGCCGGCCTGCCGCAGAGCTCGCTGCGCTACACGTTCCCCACCGTGGCCAGCGTGCGCGAGCGCGCCGTGTCGCTCGTCGTGGAGCGGCTGCGCGAGCGGGTCGACGCCGTGGACGTCGCCGCCCCCGGCGGCGCGCGCGCCGTGCTGGCGCAGCTGCTCCCGCTCGACGCCGAGCGGCGCACCGAGATGGAGGTCTACCTCGCGCTCGGCACCGCCGCCATGACCGACCCCGCCCTGCGCGAGGGCCACCGCGCCGCCCAGGACGCGATCCGCGGCGTGTGCGGCGACGCGCTCGCCGCCCTCGCCGGCCGCCCCGCCGCCGACGTCGAGGTGCGCGAGCTGCACGCCCTCGTCGACGGCCTCGCGCTGCACGTCGTGCGGCAGGACCCGGGCGCCGGCCCCGCGTGGGCGCTCGACGTCCTCGACGCGCACCTGGCGCGCGTGGCACCCGCGCCGAGGTAGTCCGGATCGCGCCGAGGTAGTCCGGGCTACGTCGCGGCGTCGCGGGCGCGGTCGGCGAACGGCGCCACCAGCTGCTCGACGGCGGCCCACGCCTCCTCGAGCGGGGTGCCCGACTCGATCATCCGCGAGGCGGTGTTCACCATGGCGTTGAGGAGCTCCGCCGTCCGGGCGGGCCGGGCCACCCCGAGCGCGCGCAGCGTGTCGGTCAGCGGCCGCAGCAGCTCGTCGTGCATGGACCGCACCCCCTGCGCGACGGCGGCTGCCGGCCCGACGTCGGCGAGCGCGGTCGCGAGGGCGTGCTCGCCCGCGGCCACGAGCTCGAGGTTGGCCCGCGCGTAGGCGAGGATGCGAGCGCCGTCGTCCTCGGCGGCGTCCATGGCCTCGGCGACCGTGGTCGCCCACCGGGGGAACACGTCCTCCACCATGGCGCGCAGCAGGTCCTCCGCGGAGCGGAAGTACTGGTAGATGCTCGGGCGGGCGAGCCCGGACCGCTCGGCGAGCGCGGCGAAGGTGGGCGGGCGCCCGGTCTCGGCGAGGAGGGCTCGCGCGGCGTCGAGGAGGACCCGCTGCTGCGCCGCGCGGTGCTCGACGACGGTGGGGGCGCTGATGCGCGGCACGGCTCTCCTCCTCGCGGGGCGCCCCGGGCCTGGTGGCCCGGGGCGTGACGGTCAGTCGACCAGTCTTCCATCCTCCATCCGCACCACCCGGTCGCAGTGCTCAAGCACGTCGTGGTCGTGCGTGACCATGACGGTCGCGACGCCGTGCTCGTGCGTCTCCGCCGCGAGCAGCTCGACGACGGCGTGGCTGCGCGCGCGGTCGAGCGCCGCCGTCGGCTCGTCGACGAGCAGCAGCGCGGGCGCCGTGACCAGCGCGCGGGCGATGCCGACGCGCTGACGCTCGCCGCCGGACAGCTCGTGCGGCCGTCGGTTCGCCTTGTGCGCCATCCCGACCTGCTCCAGGAGCTCGAGCGGCGACCGCGCCGAGGCCGCGACCTTGCGCCCCGTGGCGTGCAGCGCGAACCGCAGCTGGTCGACGGCGGTGAGCGCGGGGAGCAGGTTGCCCGACTGGAACACGAAGCCGATCCGTTCCCGGCGCAGCTGCGCCTGCCGGGACGCGGAGAAGGCGCCGACGTCCTCGCCGTCCACCAGGACGGTGCCGGAGTCGGGCCGCGTCAGGGCCCCGGCGACGGCGAGCAGGCTCGACTTGCCGGCCCCGGACGGGCCGACGACGGCGAGCAGCTCGCCCGCCGGGACGGCGAGGTCGACGTGGTCGAGCGCCGTCACGGTGGCGTCGCCGTCCCCGAGGGTCAGGACGACGTCGGTGAGGCGGAGGCCGTCGGCCCCGGTGGCCCGGGGTGCGGTGGCGGTGGTGGGGGCGGGCTGGGTCATCGCTGTCCTCCGAGGGCGGTGAGCGGGTCGACGCGGGCGATGCGGCCGACCGCGGCGGCCGCGCCGAGGAGCCCGAGCGCCACGAGCAGGACGGCGGCCGCCGCGACGGGCACGGGCTCGAGCGAGAAGGGCATGGGGGTGGACGTCAGGAGCGCGCCGAACCCGACGCCGACGGCCACGCCCACCGCCGTCGAGCCGACGAGGACCACCGCCGCCTGCCCGAGGGCGTCACGGACCAGGTAGCCCGTGCGGGCGCCCATCGCGCGGGCGACGGCGATCTCGTGCCGGCGCTGGATCGTCCAGACGGTGAAGAACGCGCCGACCACGAGCGCGGAGATGGCGTACAGGAACGTCTGGATGAGGTCGAGCGTGAGGGTCTCGGCCGCGTACCCCGGCGAGCCCTCGAACGAGTCCTCGAGCGACACGGCGGTGGTGCCGGTGCCGGCGGCGGCCGCCGCCAGGTCGACGTCGGCCCCGTCGGACTCGGCGAGCGCGACGGCGGTCGCCTCGTCGTAGGCGTCCGGCCGCACCTCGTCGCCGGGTCCGGCGCCGGCATGGATCTCCTGCCAGGTGGCGAGCGGCACGTAGGCGACGTCCACGTGCCCGTAGGTGTGCTGGCCGTCCAGCACCCCGACGATCGTCAGCTCGGTGCCGAGCCGGTCGACCGTCACCGTGTCCCCGACGTCGAGCCCGAGGTCGGTCACCGTCTCGCTGACGACGATGCCGTCGCGCGCGCCGAGGCCGTCGCCGCGCGCGACGAGGTCGGGGGCGGGGGCGAGGAAGGAGTCGGGCTCGACGCCGAAGAGGGCCAGGTCGACGGCCTCGCCGTCGGGGCCCTCGGCGTTGACGAGCTGGTTGCCGAAGAGGGCGGCGTCGTCGATGCCGTCCTGCTCGGCCCAGCGCTCCGCCTGGTCGCGCCCCACGGTGCTGCGCGAGAACGCCGAGTCGACGGCGGTGCCCTCGTCGAACGCGAACGCGGTCGCCGGCAGCTTCTTGAGGCCGGAGACGCCGTCGTTCACTAGGCCCGAGGACAGCCCGGACAGGATGACGACGAGGATCGCGACGAGGGCGACGACACCCCCCATCAGGCCGAACCGAGCCCGCGCGAACACCAGCTCGCGCCACGCCAGAAACATCGTGCTCCCTTCCGCGCCGGCACCAGTTGCCGACGTCATGTCGGGAACGATACCAACGCGGCGTCGGGAAACTGTCGGGAGACGGGAGCTCAGGCTGTGGGGTCGGTCACCGGGCCTCGCGGCCGCCGCCCACCAGCGCGTCGCCCACCTCGGAGCGCAGGTACAGCACCGACCGGCCGGCGCGCGCGGACGTCAGCAGGCCCGCGTCGCGCAGCACGCGCAGGTGCTGGTTCACGGCGCTCGCCGTCACGTCGAGGCGGCGGGCGAGGTCCGTCGACGACGCCGGCTGCTCCAGCGCGGTGAGCAACCCGGCCCGCGCGCGGCCCAGGACGGCGACGAGGGCGTCGTCCGCCACGTGCCGCGCCGCCTCCCACAGGGTGCCGGTGCCGCGCGCGCCGTACATGATCACCGGCGGCTCGGCGGGGTCGATGGGGCACGACGCGCCGCGGGTGAACAGGGTCGGCACCAGGGTGAGCCCGACGCCCGTGGTCGACCGGCGCCGGGTCGCGGGCTGCGTGGTGAGCTGCACGCTCACCACGCCGTCGGCGAAGGAGACCCGCTCGGCGAGGTCGGCGAACATCGCGCCCGCGCCGCGCGCCGAGATCACGGTGCCGCGGTGCACGACGTCGGCCTGCAGCACCGCGCGCATCCGCGGCCACACCGGGGCGACGCAGGCGTCCCAGTAGGCCGTCAGCGCGGCGTCGATCCGCCGGCGGACCTGCGGCACCGGGCCACGCAGTGCCGCGGGCAGGCCGTGCGGGTGGACCTCGGCGAGGTCGTGCGCCACCGTCGCGTCGTCGACGGCGGCCACGGCGGCCAGCTCGTCGTCGATACGCGTGAGCGGGCCGCCGGGCCGCGGCGTGAGGTAGTCCGGCGTCCACAGGGAGTCGTTCGTCAGCGCGAGCAGCATCTCGCCGTCGAGCGTCGGCCGCGCCTGCTGCACGCGCCGCAACCACGGCAGGTGCACGGGGTAGCGGCCCGGGTCGCGCCAGGCGCGTAGCGACAAGACCAGCTCGTTCAGCGGGGAGACGGCGAACCGCACGTCCGCCAGGTCCATGCCCGCGAGCTCGTAGTGCATCCATCCCACGGGTCGAGCGTAGATGTAGCGCACCGCTACATCTGTTCGTCGGCAGGCGGAGGGGGCTGCCTACTGGTGCCGTGATCCAGACCCTCCTGCCGCGGGACCCCGTGGCCCGCGCCCTCACCGTCTCGACCATGGCGTTCGCGGCGTCGACGGGCATCTTCTACACCGTCTCCGTGCTGTACTTCACGCGCGTGGTCGGCCTCTCGGCCGGCACCGTCGGGCTGGGGCTGGGGATCGCCGGCGGCGCGGGTGTGCTCGGGTCGTACCTCGCCGGGCGCTGGTCCGACCGGGCCGGCGCCCACCGGGTGCAGGTGTGGGGGCTCCTCGCGCAGGCGCTGGCGCTCGCGGCGTACTCGTTCACCTCCGACGCGGTGAGCTTCACGGCCGTCGCCATCGTCGTCAGCGCCGGCCGCGGGGTGCAGTCCACCGCGCGGCAGGCGCTGCTCGCCCGATGGTTCACGGGCCCCGAGCGCGTCGGGGTGCGCGCCCGGCTGCGCGTCGTGACGAACGTCCTCATCGGGCTCGGCACCCTTGCTGCCGCCGTCGCGCTGCTGGCCGACACCGCCGCGGCCTACCGCACCGCGATGGTCGCGACGGCCGTGCTGCTGCTCGCCGCCGTCGCGCCCCTGGTCACGCTGCCCCGCCGCGTGCCCGACCTGGCCGCGCGCCTCCTCGCCGAACCGCCCGCGCCCCAGGGCGTCGACGGCGACGACGTGGAGTCGCCCGCCCGCCACCCCCTGCGCGACCGGACGTACGTGGCCAGCGTCGCGCTCAACGCCGTCGTCGCCATGCAGTTCGGGGTCATGACCGTGGGCGTGCCGCTGTGGGTCGCGAGCACCGACGCCCCCACCGCCGTCGTCTCCGCGCTGCTGGTGGTCAACACGGTGCTGGTGGCGCTGCTGCAGGTGCGCGCGTCCCGCGGCACCCACGACGTGCGGACGGCGGGCCGCGCCGTGCGCCGCGGCGCCGTGCTGCTGGCCGCGGCCTGCGTGCTGTACGCGGCGGCCGGGTACGGCAGCCTCGTCGCGGCGACCGCCCTGCTGCTCCTGGCCGCCGTCGCGCACTCCCTCGGCGAGGTGGTGTCCGAGGCCGGCGGGTGGGGCATGGCCTTCGAGCTCGCCGACCCGCGTCGTGCCGGCGCCTACCAGGGCCTGTCGCAGACCGGCTACGCGCTCGCCGGCATGGCCGCGCCCGTCGTCGTCACGGCGCTGCCCGTCCGGTACGGCACCCCCGGCTGGCTCGTGCTGGGCGCGATCTTCGTCGCCGCCGGGGTGGGCGCGGCGGGGGTCGCGCGCCGGGCGGCAGACGCCCGGCCGGCCCCGGACGCCGCGCCAGTCGGAGCGTGACGGTCGAGGGGTGACGCTCGGCGCGGCAGTTTCGGCTCACCGCGGCAGTTCGAACTGCCGCGCTGAGCGCGAACTGCCGCCGTGACGGGTGTCCCGCCGCGCCGTTCGGCCCGGTTCGTCCGAGAATGCGGGAGTGACGGACCGGACGGGCAGTGCAGCGGGCGCGGAGGAGAGGCCGGCGGGCGTGGTGGAGTGGTTCGTCGGGACGCACGGCGCGCCGGCGCGGGCCGCGGACGACGACCACCCGGCGCGCTGGCTGCACGTCACGGACAAGGACGCGTTCCTCGCCGCGGTGCGGGAGGTCGACCCGGCTCTGGGGGAGCGGCTCGCGCAGGCGCACGTCGTCGCGCGGGAGGTGCCGAAGCGGCCGGCCGCCGCGGTGCGGTGGCTCGACGACGAGTGGGTGGCCGTGCTCACCCCCACGGTCTGGTTCACGGAGGACGACCGGCAGGTGCACACCGGCGAGCTCGGCGTCCTCGCCGGCAAGGACGCGGTGCTGACGTTCGAGGTGGGCGACGCCGGGGTGCACGACCTCGCGCTGGACCGGCTGAGCGGCCCGGGCCCCGCGCACGGGACGGGCGCGCAGCGGGTGGCGCTCGCCGTCGTGCTGGGCGTGGTGGGCGTGGCGTCGGAGGTGGAGGTGGCGCTCGGCAACGCCGTCGCGGACAGCGAGCGGGTCGTCTTCGACCGCACGATGGCGGACCCGGTGCAGCGGCTGTACGACCTCAAGCGCGAGATCACCGAGGCGCGGCGGGCGCTGCTGCCGGTGTCCGCGGAGCTGCCCGAGCTCACCGTCGACGACCGCCGCATGGTCGCCGACCGGCGCACGCTGGAGCGGGTGGCGTCCACGGTGGAACGCATCGACCGGCACCTCGACGCGCACGACGACCTGCTCTCCGACATGCTCCAGGTGCACCTGTCGCAGGTGTCGGTGCGGCAGAACGAGGACATGCGCAAGATCTCGGCCTGGGCGGCGATCCTCGTGTACCCCACGGTGATCGCGGGCATCTACGGCATGAACTTCCGGAACATGCCGGAGCTGCACTGGCTGCTCGGCTACCCGTTCGCCCTGGGGCTCATGGTGGTGGGCTGCGTGGTGCTGTACCGGGTCTTCCGGCGGGTCGGCTGGCTCTGACCTGGCCCGGTCCCGCGCACCGGTCCGCGGTAGGAGCCCGAAACGTCGCTCCGCTAACCTGTGCGCTCCAGGCGCCCGAGGGAGGGACGGTCCCGTGCAGCTGCTGGTGGTCGAGGACGACGACCACGTCGCGAGCGCGCTCGTGTCCGTGCTGCGGCGGCACGGCTTCGAAGTGGTCCGTGCTCGCGACGGCGCGTCCGCGCTGCGCGAGGTGAGCCCCCGCACGGACCTGGTGCTGCTGGACCTCACCCTGCCCGACATCGACGGCTTCGAGGTGTGCCGGCGCATCCGCCGCGTCTCGGACACGCCGATCATCATGGTCACCGCCCGCACGCGCCTCGACGCGCGCATCCAGGGGCTGGAGCTGGGCGCCGACGACTACGTGACCAAGCCGTACGACGTGCGCGAGGTGCTCGCCCGCATCGACGCGGTCCTGCGCCGCGGCCGCGGCCGCGAGTGGGACGGGCAGCGCGCCGAGGCCCCCGACGCGCGCATCCGGGTGCGGGGCGTCGTGGTGGACCTGGCCCGGCGCGAGGTGCGCCGGACCAGCGACGCCGTGGGCACCGTCGTCGAGCTGACCCGCAAGGAGTTCGACCTGCTCGCGCTGCTCGTGCGTCAGCAGGGGTCGGTCCTCACGCGCGAGCGCATCCTGCGGGACGTGTGGGGGTCGAGCTGGAAGGGCCTCGGCCGCACGCTCGAGGTGCACGTCGCCTCCCTGCGCCGCAAGCTCGGCGAGCCCGACCTCGTCGAGACGGTCCGCGGCGTCGGCTACCGGCTGGCCGCGCCCGACGGCGGGGACGCGGCCGCGCCGCGCGGCGCGGGGGCCTAGACGTCGATGCGGACCCGGCTGGCGATCATCCTGTTCGTGCCCTGCGTGCTGGTGCTGGCGCTGCTCGGCGCCGCGTACTCCGGCAACGTGGCGCGCGCCAACCAGCAGGAGGTCTACCTGGACCGCCTGGCCGACGCCGGCTACCTCGTGATCACGGCCCGCCAGTCGCTGATGGCCGACGACCCGGCGATCGTCGAGGGCGACCTCACGCGGTACCGCGACGTGTACGGGGTGGGCGCGGCCGTCGTCGACCAGTCGGGCGCCGTGTGGGCGTCCAACGGGCTCGACGTCGACGACCTGGACGAGCGGCACGCCGCCCTCGCGGGCCGGCGCGGCGAGGCGGTGCTGAGCACCCTGCCGTGGAAGGCCGACCGGATCGTCGTCGCCGAGCCCGTGTACGACGGCGGGGACCTGGTCGGCGCCGTCCTCACGGTCTCCGAGGCGTCGTCCGTCTCCCGCAGCATCTGGTCGAGCTGGGGGATCCTCGTGGCGGCCGGGCTCGTCACGTGCGTGCTCGCGGTCGTCATCGCGCACCGCACCGCGGGCTGGGTGCTGCGCCCGGTGCGCGCCGTCGACGCCGCCATGGGCGAGATCGGCCGCGGCCGCCTCGACGCGCGCATCCCGCCGTCCACCGGCCCGCCCGAGCTGCGCGAGGTCATCACCCGGTTCAACGCCATGGCCGCGCAGGTGGAGCACTCCATGCACCGCCAGCAGGAGTTCGTCTCCAACGCGTCGCACGAGCTGCGCAACCCGCTCAACGCGCTCATGCTGCGCGTCGAGGACCTGGCCCTCTCGACGCCGCCCGAGCACGCCACCGAGGTGGCGCACGTGCGCGCCGAGGCCGTGCGCATGGCGCACATCCTCGACGCGCTGCTGCTCCTCGCCGACGACGCGAACCTGGCCGCCGGCGCGCACCCCGTGGACGTGGCGGAGCTCGTCGCCCGGCGCGTCGAGAGCTGGCGCCTGCTCGCCGTCGGCCGCCACCTCGCCTTCGAGGAGGCCCCCGAGGGCGCGTGGGCGGAGCTCAACGAGATCGTCCTGGAGTGCGCCTTCGACGCCGTGCTCGACAACGCCGTGAAGTTCTCGCCCGACGGCGGCCGCATCGACGTCACGGTCGGCACCCTCGCCGCCGGCGACGAGGCCGACGATGCTGCCGGCATGGTCGAGGTCACCGTGCGCGACCACGGCGCGGGCGTGCCGCCCGAGGAGCTGGAGCGGCTGGCGGAGCGGTTCTGGCGCTCGCCCGGCCACGGCACCGTCCGGGGGTCCGGGCTCGGCCTCGCCATCGCGTCCGAGCTGCTGGCCACCGGCGGCGGGGGACTGCGCCTCGCACTGCCCGACGGCGGCGGCTTCGAGGTGCGCCTGCGCATGCCGGCGCTCGCGGCGGAGGCGGTGTCGTGAGCGACGCGCGGGCGGTGCGCCGCCGCGGCCCCCTGCTCGCGGTGCTGGCCGCCGCGCTGCTGCTGCTCCCGCTGCTCGCCGGCTGCGTCGGCGACGACGCGGCCGGCGACCCCTGGGGCGGGAACCGGCCCGACGCGCTCACCGTGGCGACCGGCGGCTCCACCGGTATCTACCACGCCTACGGCGTCGCCTACGCGAAGGTGCTGGAGCAGCGGTACGACCTGCCCGTGGAGGTCGACGAGACCGGCGGCTCGGTGGAGAACCTGAAGAGCCTCGACGCCGGCACGGCGCAGGTGGCGTTCAGTGCCGCCGACGCCGCCCGGGACGCCGTCGCCGGCGAGGGCGAGTTCGACGAGCCCCTCGACGTGCGCGCGCTCGGGCGCGTCTACGACGACTTCGTGCACCTCGTGGTGCCGGCGAACTCCGACGTGCGCTCCATCGCCGGCCTGGCGGGCAAGCGGGTCTCGCTCGGCGCCCCAGGGTCCGGCACCGCGCTCATCGCGCACCGACTGCTCGCCGCCGCGGACGTGCCCAGGGCCGCGCTCACGACCCGGAGCCTCGGCCTGGACGACTCGATCGAGGCCCTGCGGGACGGGGAGATCGACGCGTTCTTCTGGTCCGGGGGCCTGCGGACCCCGGGCCTGACGGCGCTCGCCGCGGACGTGCCCGTGCGCCTCGTGCCCCTGGGCGACCTGGTCGAGGAGGTGCGCTCGCGGTACGGCAGCGGCTACCGCCACGGCATCGTGCCGGACGGGATGTACGGGTCGCCGCGGGCCGTCGAGACGCTCGCCGTGCCGAACTTCCTCATGGTGCGCGGGGACATGCCCGACGCCGAGGCGCGCACGCTGGTCACCACCCTGTTCGACGCGCGGGCGGAGATCTCCGCCCAGGTGCCGTCGGCGGCGAACCTCGACCGCGTGCGCGCGATCTTCACCGACCCCGTCCAGCTGCACCCGGGTGCCCTGCAGTACTACCGCGAGACGAAGGACTGACCTGCTGGACCGACCTGCCGGACCGACCTGCCGGACCGACCTGCTGGACCGACCTGCCGGACTGACCTACCAGGACGACGCGGCCGGCACGGCGGAGACGAGCCGCAGCCGGTGCCCGACACCCCCGCGCCACGGCGTGGTCGGGGCGAGCGCCGCCGGGTAGCCGCCGGGGTTGCGCTGGTGCCACCGCCACAGGTCGAGGCAGATGTCCTCGATGCCGCGCGTGGCCCGCCAGCCCAGCTCGGCCTCCGCGCGGCCGGGGTCCGCGTACGACACGGCGACGTCGCCCACCTGGCGGCCCGTGACGCGGTACGGCACCGTGCGGCCGGTGACGGACTCGAACGCCCGGACCACCTCGAGCACGCTGGTGGGCCGGCCGCTGCCGAGGTTCCAGGTGGACAGCTGCTGGTCGGCGTCGTCGAGCCCGGCGAGGGCGGCCACGTGCCCCGCGGCCAGGTCGTCCACGTGCACGTAGTCGCGCATCGCGGTGCCGTCGGGCGTGGGGTGGTCGTCGCCGTGCACGTCGAGCCGGTCGCGGGTGCCGGCCGCCGCCTCGGCGACGGCGGTGAGCAGGCCCGCCGCCGCGCCCGGCCGGTCCGGCCCGAGCGTCGCGGACGGGTGCGCCCCGGCGGTGGTGAAGTGCCGCACGACGCCGACGCGCAGGGCCGGGCCGGCGTCGGCCACGACGTCGCGCAGGATCTGCTCGGTCATCGCGTGGCTGCGGCCCACCGGGCCGAGCGGGGCGAGCGGCGCGTCCTCGCGGTGCGGCAGGTCGCGACCCTCGCCGTACACGGCGGCCGACGACGACACGACGAGCCGGTCGACGCCGTACCAGGCCATGCATCGCAGCAGCGTGAACGTGGTGCCGAGGTTGGTCTCGTAGCTGTCCAGGGGCCGCACACCGCGCGCCCCGGGCCGCTTCACGCCCGCGAGGTGCAGGACGGCGTCGAAGCCCTCGGCGTCGAAGAGCCGCTCGAGGGAGTCGATGTCGGCGCTGTCGAAGACGTGCACGGGGACCGGCCGGCCCGCCAGGACCTCGACCCGCTCCAGCGCGGCGGGGGCGCCCCGGGAGAAGTCGTCGACGACGACGACGTCGTGCCCCGCGCCGAGCAGCCGGAGGACGGTGTGGGACCCGACGTACCCGGCGCCTCCGGTCACCAGGACGCGCATGGGACTCCTCACCTCAGCGATCACGGCAGATGATGTCGCGCCGTCATCATGCTGGCGGGCCCTCCGGCCGCGCAGGCGATTTGAGGAAGGTCAGAGGGAGCCCACCACCACCTGGCCGAGCTCCTGCGTGCAGCGGGTGAGCGCCACGTACAGCCCGTTCCACCCGCGCGGCTCCGCCGCGATCCCGTCCGGGTCGACGACGACGGCGCCGTCCCACTCCAGCCCCTTCGCGTCCGTGGCGGACATCGCCCGGGTGCCGTCCGGCAGGGCCGCGCGGAGCCCCGCGAGCCGCGCGACGGGCGCGACCACGCCCACCGAGCCGCCCTCGTACCGCGCCGCCATGCCCGCCACGGCCTCCGCGACCGCGTCGGCCAGCCCGGCCTCCGGCGTCGTGCGCCGCCAGGGCGCGACCGGGGCGGAGCGGACCGCGCGGGGCGGGTCGTTGCGGCTGCCCGCGCGGCGCAGCACCGGACCGGTGAGCTCCATGACCTCGCGCGGCGTGCGGTAGCAGATGGTGAGGTCGGCGCGCCGCCACCGGTCGCCGAGCGCGTCGCCCACGGCCTCGCCCCAGTCGGTCTGGCGGTGCGCCGACGACGCCTGGTCGATGTCGCCCACCGCCGTCACCGACCGGGTGGGGCAGCGGCGCACCACCATGTGCCACTGCATGCCGGACAGCTCCTGCGCCTCGTCCACCACCACGTGGCCGTACGTCCAGTCCCGGCGCGCGGCCGCGCGGGCGGCGACGAAGACGCCGTCGTCGGTCGGGTCGTGCATCGGGGAGCCGCCGCGGGCCGGGGCGTCGTCGGGGTCTCCGAGGAGGTCCGCGAGGGCGTCGAGCAGCGGGACGTCGCTGCTCGCCCAGCCGTGCGCGCCGCCCGCGGGCTCGGCCGCGACGCGCGCGACCTCCGCGTCGCTGAGGCCGGTGCTCGTGCCCGGGCCGGCGTGGGCGCGCAGCAGGTCGGCGTCGTCCAGCAGGCGCGTCAGCTCGGCGGCGGCGTCGCGGCGCGGCCACCACGCGTCGAGCGCGGCCGCGACGCCCCGGTCGACGGCCACGCGCTCGCGCAGGGCCTCGAGGTCCGCGTCCGACAGCACGCCGTCGACGTCGGAGCCCGTGGCGCCGCTGTGCACGGCGCGGTCGTCGGACCGCGCGAGCGCGGCGTCGAACCGACTGAGCACGTCCTCGAACCCCTCCTCCGCGCGGGCGAGCAGCTCGGCCTGACGGTCGGCGACGGCGTCGACGAGCAGGTCGTGCACCCGGTCGACCACGCGGTCGCGGGCGCGGTGGTACGACCCGGCCCCCGCCGCCGCGCGGCGGGCCGCGGCGAGCTGCGCGGCGGGGATCGCGTACTCCTCGCCGTCGAGCACGAGGGCGAGCGGGCCCTCCGCGGGCTCGAGCGAGGCGACGAACCGCCGCAGCGCTGGCAGCCACGGCGACCGGCCCTTGATCTCGGCGACGTCGCGGTCCTCGGCGCGCGTCGGGCGCACCCCGGGCACGAGCGTGTCGCACGTCCCCGAGACCACCGCCGTCTCGCCGAGCGCCGGGAGCACCTGGGCGATGTAGTCGAGGAACCGCATCGACGGGCCCAGCACCAGCACGCCGCGCTCCGCCAGGTGCGGGTGCGCGAACAGCAGGTACGCGACCCGGTGCAGCGCCACCACCGTCTTGCCCGTGCCGGGCCCGCCCTGCACCACCAACGGGGTGCGGGCGTCCGCGCGCACCACGTCGTCCTGCTCGCGCTGCAGGGTCGCGACGGCGGTGCCCATGCGGCCCGTGCGCCGCTCGTCGAGCGCCGCGAGGAGGGCGCCCTCGCCCACCAGCCCCGAGTCGTCGAGGCCGCCGTCGAGCGGCTCGTCGTCCACGGCCACCACCCGCGGCCCGTCCGTGCGCACGTGCCGGCGCCTACGCAGACCCTGCGGGTCCACCGGCGTGGCCGTGTAGAACGGCCGGGCCACCGGGGCGCGCCAGTCGACGACGAGCGGGTCGTCGTCCTCCGTGGCGCCCGGCAGGCCCACGCGGCCGAGGTGGCGCACGGAGCCGTCGTCGCCGTCGATCCGGCCGAACACCAGGCCGTGGTCCGCCTGGCGCAGCTCCGCCCGCCGCGCGCGCAGCCGCGAGACCCGCACGCGCGCCGCGGCGTCCTCCGGGCGGGCGGCGGCCAGCGTGGCCTCCAGGTCGTCGAGCACCGCGGCGCGTCGTGCCCACGCGGCGTCGAGCGTCGTCTGCTCCTCCGCGACGGCCTGCGCGGCGGGGTCGGTGGCTTGCTCGGATCCCGGGGTGGTCGTGGGGGCGGTCGTGGGGGTGCTCGTGCGGTCGGCGGGAGCGGCGTCGGACGTCGTGGAGGCGGTGTGCGGGACGGGCTGGGGCACGTGACCTTCTTTCGTACGGTGTACGGCGGCCATCGCCCAACGCGGGCCCCCTCGAGATTGTTCCCCGCGGCGCCGACCCGTCGCCGAACAGGCGGTTGCTCACGTTCTGAGCCGCGAGAAGGTGCACAACCGCCTGTTCGCCGTCCGTGGCCGGGGCGAACGCGCAGGTCGGGAGGGCGAGCGGTCGGCGCCGAGCCCTGGCGGAATACGTGCAGGGGGTATAGAGTTCCCGGCAGGAGATACCCCCTAGGGGTATCGACACGAGTCGCGAACCATCCGGACGAGACGAGGATCGAACCGTGGACCACACCACTCCCCACCAGCACCCGGGGCACCGCGGCCCCGACGACGCCGCGCGCGTGCTGGAGCACGGTCACGACGAGCACGCCGGTCACGACATGAGCAACCACGGCATGGGCACCCATGACATGAGCGGCCACGCCGGTCACGACATGGCGGGCCGCGACGCGCACGCGGGCCACGACATGAGCGGCCACGCCGGTCACGACATGGCAGGTCGCGACGCGCACGCGGGCCACGACATGAGCGGCCACGCCGGTCACGACATGTCCGGCCATGGGGGTCACGGCGGTCACGGCGACCACGTGGGCCAGTTCCGCCGGCTGTTCTGGATCATGCTGGCGCTGGCGGTACCGACGGTGGCGCTGTCGCCGATGTTCGCGATGGTGCTGGGCTACGACCTCCCCGCCGCGGCGTGGGTCGACTGGGTGTCGCCGGTGCTGGGCACGGTGATCTACGTGTGGGGCGGCAGGCCGTTCCTCACGGGCGCGGTGTCGGAGCTCAAGGCCCGCAAGCCCGGCATGATGCTGCTCATCGGGCTGGCGATCACGGTCGCGTTCGTCGCGTCGCTGGGTGCCAGCCTCGGGGTGCTCGACCACCAGCTCGACTTCTGGTGGGAGCTCGCCCTGCTGGTCGTGATCATGCTGCTGGGGCACTGGATCGAGATGCGTTCCCTGGCGCAGACCACCTCGGCGCTGGACTCGCTGGCGGCGCTGCTGCCCGACGAGGCGGAGCGCGTGGAGGGTGCGGACGTCGTCACCGTGTCACCCGCGGACCTGCAGGTGGGCGACGTCGTCCTCGTGCGGCCCGGTGGCAGCGTCCCGGCGGACGGCCGCGTCGTGGACGGCCGCGCCGAGATGGACGAGTCGATGGTCACGGGCGAGTCGCGCACGGTGGCCCGCACGGTGGGCGACGCCGTCACGGCGGGCACGGTCGCGACCGACTCCGGCCTGCGCGTCGAGGTCACCGCGACCGGCGACGACACGGCGCTCGCGGGCATCCAGCGGCTGGTCGCCCAGGCGCAGGCGTCGTCCTCGCGGGCCCAGCGGCTCGCGGACCGGGCGGCCGGCTGGCTGTTCTGGTTCGCGCTCGGTGCCGCAGTCGTCACGGCGATCGCCTGGACCGCGCTCGGCCTGCCGGACGACGCCGTCGTCCGGACCATCACGGTCCTCGTGATCGCCTGCCCCCACGCGCTGGGCCTGGCCATCCCGCTGGTGGTGTCCATCGCGACCGAGCGGGCCGCCCGCGGCGGCGTCCTCATCAAGGACCGCCTGGCGCTGGAGAGCATGCGCACCGTGGACGCCGTCCTCTTCGACAAGACCGGCACCCTCACCAAGGGCGAGCCGACCGTGGCCGACGTCGCGGCCTCGGCGGACCTGGACGCCGACGCCGTCCTGGCGCTCGCGGCGGCGGCCGAGGCGGACAGCGAGCACCCGCTGGCCCGGGCCGTCGTCCGGGCGGCCGGGGAGCGCGGCCTCGACGTCCCGCGCGCGACCGACTTCTCCTCGTCGCCCGCCGTCGGCGTGGTCGCGACGGTCGGCGGGCACGAGGTGCGCGTCGGCGGGCCGCGTCTGCTCGAGGAGCAGGGCGGCGGCGAGGTCGCCGAGGCGGAGTCCTGGCGTGCCGACGGCGCGATCATCCTGCACGTGCTGCGCGACGGCGTCGTCGTCGGCGGGCTGAAGCTCGCCGACGAGGTGCGGCCCCAGGCCGCGGAGGCGGTCGAGGCGCTGCACCGGCTCGGGGTCCAGGTCGTGATGATCACGGGCGACGCCGAGGCCGTGGCCCGGTCCGTGGCGGACGAGCTCGGCATCGACCGGTTCTTCGCCGGCGTGCGGCCGGAGGACAAGTCGGCGCGCGTGGCCGGGCTGCAGGCCGAAGGCCACAAGGTCGCGATGGTCGGCGACGGCGTCAACGACGCCCCGGCGCTCGCGCAGGCGGACGTCGGCATCGCGATCGGCGCGGGCACGGACGTCGCCATCGCGTCGGCGGGCGTCATCCTCGCCAGCGACGACCCCCGGTCGGTGCTGTCCGTGATCGAGCTGTCGCGGGCCAGCTACCGCAAGATGAAGCAGAACCTGTGGTGGGCGGCGGGCTACAACCTGCTGTCGGTGCCGCTGGCGGCGGGCGTGCTCGCGGGCGTCGGGTTCGTGCTGCCGATGTCCGTCGGCGCGCTGCTCATGTCGCTGTCCACCGTGGTGGTCGCGCTCAACGCGCAGCTGCTGCGGCGGCTGGACCTGCGGCCCGACGTCGCGGCGCGCGAGGCGCTGGGCCGCTGATCCCCGTCGTCGAACAGGCGGTTGAGCACGGAACGGGCCCTCGTTCCGTGCTCAACCGCCTGTTCGGCGGTCGCCGCGGCGCAGGACCGCGAGGTTGAGCGCCGCCGCGGCGAGCAGCACGACGGCGGTGGCGACGAAGACGGCGCGCAGACCGGCCTGCGCGGCGACGAGGCCGCCGAGCACCGGGCCGGCGACCTGCCCCACGTACTGCGCGGAGACGCCCAGCCCCAGCACCCGGCCGACGGCGTCCGGCGGGGCGAGGTGGCGCACGGCCGCGGTGATCGACGGGAGCAGGCCGCCGAGGCTGAGGCCCAGCAGCACGCGCAGCACGCCCAGCTGCCAGACGTTCGTCACGAGCGCCTGCGCCAGCGCCAGGACGCCCGCAGCGGCGAGGCAGGCGACGACGACGCGCGTGTGCCCGACCCGGTCCGCGAGCCGGCCGACGCGGGGCGCCGCGACGACGCTGCCGACGGCGGTCAGCGCGACGAGGATCCCCGCGACGCCCGCCGCGTGCGAGAGCTGGCCCAGGTCCTCGACGTACACGGTGACGATCGGCTCGATCGACATCGTCGAGAACAGCAGCAGGCTCGACGTGGCCAGCAGCGCGACGACGGCACCCGGGCGCTGCACCTGCGACCACACGCCGCGTCGTCGGGCGGCGGCCCGGGGCGCACGCGGGCCGGTCCGCGGCTCGCGGAGCAGGAACGTCGTGGCGAGGAACGCCAGGAAGATCACCGCGCCGCACACGACGAACGTCGGCCGGATGCCCACCCAGGCAGGCACGAAGCCGCCCACCAGCGGGCCGACGACGTTGCCGGCGAGGATCCCCGAGGACAGCACCCCGATCGCCCACGCGCTGCGGTCCTTCGGCGTCTGCGCAGCGACGAGGATCGTGGCGCCGGAGGAGTAGCCGCCGAGCAGGCCCACCAGCAGCCGCACCGCGACGAGCTGCTCGACGCTCTGCACGAACCCGAGCAGCGTCATCGCCACCGCCATGCCGAGGCTCGCGCGCACGAGCATGGACTTGCGGCCGAACCGGTCGCCGAGCGCTCCCCACAGCGGCGCGGTGAGCGCCGCCGTGAGGAACGTGGCCCCGTACGCGATCCCTGACCACCGCACGACGGCGCCCGGGTCGTCGACGCCGAGCTGCCGCACGTACTCCGGCAGGAACGGCACCAGCAGCGTCATCGCGACGAGCGTGGTGAACGACCCGGCCGTGCCGACGGCGAGGTTGCGCCGCCAGTGCGGATGCTCGACGGCGACGGAGGGGTCCTCGACGGCAGGGCTGGTCATGCCCCTGGTCTACACCCGGCGTCCATGAGACGGGATGATCCGTCTCACATAGCGGTCGCGCTGGCATCGACGTAGCGGTGGGTCGTCGTCCTGGGGCGGGACGACGACCCATCGCTACGTCACGCCGCGGCCTACGACCCGAGCGTGAGGCGCACCGTCGCGAACGCCGCCGGCGGCAGCTCCGCGGTGAGGACGCCGCCCTCGACGCGCACGCCGTCCAGCGGGCGCGGGGCGACGGCGTCGGGCGTGTCGAAGGTGTTGTGCGCGGCCGGGTCGTCGGCGGCGAGCACGGTGGCGACGGGGTCGCTCACCGCGTGGCCGCGCAGGTCGATCCGCACCGTGGCGGGTGCGTCCGGGTCGAGGTTGGTCAGCGACACCAGCACCGCGCCGTCCTTCGTGGACGCCGACGCCGAGACCGTCCCGACCGGAGTGCCGTCGACATCGTGCGTGGCGCGTGCGACGCGCTCGCGCACCGGCAGGCTCGCGGCGTCGTGGTGCCCCGCGCTCATGGCGAACGCGTGGAACGTGGGCGTCTTGATCATCTTCGCGCCGTCGGTGAGCAGCATGGACTGCAGCACGTTCACCGTCTGCGCGATGTTCGCGAGGCGCAGCCGGCGGGCGTGGTCGTGGAAGGCGTCGAAGTGCACCGCGGCGACGAGGGCGTCGCGCATCGCGTTCTGCTGGTACAGGAAGCCGGGGTTGGTGTCCTTCTCGACGTTCCACCAGGTGCCCCACTCGTCGAGCGCGAGCCCGATCCGTGCCTGCGGGTCGTAGGCGTCCATCACGGCGGAGTGGCCGGCGATGATGCGGCGCACGTCGAGCGCCTTGCGCATCGTGGCCCAGTACTCGTCGCGCGTGAACTCGGTGGCGGCGCCCTTGTCCCCCCACGTCCCGGCGAACGTGTAGAAGTGGAACGAGACCATCTGCCACAGGTCGCGCGGGTCGGCGTCGCCGAGCTTCGCCACCTGCTGCATGAGCGTCTCGGTCCAGGCGTAGTCGTCGTCCGACGCGCCCGCGGCCACCCGCACCAGCTTGTTGCCGCCGTGATCGCGCGCGTAGGTCGCGTGCTGCCGCGCGAGCGACGCGAACTGGTCGGCGCGCAGGTTGCCGCCGCAGCCCCACGGCTCGTTCCCGATGCCGAAGAACGACACGCCCCACGGCTCGTCGCGGCCGTGCTCGCGGCGCAGGCGCGCCATCGGCGAGTCGTCGCCGCGGGTCAGGTACTCGACCCAGTCCGCGGTCTCCTGGACCGTGCCCGAGCCGACGTTCCCCGAGATGTACGGGGCCGTGCCGAGCAGGTCGCACAGCGCCATGAACTCGTGCGTGCCGAAGGAGTTGTCCTCCACGACGTCGCCCCAGTGCGTGTTGACGATGCGCGGCCGGTCGGCGGCCGGGCCCACGCCGTCGCGCCAGTGGTACGTGTCGGCGAAGCAGCCGCCGGGCCAGCGCAGGTTGGGGATGGCGAGCTCCCGCAGCGCCTCGACGACGTCGGTGCGGATGCCGCCGACGTTCGGGATGTCGGAGTCCTCGCCCACCCAGAAGCCCTCGTAGACGCACCGGCCGAGATGCTCGGCGAAGTGCCCGTACAGGTGGCGGCTGATCGTGGGGCCCGGGACGTCGAGGTCGACGACGGCGTCGAGGGCGAGGGGGGTCGAGGTCGGGTCGCTCACGGGGCTCTCCTGCAACGTTGTAGGTGGTGGCCAGACCCTACCCGCGCCGGGCCCCGCCACCGCGAGGTGGTTCAGCTCTTGCCGAGGTAGTGGACCAGTCCACTACCTCGGCACGATCCGGACTACCTCGGCAGGGTGCGTACCACCTCGGCGGGCGGACGTGCTCAGATGCCGTCGAGGGTGAGCCGCACGACGACCTCGTCGCCGTCGTCCACGCCCTCGGGCCGGCGCACGGCGTCCTTCAGCGGCACGAGGTAGCCGCCGTCCTTGGGGAACAGCGAGGTGGTGAACGTGGTGCCGCCGAGGCGGCCCGTCACCGGGATGACGCCCCAGCCGTAGGTGACCAGGGGCGCGACCGCGGCGATCTGCTCCGCCTCGGCGTCCGGCACCGCGACGTAGTAGTACGGCGCCGGGCCGCGCCACTGGAACACCACGCCGCGCACCTCGAGCTCCATGCGCCCAGCGTGCCGCCCGCCGGTGACACGGGCGAGCGGCACGCTGGGCCGTGAGCTCAGTCCCGGCCGGCGGCGGAGAACCGCTCCATCGCCATGAGCGGTCGCAGGGCGGTCTCCATCGAGCCGTCGGAGACGTACCGGCGCATGTCGTCGTCCGCCAGCGCGTTGCCGAGGGCGGCCATGATCATGCCCTGGTCGAGCGCCAGGTAGCGCTGCGAGACCTGCCCGCTGCGCACCGCGACGGAGTCGTAGAACCCGCCCGGGCCGTACGCGTCGAAGTCCCGGGCGATGCGGCGCAGGTTCTCCACCGCCTGCCCGGGCGCGTACCGCAGCGCCAGGAAGGACGCGTGCGGCGTGACCACGCCGTCGCCGTACGACGTCGGCGCAGGAGAACCCTCGCGGCAGCCGGCGTACGGCTGGTCGACCGACGTGCGCTCCTGGTCGGAGGTGTAGCCCGCGCCGTCGAGCCCGAGCTGGTCCACGCCGTACTCGCGATAGCCGCCCGCCGGGTTGTTCGACGGGGAGAAGCCCCAGTACCCGTACCGGGCCTCCTTGAGGCCGTGCTCGATCTGGCCCCGCACGTACAGCGGGTGGTTCACCCCCCACGAGTCCGGGCCCCAGGTCTCCTCCGGCACGAACAGCGGCACCATGAGCGCCTCGAACATGCTGCCGCCCCAGGTGGGCACGACCTTCATGCCGCGGTACGGCAGCGCGCCCTCGAAGACCCGGACGCCCAGGTACTCCTCCCAGGTGCCCGCCGCGTCCGTCTCGGTCCACGACCAGTCGCAGCTCTCCGACGGGTAGGCGCGGACCGTGCCGAAGTAGTGCTTCGCCGGGATCTGCCCGGCCGCGATGCCGAGGTACGACGCGATCCGCGGCTCGGTGTTGAACGCGCCGTAGTGGTGGCCCGTGTACCAGACGTCGGTGCCCATGCCGCAGTAGTCGCCGGCGACGGCGGCGTCGTTCGCCCGCGTCTCCCAGAACCCGCCGCGGATCTGGTTCTCCGCGGGGTTGTAGTAGCACCCGAAGTCCATCCGGTCGCGGACGGCGTCGGCCTCGGCGGCGAGCGACGGCTCGGCCCGGCTGGTCAGCAGCAGGCCCGTGGCGAGCCAGCCGTTGTCCACGCTCGAGAGGAACTGGTCGATCGGCCCGCCCCCGGGGAAGGTCTCGAGCCGCTCCCCGGTCGCCGGGTCGTACCAGTTGTAGAACATGCCGCTCGGCTCGTGGATCTGCATCCGCGACACGGTGTCGAGCGTGGCGGTGAGCCGCGACCGGGCCTCGTCGGCGTCGATGAGGCCGACGTCGCGCGCCACGACCGTGCTCCACAGGTACGCGCCGATGTTGGTCGGCGAGGTGTAGCCGCCGCGGGTCCCGGGGTCGAGGTCCCCGCCGATGTTGTCGTCGGGCAGGCCGGTGTCCTCGTCGACCAGCGCCTCGAACGACCGCCAGGTGTCCGCGGCCCACGTGCGCAGCTGCGGCGTCGGACCGTACGGGGAGTCCTGCGTGCCCGGCTCGCCCGGATCCTCCGGGGCGGGGTCGGCGCTCGCGGCGCCGGGGATCGTGGCCAGCGCCAGGCCGGTGGCGGCCAGGGCGGTGACCAGGGTGCGTCGGGTCCTCATGGTGCGGTCCTCACTTCCTCGTGCGGTGTACCAGGTCAGGGGTGTGCGCGGCGGCGGCGCTCCCCAGCGACGCGCCGCCGCGCACGGATCAGGAGGCGATGGCGGCCTCGAAGATCGCCTCGGCCTCGGGGCGCGCCTCGGCGCGGGGCAGCACGTTGCGCTGCGCCAGGTCACCCAGCCAGGCGAGGCTGGGCTTGGGGGAGCGGACGAACGTCTCGCGGTCGACGGCGATGAGCCCGAAGGTGGGGCGGAAGGAGCCCCACTCGTAGTTGTCGAGCAGCGACCAGTGCAGGTAGCCCCGCACGTCGCAGCCGTCGTCGATCGCGGAGGCCAGGCCGCTCAGCGCGCCGGTCGTGTAGTCGATGCGGCGGGAGTCGTCGGAGGTGGCCATGCCGTTCTCCGTGACGATCATCGGCACGCCGCCGGTGACGTCGCGCGTGTGCCGCAGGGCGTGGCCGAGGGCCTCCGGGTAGTACTCCCAGCCGGTGAGGGTGCGCTCGACGCCCTCGGGGAAGTCCACGGGGCCGTCGGGGCCGATGATCGTGCGCAGGTACGACTGGACGCCGACGAAGTCGTCGCCGCGGGACTGCTCGAGGAAGAAGTCCTCGCGCCAGTAGCCCCACGCGTCGCGCTCGGCCTCGTACCCGGGCACGGCCTGGTACACCTGGTTCGCGACGGTCCAGCCGGCCTTGACGTGGCCGAGCCCGCGCAGCACGTCCGTCGACGCGTGGTGCGCGCGGGCGATCACCTCGGCGGCGTGCGGCGACGGGCCGGGGAAGTTCACGCCCACCTCGGTGTCGATCTTCGCCTCGGTCTGGTTGACCATCATGTTCGGCTCGTTGATCGTCACCACCCAGCGCACGTCGTCGAGGATCGCCGACGCCGTCTCCGTGAAGCGGCGGAACCGGTCGACGGCGTCGGGGGCGTACCAGCCGCCCTCGTCCTGCTGCCAGCGCGGCACGGTGAAGTGGTGCAGCGTCACGACCGGCTCGACGCCGAGGTCGCGGCAGGTGTCGATCATGCGGCGGTAGTGGTCGAGCTGGGCGCGGGAGACGACGCCCTTCTCGGGCTCGATGCGGGCCCACTCCAGCGAGAAGCGGTAGGAGTTCAGGCCGGCGTCGGCCAGCAGGCGCATGTCCTCGCCGTAGCGGTGGTACGAGTCGCAGGCGTCGCCCGACGGCTCCTCGACGTGGGTGTCGGGGGCGTGCTCGAGCACCCAGTGCCCGGTGTTGGTGTTGCCGCCCTCGATCTGGTGGCCGGCGGTGGCCGCGCCCCAGAGGAAGTCGCGGGGGGCGGGGGTGAAGTGCGTCATGGGTGGTTCCTTCGTGCGTCGTTGCAGGTGGTCCGTGGTTCTGGTGGTGCCGGTGGGGCGGTTCAGGCGAGGTCGAGGACGGCGTACCCGTGGCCCTCGAGGTGCACGACGTCGCCCTCGGTGCGGAGCCCGTGCGTCTCGACCGCGCGCGCCGCGCCCGCGCCGGGCACCGCGATCGACACGGGTGCGCGCCCCGGGTTGAGCACGACGGCGAGGGTGCCGCGCAGGTACGCGAACGGGTAGCCGGTGGCCAGCACCTCGACCGGGGCGGAGGCGTCCAGGCGGGGGTCGGCGGTGCGCAGGTGCGCGAGCCGCCGCACGAGGTGCAGCAGCGAGCCCTCGTCGTCGAGCTGGGCGGCCACCGTGGGCCGGTCGGGGTCCGGGTCCTGGGGCAGGTACCGCGACTCGGCGACGTCGGGGCCGAGGCGGCCCGCGGGGACGTCGCCCCACTGCATGGGCGTGCGGGAGCCGGCGCGGTCGTAGGTGGGGCTGAGCCGCGACCCCTCGAACGTGGGGGTCTCCGGCACGAAGCGCATGCCGATCTCGTCGCCGTAGTAGATCGACGGCATGGACGGCCAGGTCAGCGTGAGGACCAGCGCCGCGCGCGCCTGCTCGGCGTCGCGCGCCCCGGCCACGAGCCGCGTGAAGTCGTGGTTCGACGTCGGCAGGCCCGTGAGCCCGCCGCGGCCGGCCGCCTCGATCGCGCCCGTCGCCTCCCGCCACGCGGCGACGAACGTGGCGGCGTCGCCGCGCGCCTCGGCGTCGGCCCAGCTCGGTACCTCGCCCCACGACGGGTTGACCGTGCCGGCGCCGTTGTTCCACAGGGAGCGCAGCGGCAGGCCGTCGTCGTCGCCCCCGAACTGGAGGAAGAAGTCGGCGTGGAACCCGGACGGGACGGACACGCGCGGGTCGCCCCACTCGCTGATGAGGACCCGGCCCGGATACGTGGCGTCGAGCCACTCGCGGGTCTCGCGCCACAGCCTCCCGGTCTCGACGAGGCCCGGGTCGTCCTTGACGAGCGACGCGGCCATGTCGACGCGGAAGCCGGCGACGCCGAGGTCGAACCAGTGCGCCATGATCTCGCGCAGCGCGGCCCGGTTGGCCTGCGGGCCGGGCGCGTCGACGGGCTGGCGCCACGGCTCGTCCGGGTGCTGCCGTGCGTAGCCGAAGTTCAGCGCGGGCTGCACCGGGAAGAAGTTCGGCAGGTAGTAGCCGCCGCGGCGGCCCGGGCCGGGCTGGAACCCGTCGACGGGGACGTCGCTCCACACGTACCGGTGGTCGTCGGGGTCGTCGGCGGACGCGACGAACCACGGGTGCTGGTCGGAGGTGTGCCCGGCCACGAGGTCGAGCAGCACGGAGATGCCGCGCTTCCCCGCCTCCGCGGTGAGCTCCGCGAGGTCGTCGTTCGTGCCGTAGCGCGGCGCGATGGTGAGGAAGTCCGCGACGTCGTAGCCGGCGTCGGCGAACGGCGAGACGAAGCACGGGTCGAGCCACACCGCACCCACGCCGAGCCACTGCAGGTAGTCGAGGCGGGCGGTGATGCCGGCGAGGTCGCCGATGCCGTCGGCCCCGGCACGGCCCGAGTCGGCGAAGCTCTGCGGGTACAGCTGGTACAGGACGGTGCGCCCGAGGCGCGGGGCGAGGTCGGTGGCGGCGGTCATCGCGCGTTCTCCTTCTCTCCGGTCCAGGCAACGGTGGCGTGCGCGTCGCCGGGGCGCTGGACGAGCCAGGCGCCCGTCCGGCCGGACAGGGTCATCGGTGCGGGGAGCAGCGCCGCGCCGTCGCGCTCGGGCAGGACCTCGGCGTCCCACGGCGAGACGTTGAGCAGGTGCACGACGCGCGTGCCGTCGGGGGCGGCCGCCGGCACGACGACCACGCCGGGCACGGACGACGTGAGCCCCACCAGCGGCCGGGCGCCGAGCTCGGCGAGCAGGCGGTCCCACACCGGCGGCAGGCACGGGAGGTCCGCGGCCACGACCAGGACCTGCCCGGCGCCGTGCGGCACGCGCGCGACGCAGGCCTCGCGGGCGGCGGTCCCGCCGGCGTCGGCCACGCGGGCGAGCACGTCGGCGTCGTCGGGCAGGGAGAGCGGCTGGACGAAGCCGACGCGGACCTCGGCCATGTCGAGCCGGTCGTCGGCGGGCACGACCGAGGGGAAGAACGTCGGGCTGCCCTCGACCCGCTCGCCGGCGCCGATCCCGAGCGCGTCGACGAGGCGGGTGGCCGGGCGGCCCAGCATGTCCTGCGTGGGCAGCGGGCCGTGCAGGAGCAGGCGGCCGCCGGCGGCCACCCAGTCCACGACCTTCTGCTGGACGTCGTCGTCGAGGTACGGGGTGGGCGCGAGCGCGAGCACCCGGTCGTGACCGAGGTCGAGCGGGCCGTCCTGCAGGTTCACGGCGTCGGGCGCGAACCCGCCGACGACGAGGGCCCGCGTGAGGATGTCGCGCGGCCCGGAGCCGCGGAAGCGGTCCAGCTCGTCGACGAACCGCTGCTCGCGCTCGGAGGCGGGGTAGCGGTACTCGGTCATGTAGTGGTCGGGGACGAAGCCGAGCGTGACCGGCGGCGTCTCGGGCCGCGCGGCGCGCAGCAGGTCGGCCTGCGCGGCGACGCCCGTGGTCGCGGCGCGCAGCATCGGGTACGACGGCGAGGGCCGGCCCTCGGGGTCGATCGGTGCGGCGAACCCGTGGCGCTCGCCGGTGAACGCGACGCGGTCGTTGCCGTCGTACGCGGGCTCGAACAGCGCCGGGTTCCGGCCGCCGGTGAGCAGGTAGTAGTTGACGAACGTGTTGCCCTGGGCGAGGCACGTCTGGAGCTTGAGCGGCGCGGCCTCGGGGCCGGTCTCGACGCCGAGGGACTCGCCGTAGTCGCCCGTGCCGACCTCGAACTCGAGGCTGCCGGTGGGCTGGCCGGGCACGGTGGTGGCGGCGACGAAGGCGTTGGACGCCCAGAACCCGGGCAGCTTCTCGAGCGTGAGGTCGCCGATGTAGTAGTCGGTGCCGGGCAGCACGTCGGTGCGGCCGGCCCACGTGCGGTAGAGCTGGGAGATGCCGAGGGGGAACATGCGCGCCGCGCCGCCCCAGCACCCGTGGATGTTGACCAGGAACGGCACGTCGACGCCGAGCTCGCGGGCCCAGCCGGCCAGGGTCGCCACGTACGACGCGTACTTCTCGCGGGTGAACCGACCGAGGTCGCGGTGGAGGGCGAGGACCACGTCCTCGTCGGGGGAGCGCAGCGCCGGCCCCCAGGCCGCGGCGTCCTCGGGGTCCAGACCGTAGCGGTCCTGCACTGCCTGGGCGCCCTCGGCGGCGACGAGGTGCGCGACCAGCTCGGCGACGGTGCGGTCGGACAGGTCGGGGGAGTTCGTGACCCACGGCAGCATGCCGATCTCGTTGTCGAGCTGCACCCCCACGACCGTGCCGCCGCGGGACGGCGTGCGGGCCGCGAGCACGGGGATCACGGCGTCGTACCAGCGCCGGCAGGCGGCGAGGTAGGCGGGGTGCGTGTAGTCGACGACGGTCTCGGCCGGGGTGCTTCCGTCCCAGCTCGGCGGAACCACCTCGGGGTGGTCGCGGAACAGGCTGAACGGCAGGCCCTCGTGCTTCAGCTCGGCCATGACGAACGGGCCGGGCCGGGCGATCACGGCCAGCCCGCGCGCCGCGCACAGGTCGAGGAACCGGCCCAGGTCGAGGGCGGGCCGGGTGCGGCCGGCGAGGTCGAACGAGCCGTCGGGCAGCTCGTGCACGAGCCACGGGACGTAGGTGGCGATCGCGGTGACGCCGGTGGCGACGGCGGCGTCGAGCCGGCTCTCCCACTCGGTCGCGTCGAGCCGGAAGTAGTGGACCTCGCCGGACAGGACGAGGTCGTCGTGCAGGGTGCGGACGCGCGCCGACTGCGGCGTCGGGGTGGGTGCCAACGAGCTACTCCTTCGTAGGTCTGCGGGTGGCGTGGGTCACGTCGAGAGTTGCATGTAACCGGTACCACGCGCCATAGTAGGCAATGTAACCGGTTACATCTACCGGCCTCGACGACGAGGAGTTGAACCATGGCCAGCGCAGGTCGTCCGACGGTCCGCGACATCGCCCGGCACGCCGGCGTGTCCGTCGCCACCGTCTCGCGCGTCACCCGGGACGACCCGAAGGTGGCGCCCGCCACCCGGGAGCGGGTGCAGGCGAGCATCGACGCGCTGGGCTACACGCCGTCGGCCCTCGGCCTCGGGCTCGCCTACCAGCGGCACCACACGCTCGGCATCGTGCTGCCCGGCCTGGGCGGCCCGTACTTCGCGGACCTCGTCCAGGGCGTCGAGTCCGTCGCCGTCGAGGCGGGGATCGCCGTCAACGTGCTGGGCACCCACTTCCGGCCCGACGCCGCCACGTCCGTGCGCCAGCTCGCGCAGCGCACGGACGCCCTCGTGGTGCAGGGCGGCACCGTGGACGCGGACCTCCTCGTGGAGCTCGCCGCGGCGATGCCCGTGGTGGTCGTGGCCGCCGTCAACGACCGGGTCCCCACCGTCCGCACCGACGGCCGCGCCGCGGCGGACGAGATCACCAGCCACCTGATCGAGGTGCACGGCTACCGCCGGCTGCGCTTCCTCGGGTCGCCGCGGGGCTCCTCCGACCCGGCCGCGCGCTACCGCGGCTTCCGCGACGCGCTCGCGGCGCACGGGCTCGAGGAGTCCGCACCGCCGCTCGACTTCGGCTTCGAGGCCGAGTACGGCGCGATGGCGGCCCGCGAGCTGGACGCCGCGGGCGAGCTTCCGGAGGCGCTGGTGTGCGCCAACGACGAGCTGGCGTTCGGGGTCATGGCGACCCTGCCCGGCCTGGGGCACCCGATCCCCGCGGAGATGGCGATCGTCGGCTTCGACGACAACTCGCTCGCCGCGCTCGCCTCTCCCACCCTCACGACCGTGCACCAGCCGACCTTCGAGCTGGGTGCGACGGCGGCGCGGATCGCGCTGGAGCCGACCCGGGACGGGTCGGCCTCCACGGTCCCGCTGCCACCCGACGACCGGGTCCTGGAGACCCGTGCCGTGATCCGCGAGTCCTGCGGCTGTCAAGGCTGACGGTCCGCAGTCTTCAACGAGGAAGGTTGTTCATGACTCCCACCACCACGCGGCGGCGCGCCGCCGCGCGCTTCGTCGCCTGTGCCGGGGCGGCCGCGCTGCTGCTCACCGGCTGCTCCACGGCCAACCAGGGCGACGGGGACCGCACCACCGACGACGGCCGCATCGCCTACCTGACGCTGGGCAACTTCTCGAACGTGTCCAACCCGCAGGCGAACTACAACCCGTTCTCCACGACGGCGATCGGCCCCCTGTGGACGATCTACGACCCGCTGTTCGAGGTGAACAAGTACGACTGCAGCGAGGTGCCGCAGCTCGCGACCGACTACTCCTGGTCGAGCCCCACCGAGATGCACCTGACGCTGCGCGACGGCGTCACGTGGAACGACGGGAAGCCGTTCACGGCGAAGGACGTGGCGTACACGTTCACGCTGCTCAAGGACACCCCCGCCCTGGACCTCAAGGGCGTCGGCGCGCACGTGAAGTCCGCGGAGGCGACGTCCGACACCGAGGTCACGCTGACGTTCGACGGCCCGGCGTACTCGATCAAGGACAAGATCCTCGAGACGGTCATCGTGCCCGAGCACGTGTGGTCGTCGGTCGCCGACCCCACCACGTACACCGCCGAGGACGCGGTCGGCACCGGGATGTTCACGGTGAAGTCGCTCAACCCGCAGCAGTTCACGGTCGAGGCGAACCCCGACTACTGGCAGGCGGACAAGGTCAAGGTCGACGAGCTGCGCTTCACCAAGGCGGCCGAGGGCCAGGTGGACCAGCTCAAGCTGGCCCGTGGCGAGTACGACAGCAACGCGATGTTCGTGCCGGACGTCGAGAACTCGTACGTGGCCAAGGACCCGGAGCACAACAAGTACTGGTTCGCGTCCGGCTCGCCCATCTCGCTCTACATGAACCTCACGAAGGCGCCGTTCGACGACGTGGCGTTCCGCCAGGCGATCACGCAGGCGATGGACAAGGACCGCCTCACGCAGGAGGCCGGCTCCGGCTACGTGAAGCCCGCGAGCCAGAGCCTGCTGGTGCTGCCCGGCCAGGCGGACTGGCTCGACCCGTCGATCCCCGACCAGGGCATCGTGAAGTACGACCCCGACGCCGCCTCCCAGGCGCTCACCGACGCCGGCTACGCGCTCGACGCCAAGGGCAAGCGCCTCGGCAAGGACGGCAAGCCGATGAAGTTCTCGTTCGAGACCCCCAACGGGTGGTCCGACTGGACGGCCGCGGCCGACTCGATCAAGGCCGACTTCGCGAAGCTCGGCATCGACGTCGACGTCGAGACGCCGGACTACCCGACGGTGGAGCAGCACCGCCTCACCGGCAAGTACGACATGACGTTCGGCGTGCGCGGCGGCCTGTGCTCGATGTACCAGAGCTTCGCCGAGCCGCTCGACTCCGCCAACTCGGCCCCGGTCGGCAAGAAGGCCACCACCAACGAGGTGCGCTGGGACGACGCCGCCACCGACGAGCTGCTCGACCAGCTCGAGGTCACCGAGGACCCCGAGGCGCAGAAGCCGATCGTGCACCAGCTCGAGCAGATCATGATGGACCAGGTGCCCTTCATCCCGCTCTGGTACGGCGGCAAGTGGTTCGAGTACAACACCCAGCGCGCGACCGGCTGGCCCAGCGCCGAGGACCCGTACGCGGGCTCGGACAACTCCCGCCTCATCTACACGTCCCTGGTCCCTGCCCAGGGCTGACGCCGACCCGGCGGGATCCCGCCCGACCCGAGGTGGAAGCACCATGACCTACTTCGCGCGGCGCATCGGATTCTTCGTCCTGACCCTGTGGGGCGCCGTCACCCTCAACTTCCTCATCCCGCGCTTGTCCGCGGGAGACCCCGCCCAGGCGATGCTCGAGCAGGTCGCCGTCAAGGACGGCTACGTCGACCCCGCCCAGCTCGAGGCCGTCCGGGCCATGCTGGGCGTGCCCGACGCCTCCCTGTGGGCGCAGTACGTGGACTACCTGAAGAACCTGGCCGCCGGGAACTTCGGGGTGTCGTACACCTACTTCCCGTACACGGTCACCGACGTCATCGGCGACGCCCTCCCGTGGACGATCGTGCTGCTCGGCACCACGCTGATCCTGTCGTTCGTCATCGGGACGCTGCTCGGCGCCTGGGTGGCCTGGCGCCGCAACTCCGGGTTCGACGCCGTGATCACGGTCGGGTCCAGCTTCCTCGGCACCCTGCCGTTCTTCTGGCTGGCGCTGCTGCTCATCTACGTCTTCGCGATCACGCTGGGCTGGCTGCCGCCGTCGGGCGGGTACTCCGGAGCCGTCGAGCCGGGCCCGTCGCCCGAGTTCTTCGCGGACGCCTGGCAGCACTTCCTGCTGCCCGCCGCCGCCATCATGATCACCGGCCCGATCGGCTGGATGCTCGGGATGCGCAACAACATGGTCGCCTCCCTCGGTGAGGACTTCACGCGGTTCGGCCGCGCCAAGGGCCTGTCCGCGCGCGTCCTCGCGCTCAACTACGGCGCCCGCGTGGCGATCCTGCCGAACATCACGGGCTTCGCGCTCGCGCTCGGCGGCCTCGTCGGCGGCACCGCGCTCGTCGAGCAGGTCTTCAACTACCCCGGCATGGGCCGGCTGCTGCTCGAGGCCGTGGGCAACAAGGACTACCCGCTCATGCAGACGATCTTCCTGTTCTCCACGGTCGGCGTGCTGGTCGCGAACCTCGCCGCCGACCTGCTCTACGGCGTCCTCGACCCGCGGGCCCGACGGAAGGAGGCGGCATGACCGCCGCGACGATCGACCGGCCCGCGGCGTCCGCGCCGGCCGCGGGGCGCCGCCGGAGCCGCGCGCTCCGCACGCCCCAGTGGTTCGACATCCTGTGGCGCAACAAGAAGGCCCGCTTCGGCATGGTCCTGCTGGCCGCGTTCCTCCTCATGGCGCTGTTCGCGCCGTGGCTGGCGCCGTACGACCCGCACCAGAACGGGTTCCCCCCAGGGCTGCCGCCGTCGTCCGAGCACTGGCTGGGCACCACCGGCCGCGGGTTCGACGTCGCCTCGCAGGCGATCTGGGGCGCGCGGACGTCGCTGCTGGTCGGCCTCGTCGCCGGGTCGATCTCCACGGCGATCGCCCTCGCGATCGGCATGACCGCCGGCTACCTCGGCGGGCTCACCGACGAGGTGCTGTCCTTCCTCACCAACCTGGTCCTCGTGGTCCCGACGCTGCCGCTCATGGTGGTCCTCGCGGCCTACATGCCCGGCGGGGGCGGCGTCTGGATGGTCGTCGTCGTCATCGGGATCACCGGGTGGGCCGGCGCCGCGCGCAACAAGCGCGCGCAGATCCTCACCCTGCGCAACCGCGAGTACATCCAGGGCGCGCGGCAGGCCGGCGACGGGATCTTCCACATCGTGTTCCGCGAGATCGCCCCCAACATGACGTCGCTCATCGTCGTCGGCTTCATCGGGGCCGTCGGCGGCGCGATCGGCGCCGAGGCGGGCCTCGCGTTCATCGGCATCGGCGACCCGGAGACGATCTCCTGGGGCACGATGCTCTACTGGGCGAACCAGGACGGCGCACTCCTGACCGGCGGGTTCGCCCGCCTGCTGGTGCCCGGCCTGCTGCTCGCCCTCCTGACCACGGCGCTGACCTTCATCAACTTCGGGGTCGACGCGCTGAGCAACCCGCACCTGAGGGAGCAGTGATGGCACTCGTCGAGGTGGAGCACCTCTCCGTCGACTACCGGTCCCGCGACCTGCCGCCGTCGCACGCCGTCCGGGACGTGTCGTTCGACATCGCCGAGGGCGAGTTCGTGGGCCTGCTCGGGGAGTCCGGGTGCGGCAAGTCGACGCTCGGCAACGCGATGCTACGGCTGCTGGACAAGCCCGCGCACCACGCCGGCGGCTCGGTCCGGTTCGACGGCGACGACCTGTTCGCGATGAGCGAGCGCGACGTGAACAAGCTGCGGTGGCGGGAGATCGCGACCGTCTTCCAGTCGTCGATGAACGCGCTCAACCCGGTGCTGCGCATCGAGAAGCAGTTCCACGACGCGATGGACGCGCACGGCTGGTCCACGGCCGTCGACGGCGACCGGCACGCCCGCATCCGCGAGGTGCTCGGCGACGTCGAGCTGGACGCCGACCGGGTGATGCGCTCGTACCCGCACGAGCTGTCCGGGGGGATGCGCCAGCGCGTAGTCCTCGCGCTCGCGCTCGTGCTGCGCCCGCGCTTCGTGCTGCTCGACGAGCCCACCACCGGGCTCGACGTGCTGGTGCAGCGGTCCATCGTGGAGCTGCTGCGCCGCATCCAGCGCGAGCAGGGGTTCACGGTGCTGTTCATCAGCCACGACCTGGGCACGGTGCTGGAGATCGCCGACCGCGTCATGGTGATGTACGCCGGCGAGATCGTGGAGAGCCGGCCGAGCGCCGAGCTCGCCGCGGACCCGCTGCACCCGTACTCGCACGGCCTGCTGGGGTCGTTCGACGACCCGCGTGCCGAGGAGGTCTCCGTGGCGTACATCGCGGGCCGTCCGCCGGCGCTCACCGAGCCGCCGCCCGGGTGCCCGTTCGCGCCCCGCTGCCCCTCGCGGATGGCGGCGTGCGACACCGTCGTGCCGACGCTCGAGCCGGCCGGTCCGGTGTCGGTGGAGCTCGGCACCCGCCGGGCGGCGGCCGCGTCGTCGGGAGCGTCGGGCGAGTCGCTGGTGCGCTGCCACCTGCACACCGAGGTGGGCCGCGCCGAGCGCGCCGCCGGGGCCGAGCTCGTCGCGCCCCGCTTCGCCGAGGTGACGGCGTGGGCGTCCGAGCGCGTGAGCGACCCCGACCGCGCGCCGCTCGTCGTCGTCGAGGACCTGGTCAAGACGTACGACCGCCGCCGCGGCCTGCGCAAGGAGACGGTCGAGGCCGTGAAGGGCGTGTCGTTCACCCTCGCGCCCGGCCAGGTGCGGGCGCTCGTGGGGCAGTCCGGCTCGGGCAAGTCCACGATCGCGAAGCTGCTGACCCGCAACGAGCGGGCCACGTCGGGCACGCTGCTGGTCGACGGCGTCGACCCGGGCACCCTGCGCCGGGGTGCCCTGCGCGAGTACCGGTCGCAGGTGCAGATGGTGTTCCAGGACCCGTTCGCCGCGCTCAACCCGACCAAGACCATCGGCTACAGCCTCGGCCGGCCGCTGCGGAACTACCTCGGCCTGACCGGCGACGCCCTGCACGAGCAGGTGCTGGCGCTGCTGGAGTCGGTGGGGCTCTCGCCCGCCGCCGCGTACGTGGACAAGCTGCCGCACCAGCTCTCGGGCGGGCAGCGGCAGCGCGTCGTGGTGGCGCGCGCGATGGCTCCGCGGCCGCGGCTGCTCATCGCCGACGAGCCGATCTCCATGCTGGACGTGTCCATCCGGGCGGAGATCCTCGAGCTGCTCGCGGACACCGTGCGGGAGCAGGACGTGGCGATGCTCTACATCACCCACGACCTGCTCAGCGCCCGGCTGCTGGCCGACGAGATCATGGTGATGCGCTCCGGCGAGATCGTCGAGCAGGGGCCCACGGTGCGGGTGGTGCGCGACGCGCAGCACGAGTACACGCGCGCGCTGCTCGACGCGATCCCCAACCCGGAGCGCGGCGGCGAGCCGGCGGTGGTCGCCCCGTGACCGGAACGGTGAGGCGGCCGAACATCGTCCTCGTCCTCACCGACGACCACGCGGCGCACGCGATCGGGGCGTACGGGTCGGTGGTGAACACGACGCCGCACATCGACGCGATCGCGGAGCGCGGGGTGCGTCTCGACCGGTGCTACGTGACGAACTCGCTGTGCACGCCGTCGCGGGCGTCGATCCTCACGGGCACGTACTCGCACGTCAACGGTGTGACGACGCTGTCGACGCCGATCGATGCGAGCCAGCCGACGTTCGTCTCGCAGCTGCGCGAGGCGGGTTACCGCACGGCCGTCGTCGGCAAGTGGCACATGGGCCACGGCGCCGGGCACGACCCCGAGGGCTTCGACTACTGGGACGTGCTGCTGGACCAGGGCGAGTACCACGACCCCACGTTCCGGTCGGCCGTGGGCGAGCGCACCGTGCCGGGGTACGCGACGGACGTCATCACGGACCTGGCCCTCGGCTGGCTGGAGTCGCTGGAGGGCGACGACCCGTGGTGCGTGCTGATCTGGCACAAGGCGCCGCACCGGTCGTGGGAGCCGGACGAGGCGCACGCGGACCTGTACTCCGACCCGATCCCGGTGCCGGCGACGTTCACGGACGACTACGCGACGCGCACGTCGTCGGCCCGGCGGGCGGCGATGCGGGTGGCGGACCACCTCACGTCGACGGACCTCAAGGTGGACCCGCCGGCCGGGCTGTCCTACGACGAGCTGGCGCTGTGGAAGTACCAGCGGTACATGGAGGACTACCTGCGCTGCGTGGCGTCGGTGGACGACAACGTGGGCCGGGTGACCGACTGGCTCCGCGAGCGCGGCGAGGAGGACGACACCCTGGTGCTGTACTCCTCCGACCAGGGGTTCTTCCTCGGCGACCACGGGTGGTTCGACAAGCGGTTCATGTACGAGGAGTCGATCCGCATGCCCTTCGTGCTGTCCTACCCGCGGCTCGTGCCCGCCGGGCAGGTGCACGACGGCATCGTCACGAACGTGGACTGGGCGCGCACCGTGCTCGACGCCGCCGGTGTCGACCCGCACCCGCGGATGCAGGGCCGGTCGTTCTGGCCGGACCTGGTGGGCGGGGCCTCCGGGGGAGCGGAGCCGCCCGCCGACGGCTTCTACTACCGCTACTGGGAGCACCACGACGGCGTCCACCACGCGCCCGCGCACTACGGCTACCGGGACCGGCGGTACAAGCTCGTCTACTACTACAACGACGGGATGGGGCTGCCGGGCGCGGGGTGGCCGACGTTCCCCGGGGAGTGGGAGCTCTTCGACCTGCACGACGACCCGGACGAGCTGCGGAACGTCGCCGACGACCCCGCGTACGCCGAGGTCCGGGCGCGGCTGGAGGTCGCGCTGTGGAGGGCGCAGGCCGCCGTCGGGGACGAACCGCACCCCGGCCAGCCGGTGCCCGCGGGGGTGGTGGGCGCCCCGTCGTCGGGCACCTAGACGGCGCCGGTCGTCCCCAGCAGGGAGCCCAGGGCGAAGGTGACGCCGAGCGCCAGTGCACCGCCGATCACCACGCGGGCCACGGAGCGGGTGCGCGACGAGCCGCCGATCCAGGCGGCGAGGGCGCCGGCGGCGCCGAGGGCGGCCAGCACGACGACGAACGTCGCGCCTATCTTCCACGGCTCGGGGATGAGCAGCACCGCGAGCATCGGCAGGATGCCGCCGGTGAGGAACGCGAGCAGCGACGCCCACGCGGCGTGCCAGGGGCTGACGACGTCGTCCGGGTCGATGTTGAGCTCGGCGGACAGGTGCGCGCCGAGGGCGTCGTGGCGGGTGAGCTCGGTGGCGACCTGCCGTGCCGTGCCCTCGCTCAGGCCGCGCTCGCGGTAGAGGCCGACGAGCTCGTCGAACTCCTCCTCGGGCATGGTGGCGAGCTCGTGCTTCTCCTTGGCGATGAGGGCCTTCTCGCTGTCGGACTGGCTGGACACCGACACGTACTCGCCGAGCGCCATCGAGATCGCGCCACCGACGAGGGCGGCCAGCCCGGCCGTGAGCACGGCGGCGCGCTCCGGGGTCGCGGCCGCGACGCCCACGACGACCGCGGCGACGGACACGATGCCGTCGTTGGCGCCGAGGACGCCGGCGCGCAGCCAGTTGAGGCGCTGCGCGAGGCCGCCGACGTGCGGCTCGTCGGCGTGGCCTGTCGGGGTGGTCTCGGCGCGGGCGGACATGTGCCCAGCACAGCACCGCCGGTCACGGGGCGCCACGGGGACGGGCGCCCCGTGGCACGTCTCACGGGCGCTTCCCGAGCGACATCTCGCGGAACAGCGGGTTGCGCAGCGGGACCATCATGAGCACGGTCATCGCGGCGCCGAAGACGGCGAACGGCACCCACAGGGTGGTGGCCGACGCGAGCGCCCCGAAGGCCGCCATCGCCAGGGGCATGAAGACGTCGTCGCCCAGGCGGGTGATCGACGCCATCCGCCCCAGGTACGACGGGTCGACGGTGCCGGCGAACGTGGCGCCGAGCAGGGTGGAGGCGTACCCGGCCGTGAGGCCGACGACGAGGCACGCGGCCCCGGCGACGCCGACCGGCCCGGTGCCGAGGGCCACGATCGCCAGGCCCTGCACGGCCAGCGCCGCGAACCCGGCGCGGGCCTCGCGCCGCGGCCGCCAGCGGGCGACGGACAGAGCCCCGAGCGCGGCGCCCAGCCCGATGCACGCCTCCAGGATGCCGACGGCGCGGGCGCCCCAGCCGGCGTCGTGGGCCCGCAGGGCGATCCCGATGCCGACGGCGGGCCCGACGGCGAGGTTGAGGCCCGAGAGCGCGATCACGAGGGTGCGGGTGGTGGGCACGTCGCGCAGGTGGGCGAAGCCGCGACGGATCCCGCGGAACGCGGACTCCTTGTCGGCGCGGGGCAGGGCGAACCGCGGGCGCAGCCAGATCGCGACGAACGCGACGACGACGGCGAACGTGACCGCGTTCGCGCTCGCGCTGCCGAGGAGCCCCGACCGGGCGACGAGGAAGCCGCCCACCGCGGAGCCGCCCATCGTGGCGAGCCGGGACGCCGTCTGGGCGACGGCCGTGTACGAGGGGAGGTCCTCGGTCCGCACCAGCTGGCGCGCGATCGTGCTGGCCGACGGTTCGTAGAACGCGTCGCAGACGCCGAACGCGACGGCGGCGAGGGTGAGCAGGAGCACCGTCGGCGGCGAGGACAGCACCCACAGCGCGGCCCCGACCAGCACGGCCACCCGCAGCACGTTGCAGACGATCATGACGCGCCGCGCGTCGACCCGGTCGGCGAGGACGCCGCCGAAGAGCAGCACCACGGCGCGGGGCGCGGTCCCGGCGGCCACGACCAGCCCGGCGACGGCGGGGCTGGCCACCTGCACGGCGGTCCAGGCCAGGGCGATGGACCAGATCGCGTCGCCGGCGTCGGACAGCGCCTTGACGCCGATCCACGCGTGCACGGCGCGGTCGCGGCGGAACGTCGGCGGCTCGCGCAGCAGCACGGGCTGCGGGGCGCTGGTGGTCCCGCTCGTGGTCCCGGTCATGGCACCGTGGGGAAGCCGTGGGCGAAGACGAAGACCGGCATGCGCTCGGGGCTCGTCCTGGGCTCGCCGTCGCCGTCGCTGTCGGGGGCGAGGCCGGCCTGCCAGGCGGCGAACGTCTCGCGCATCGCGGCGGAGAGGGCCGCCAGCTCGTCCGGGGTGGCCCAGGCGACGGTGTCGATGCTGAACGCGGCGCGCGACCACTCCGGCAGCGGCGTGGTGCGGCGGTGCCAGGCGCGCAGCCGGCCGACGTGCGTCTCGACGTTCGCCCGCTCGGCCTCCCGGGCGAGCAGCGCGTCGGCGGGGGAGTCGGAGAAGTCGTCGGCCGACCAGCTCAGGCCCTGCCGTGACGCGCGCCACCAGCTGGTGCGGCGGTCTCCCGTGCGGTCGGGGGCCTGCTCGACGACGCCGGCCCGCTTCAGCATCCGCAGGTGGTGGCTGACGCTGCCCACCTGCTGCCCGAGCTCGCGCGCCAGCGTGGTCACCTGGGTGGTGCCGTGCAGGCTCAGATAGTCGTAGATGCGCCGCCTCGCCGGGTGGTGCACGGCGGTGATCGCCTCGATCTCTTCCATGCCGACGACGCTAGGCGCGCGCCGCAAGGAGTACAAGACTTCTTGTATATCGCGGAATCATGCGGTTTTCGAGGGCGTGGGTGGCTCAGGCGTGCGTGGGGTGCTCGTGGTCCGGGTGGGTGTCCGGCTCCACCTGGAAGGTGGAGTGCTCGACGGCGACGTCGAAGTGGGTGGCCACGCACTCCTGCAGCTCGTCGAGGATGCGGCCCGCGTGCCCGTCGGTGAAGCAGCCGGAGTCCACGACGACGTGCGCGGACAGGATCGGCAGGCCGGTGGCGATGAGGGAGGCGTGCACGTCGTGCACGTCGCGCACGTGCTCGACGCGCAGCAGGTGCGCGCGCACCTCCTCGAGGTCCAGCCCCGGCGGCGTGGACTCCAGGAGCACCGACCCGGCGGCCCGGGCCAGCCGCACCGCCCGGGGCAGGATGAGCGCCCCGATCAGCAGGGCCGCGACGGAGTCGGCCCGCTGCCAGCCGGTGGTGGCGATGACGATCGCGGCCACGATGACGCCCACGGACCCCAGCGCGTCGTTGACGACCTCGAGGAACGCCGCCCGGAGGTTGAGGTTCGCGTCCCGGCGCCCGGCGAGCACCGCCATCGACGCGAGGTTGCCCACCAGCCCGATGACGCCGAAGACGACGAGCTGCGTGGACGGGATCTCCGGCGGGTGCGCGAGCCGCAGCACCGCCTCGACCAGCACGTACACGCCGACCACGAGCAGCACCGCCGCCTGCGCCAGCGCCGCCAGCACCTCGGCCCGCCGGTACCCCCACGTGCGCTGCGGCGACGGCGGCCGCAGCGACAGGTGGGCCGCGAACAGGGCGAGGGCCAGGCCGCAGGCGTCGGTGAGCATGTGGGCGGTGTCGACCAGCAGCGCGAGGCTGCCGGTGACCAGCGCGCCCACCGCCTGCGCCACGAGGATGAGGGCGGTGATGGCGAACGCGATCGCCAGCCGGCCGCGATGGTCGGCGGCGGCGTGCGCGTGGTCGTGGCCGTGGCTCACGCGGCGTCCTCCGCGCCGGTCGGACCGTGCGCCGTGGCGCACGTGCAGTCCGGGCCGCAGCAGTCCGGGTCGACGACGAGCGTGAGGCGCAGCAGGTCGCCGAGCGCGTGCGCGAGGTGCGGGTCGGACAGCCGGTACTCGGTACGGCGCCCGTCCGGGCGGCCCACGACCAGGCCGCAGCCGCGCAGGCACGCGAGCTGGTTGGACATCACCTGCTTGGAGACGCCGAGCGTCGCCGCCAGGTCGGTCGGGTAGGCGGGCGCGTCGCGCAGGGCGAGCAGGATGCGCGTGCGCGTGCCGTCCGACAGCGCGTGCCCCAGCCGCGCCAGCGCCGCGGTGTGCGTGAGCGTCACGGTCTCCATGGCCGCGACGGTACATGGCCTCGTGTACTCACGCCAGGGCGTCCCGCGTCCGGACGCAGGAGCGGGGGCCACCTCCGTGAGGTGGCCCCCGCTCGTCACCGTGGAGAACGGCCCGGTCGGTCCCGATCAGGCCGCGGCGCGGTTACTTCGCGCCGGCCGGCAGCAGCGCGACGATGCCGTGGGCGGGGACGGTGGCCGTGAAGGCGCCGTCGGCGCCGACGGTGTACGTCGCGGCCGAGTCGTCGCCGGCGGCGACGTTCGTGTACTCGCCCGCGGGCAGCGAGGTCGTGTAGGTCTGCTCGGCCTCACCGTCGCCGTTGTTGAGGGCGACGAAGCCGGCGTCGCCGCGGCCGAAGGCGATCTGGTTGCCGCCGTCGTCCCACCAGTCGGTGAGCTCGGTGCCGTCGACGGCGTGGTGGAACGCCACCATCCCGGCGATGGCGGGGTCGCGCTGGATGCAGCTCCAGGCGTCGCTGCCGCAGTCGGCGTCGTCCACGCCGGTGGCGGTGGCGCCGGGCGCACCGGCGTCCTTGTCGCCGAACGTGTAGCCGGTGTAGAGGGAGGGCGACCCGTACGGGAACGCGAGCATGAACGCCGACGCGAGGGTGTAGGCGTCGCCGTCCTTGTACGTCAGGGTCTCGCCGTTGCGCTCGGTGTCGTGGTTGGTGACGAAGACGCCGGCCTCGTCGGACGGGAGCTTGCCGTCGGCGATGCCCTGCAGGCTCGCGAGCTGGCCACCGAACGCGCCCTTGAGCTGGCGGGCGTAGTTGAACTCGTGCACGTCGCCGTTGCCGACGTACTCCGCGGGCTGGACAGGCTCGCCACCGGCGCCGATGACCTCCTGGACCCAGTAGATGTCCGGGTTGCTCAGCTTCGCCTTGATGGCGGCGAGATCCTCGGCCGGCATGTGCTTCGCGGCGTCGATGCGGAAGCCCTGCACGCCCAGGTCGATCAGGTCGTTCAGGTAGCCCGCGATCTTGTCCTGCACGTCCGGGGAGCCGGTGCGCAGGTCCTGCAGCGACACGAGACGGCAGTTCTGCACCTCCTGCTTGTCGCCGTAGTTCGCGATGTTCTTGCGGCAGTCGTTGAAGTCGCCCGGGCCGTAGGGCACGCCGGGGAAGTCGTCGACGGCGAACGACGTGCCCGCCACCCCGGTCCCGGCGCCCTGATCAGCCCCGGTGGTGTGGTTGATGACGGCGTCCGCGACGACGCCGACGCCGGCCTCGCCGCAGGCGTCGACCATCGCCTTGAACTCCTCGCGGGTGCCGAGCTTGGACTCGATCTTGTAGCTGACCGGCTGGTACGACGTCCACCACTCGGTGCCCTGGATGTGCTCCATCGGCGGCGACACCTGGACTGCGTCGATCCCGGCCGGACCGATCGTGCTGGTGCACTCCTCGGCGACGGACGTCCACGTCCACTGGAACATGTTGAGGATGACGTCGCCGTGCGCGACGCCGTCGGCCGCTGCGGCCGGCTCGGCCGCGACGGGCTCTGCCGCGGCAGGCTCGGCCGGTGACGGCTCGGAGCTCGCGGAGGTCGCGGTCGTGACCAGCCCTGCGGCGGCGAGGCCCGCCGCCGCCGTGGCGGCGACCACGCGCCCGACCTTGCGGCCTCGGGTGCGGTGGGTCGTTGCTTCTGCGTGCTTCATTGCTTGCTGTCTCCTTCGTGTTCGAGCGGGTCCCGAGGGGCCCGCCGTCACCCCGGCTGCGATGCCGGGGCGTCGTGCACTGCGGAAAACCGCACCGACGACGTCAGGTCTGACGACATCGTCGACTCGAGCAAGGTTTCAGAGAATTGCTGCAACTGTCCAGTCCGCCATGTCGGAGGGACGTGATCGGCCGACGGGGCCCCGCACCCGCCGGTGGTGCGGGGCCGCGTCGGCGATGGTCACTGTCGCCAGGTGTCCGCCAGCGTGACCGTCCCGTCGGACGCCACCGTCGCGGTGCGGTTGGCGCCGCTCTCCCAGACGACGGTCCCGTGGTCGTCCCGCTTGACGTACTTGTACTCGAAGGACGTTCCGGCAGGGAGATCGAGGGTCGCGCTCCACACCGGGTACGTCGCCGAGGACAGGGGCACCCCGTTCGCCGGTGCCCAGGAGCCCAGCGCGGGGAGGTTGCCCACGACGTAGACCGCCTGGCCCCACGACGTGCTGGCGGTCACCGCGAACGACGCTTCGCCCTGGCCGTCGGGAGGATCGACGGGACCGGGGTCGCCGCCGCCTCCGTCGGTCCTCGCGCCGACGTGCAGGGCGAGCGCGCCGTACGCAGGCACCGTCGCGGTGAAGGTGCCCGCCGCGGAGACGGTGTAGGTCCTGCTGCAGTCCTTGGCGGCGACGACGTCGCAGTACGTACCGGCGGGGAGCGAGGTCTGGTAGGTGCGGGTGACGGCGCCGCCCGTGTTGTTGATCGTGACGTAGCCCTTGTCGCCACGCCCGTAGGCGATGTGGTTGCCGCCGTCGTCCCACCAGTTCGTCACGGCCGTGCCGGCGACCGCGTTGTGGAAGCCGACCATGCCGGCGACCTCCGTCCACCGCTGGGTGCAGGTCCAGGCGGCGTTCGAGCAACTCGCGTCGGGGACTGAGGTGCCGGAGGCGCCCGGGGCGCCGGCGTCCTTGTCGTCCCACGTGTAGCCGGAGTAGACGCTGGGCGAGCCGTAGGGCCAGGAGAGCATGAACGCGTTCGCCAGGACGTACTTGGCGCCCCACTTGTAGTTCATGGTCTCGCCGTTGCGTTCGGTGTCGTGGTTGTCGACGAAGACCCCGGCGCGGTCGGACGGGAGCTTGTTGTCGCCGATCGAGCGCAGGTCCTTGATCTGTCCGTCGAACCTGGACTTGAGGTCGCGGGCGTAGAAGAACTCGTGGGAGTCCCCGGAGCCGAGGTACTCCGACGGCTGGATCGGTTCGCCGGAGGCGCCGATGACCTCCTGGACCCAGTAGATGTTCGGGTTGCTGAGCCTGGCCTTGATGGCGGCGAGGTCGTTCGCCGGGATGTGCTTCGCGGCGTCGATGCGGAAGCCGGACACGCCCATGCCGATGAGGTCGTTCAGGTAGTCCGCGATCTTGCCCCGCACGTAGTCGGAGCCGGTGCGCAGGTCCTGCAGCGAGACGAGGCGACAGTTCTGCACGTTGCCGCGGTCGCCGTAGTTGGAGATGTTGGACCGGCAGTCGTTGAAGTCGGCGTACCCGAAGGGCACGCCCGGGAAGCTGTCGACCGAGTAGCCGGTGCCTCCGGTGCCCGTGCCCGAGCCGGTGTCGGCACCGGACATGTGGTTGATGACGGCGTCCGCGATGACGCCGACGCCGGCCTCCTTGCAGGTGCTCACCATGCGCTGGAACTCGGCGCGGCTACCGAGCTTGGACTCGATCTTGTAGCTCACCGGCTGGTAGGAGGTCCACCACGCGGTGCCCTGGATGTGCTCCTGCGGCGGGGAGACCTGGACGTAGCCGAACCCTGCGGGGCCGATGGTGCTGGTGCACTCGTCGGCGACCGAGTCCCAGGTCCACTGGAACAGGTTGAGGATGACGTCGCCCCGCCCGTTCGGGGAGTCGACGACGGGCGTCGGCGTCCCCGGGGAGGCGGCGGCGGGGGCCGCCGCAGGGACGAGGGCCGCGACGGCCGTCCCCAGGGCGACGGCCAAGGACGCCGCCGCTGCACCGAGCCGTCGCGGCCAGGTTCGGCTGGGTGGTGGCGAGGGATCGGCCGGGGTCGAGGACCAACAGTCGCTGTCGTGGGTGCGCGTCATTGCTTCTCCTTCGAAGTGCGGTACGCCGCCGACCTCGCACGGTGGGCGGCGTGCCGCTGACGATGCACGCCCGCGGGCTGCGGGCGTACGGCACTGCTGTCTTCACACACCCCGGCAGCCGGGCCGTGACGGCCGGCCGGTGCTGCCGGAGAACCAGGTGACGGCCTCGCGGCCGGCAGGTCGCGCTACTCGTGCCCGATGCGCGCGAGGGGGACGGAGAACGCGTCGGCGTCCTCCTTCTCCGCGGACGTGGAGGTGTCGGCGGAGTACGGCTCGGTGGCGTGGTCGAGCACGACCGGGTCCTGCGGCAACGACCCGATGGCCGACTCGCCGAACGTGGCGGTCAGCAGGACGCCGATGCCGTCGGTCGTGAGGGCGTCGGACGTCGTCCCGAGGGCCTTCAGCGGGATCTTCATCTCGTACGTGGTGTCCTGCGCGGCGTCGTGCCCCGCCGCGGCGAGGTCCTCGTAGAGGTCCTCGTCGAGCAGGTCCTCCGGGGCGTAGCCGGAGCCCCCGTTGTCGTCGATCCCGAGGACGCCCTCGGTCACGAGCCCGTCGGCGTGCTCGAGCTCGATGCCCGCCTTCGCGAACCCGAGCACGTTCTCCTCCTCGTAGTCGAAGGAGCCGGAGGCGTTGGGGAGGAAGAGCGACGGCTTGCCGACCCCCGGCTTGGCGGAGAACATCACCAGGCGGTCCACGCCCTGGGTCGGGGCGTAGGTGCTCTTGATGCCCCACACGCCCTTCTTCGTGCCGTCGACCAGGCCGTCGGCGGCGACCTCCGGGTCGACGTCCAGGGCGACCGACATCGGGATGTCGCCCGCGTACGGCTTGCCGTTGTCGCTGACCGGGTAGGTCTGGCCGGGGTCGACGACGTCGGTGACGTTCGTGATCTGCCACATCAGGTAGAGGTTCGCGTCGTCCCATGCCGCCGACAGCGAGTACAGGTCGTAGACGGGTCCCTCGTGGCTGCCGCGGAAGATGCGCGGGTCGTCGTTCGCCACGCCCTGGGCGACCACGGCCTGGGGCGACCACTCGGAGGCGTCGCCGTCGACCACGATGTCGGCGGCCTCGCCGACCTGGTCGCCGGGGTTGGTGACGTAGTACGGGCCCTGCTCGGCGGCCGGCGGGGGAGCGGCGTCGTCCAGGGGCGTCGCCGTGGCCGGGGCGGAGGCCACGAGACAGGTGGCTCCGAGGCAGCAGGCCGCGACGGGGACTGCCTTGAGGGTGCGCATGACGGACGGGTCCTTCCGGACGGAGGTGTGGACAGGGTGGGAGCGGGCTGCTGGAGGGATGAGCCGAGCGACCCGAGCTACCGGAGGTACGGGCCGTCGGCGCCGACCTTGCCGGGCGCGGGGTTGCCGGGCAGGTCGAGGACGTACGCGCGCAGGTTGCCCTTGCCCGGTGCGGCGATCGTGAGGGTGCCGTCGGTGACGGTCGTGGTGTCCCCGGAGACGGCGTCGGTGTACGTCCCGTCCGGGATGCCGGAGAAGGACGCCTTGCCGGACACGGTGACGAGCACGAAGCTGTCCGTCGCGCCGGAGGTGAAGCGCCGCTTGTACGCCATCGAGCCGTCGACCCCGTCGGTGGAGTACTGGCCGGACTGCAGCGCGGGGACGGCACGGCGGATCTGGTTGAGTCGCTGGACGTGCTTCACCAGCGGCTTGTCGAGCGTCGTGGCGACGGCGCCGGTCGCCTCGTCGACGACACCGAACTCGGACGCCTTCACCGTGCCGGCGAGGTGGTCGCCGAAGTACGCCCGCCCGGTCGTGGCCAGGGGGCAGGTGGGGCCGCAGTCGATCTTCTCGCCCTTCTGGAACTCGATCTCCGACCCGTAGAACAGGGTGGGGATGCCGCGGAACGTCCACATCAGCGACATGTTCTCGGCCCATGCGTCGGTGCCACCGGTGTAGCGGGTGGACGACTTGTTGGGACCGTAGTCGTGGCTGTCGACGTACACGGCGTTGTAGGTGGCGTCGTTGACGGAGTCGTCGGAGTCCTTGCCGTTCTGGAACGCGTTGACGGCGTCGGAGAAGTTCATGTGCATGCGCATGTCGATGATGTTCATGCCGGAGAACTTGGTGCGGTCGGGGGCGTGGTAGGCGTTGCCGTCGAGGAACGCGTTGTCGCTCGTGGGCTGGTTCGACGGACCCTGGGCCTGCTCGTACTCGTACATCTCGGCGGCGGCCTCGGTGTCGTCGGCGCTGTACTCCTTGCGCTCCTTCCAGGTGAAGAACTGCGCCGAGTGGTTCACCGAGCCGCGGTTCCACTTGTCGTTGACGAACGCCGCGACCTCGCCGAAGACGTAGAAGTCGTCCGCCTTCTCCGTGCCGTACTTCTCCACGAGCTTGTCGTGGATGGCGGGCAGGAACCGGCGGTTCCAGGTCGTGCGGGGGATGTGGACGGCGGTGTCGATACGGAAACCGTCGACGCCCATGTCGATGTACGTGTTGTAGGCGTCGATCAGGTACTCCTGGACCTTCGCGTTCTCGGTGTCGAAGTCGGCGAGGTCCTCGTGGATCCAGCAGCTGCGCGCGTCCTCGCCCTCCCAGTTGCCGATCCAGCACTGGTGGTAGAGGTCCGAGGGGAACATGCCCGAGGTGGGGTTCGGCCACTGGCACTGGTAGATCTTCTTGCCGTCGGCGCCGGTGCCTGCGGGCGCACCCCAGTTCTTGCAGGTGTTGTCCGCGGGCTCCGTGGTGGACCACCGGTCGCCGTTGTACGGGTTGCCGTTCGCGTCCTCGTCCAGCGGGTCGTACTCCTTGCCCGCGACCGGGTCGTCGTAGTAGTCGCCCCAGTCCTTGTCCTGCACGCCGTACGCCGTCGGGGTGAACAGGCCCTTGGCGCCCCACCGCGAGCTGTGGTTGTAGACCACGTCCTGGTAGATCTTGATGCCCTTGGCGTGGGCGCGGTCGATGAGCTGCTGGTAGGAGACCCCGTCGGACTCGAGCCGAGGGTCGATCCGGTAGAAGTCGTAGCCGTGATAGCCGTGGTAGTCGTAGTCGGACCGGTTCATCACCACGGGCGTGATCCAGATCGCCGAGAAGCCGAGCCCCTTGATGTAGTCCAGCTTCTCCGCCAGGCCCTGGAAGTCTCCCCGGAACATCGGGTCGTCGCCGGCGGCGTTGCCCGACTTCTCGTGCTGGTTCCCCCCGCGGTTGTTGGACGGGTCGCCGTCGTTGAACCGGGCGGTCATCGCGAAGTAGATCGAGTCCTGGCGCGGGTCGCCGCCGAGCATCGTCGCCGGCTCGGCCTCGGCCGTGGCCTGCGTGGCGCCCGGGGGCGTCGGTGCGGGGACGGCGGTCCCCACGGAGGGCACCAGGCCCAGGAGCAGGACCCCGACGAGCGGGGCGAGGAGGAGCCGACGGGCCCCGCGTCGCGGACGGGTGGCGTGGTTCCAGACCTGGGCTACCGATCGGCGTCGCCGGGTGACTGCGGGGTGGGACATGAGCTTCCTCTCGTCGTCGGGAGAAGCGCAGTGCACCGTCGGCACACCACCTGCAAGCAACGTTGCTGCAATTTGCTGACGCGTTTCGGGCGACCCTACGGGCGTCGAGCGCCCGGGTCAACAGCCCGTCTCAAGTGGCGGGAAACGGCGTGGTTCCGCGGGTTTCTCGGTCGACGCCGTGCACCGGAGGCCCTGACGAGCGGGCTCGGGAAGGGCCCGAAACGGCGTTGACGAGGGCTTTTGGGCGTCGGTTGCCTCTGCGCATCGTGGCGGGGCGTGTTACGGATGGGAACGGCCGTGTTCACGATCTGTAGAGGGGCAGACATGCGATTCCCGGAGCGGGCACGACCGAGGCAAGCTCGTCGGCGGCGCGTCGCCGCGACCGTGAGCCTGGCCCTCGTGGCCTCCCCCGTGGCGGCCGTGGGTGGCGTCGCGGCCGCCTCGCCCGCCCAGGCGTCGCCGGCGGCCGCAGCCGCAGGACCCGCGCAGGCGGCGGGACCGCTGGCGGCGGCGCCGGGCAACCCCGGAGTCCCGTCCGACCCGACGGAGGTCTTCCTCGAGACGTTCGAGAACGGCGCGGTCGGGACCGCGGAGGGGCTCGAGGAATATCCCGGGACGGACGGCGTGACCTACACCGCCGAGTACCCGTGGCTGGAGCAGACCGACTGCAACGGCACGATCCTGAGCTACTCGGTGGCGGAGTCGCCGTGCCCCAACGGGTCGACCCAGGCGTATCCACGGGACAACACGCGCCGGCTCGCCGACGTGCTCGGTCAGGTCCAGGCCGGGGTGCCCGGGGGTACGGACGACAACCCCGCGAACGGTTCGGACGCGACCACGCAGGCCAACCGCGCGCTCACGGCGTTCACGAACACGATCAACCCGCCCGCGAACTCGGTCGCGCTGCGGTCGCAGAGCGCCGGGGACGTCGGCACCCTGCCGCAGAACCGGTTCCTCACGTTCTCCGTGGACGTCGCCGAGCTGTCCTGCACGTTCCAGGGCGGGAACAACGTCTCGCGGCTGAACTTCTTCCTCACCTATGACGGGGTGGAGCACCCCACGCAGGACGCCCCGATCAGCGCGTGCACCGACCCGAGCGCGGGGTCGTACACGTCGCCGACCCTGCCGGACAGCGGGGGCTGGGGCACCGGCGGGCTGTTCGTCCGGGCGGGCACCTTCATCGCGAACGGGTCCCAGCTCGTCCCCGCCGGCACGGACCTCGGGATCGTGATGCGCAACGCCACGGGGACGGGCGTGGGGAACGACTTCGCGTTCGACAACATCCGCCTGCTCGACGTGACGCCGCAGCTCGACAAGTCGTTCGCGCCGGCCTCGGTCCCGGTCGGCGGGACGTCGACCCTCACGCTCACCGTGACCAACACGTCCGAGCTCGGCCCGAAGGACGGATGGGCCTTCACGGACACGCTGCCGGACGGCTTGGTCCTCGCGGACCCGACCAACACCGGCGGGACCTGCGACGCGACCACCGTCGCCAGCCCCGGGGGCAGCACCATCGCGGTGACGGACGGGTCCCTGGCCGAGGGCGAGGAGTCGTGCACGATCACCGTCGACGTCACGTCGGACACGCCGACCGGCGCCGACCCGTCCCCGAAGACGTACGCCAACTGCGCGGAGAACATCTCCGACCAGGTCGGCATCCTCGATCCCGACTGCGCCGAGGTGGAGTTCTTCAGCACCCCGGAGCTGGACATCGAGAAGTCCTCCGACGCCGACGCCGACACGCGCGTCGGGGACACCGTCACCTACACCGTCAGCGCCACCAACAACGGCAACGGGGACTACACCGCGGACGACCCCGCCGTCGTCATGGACGACCTGAGCGGCGTGCTCGACGACGCCACGTACAACGACGACGCGACGTCCGACGTCGGCGACGACCCGACGTTCGACGACCCGATGCTGCGATGGTCCGGTCCGCTCCCCGTGGGCGACACCGTCACGCTGACGTACACCGTCACCCTCACCGCCGGCGGCGACCGCCAGGTGCGCAACGTCGCCTGGGAGCCCGAGAACCCGGACGACCCGCAGCCGCCGGCCTGCGACCCGCCGACCGACGACGGCGTCGACCCCGACACGGGCGAACCGTGCGCGCCGGCGGAGTTCGAGCTGCCGGCCCTCGCCGTCACGAAGTCCGTGGACACCACCGAGCTCCCGACCACCGGCGGCGTGGTCACGTACACGGTCGAGGTGGAGAACGTCAGCGGCGTCGACTACACGGACACCGCGCCCGCGTCCGTCACGGACGACCTGAGCGACGTGCTGGACGACGCCACGTACAACGACGACGCCGTCGCCGACCCGGACGTCGGCACGCTGTCGTACGAGGAACCGGAGCTCACCTGGTCCGGCCCGCTCGCCGCCGGCGAGACGGTGACGCTGACGTACTCCGTGACCTTCACGGGCGAGGGCGGCGACGCCCATCTCGTGAACCAGGCGTGCGTCCCCGAGGATCAGGCCGCGGACCAGGCCGAGGCCTGCTCCGGCACGTCCGTCCCCGCCGCGCACCTCACGTCGTGGAAGGAGGTCTCGGCCGACCCCGCGCCCGCCGCGGCCGGCTCGGTGCTGACGTACACCCTGCACTTCGCCAACGACGGCACCGCCCCCGCCGACGTCGACCAGGTCGACGACCTCACGCACGTGCTCGACGACGCCGACGTGACCAGCGAGCCCGAGGCCTCCAGCGACGACCTCACCGCCGCACGCGACGGCGCGCAGATCGCGATCACCGGGTCCGTACCCGCCGGCGACGAGGTGACCGTCACCTACCAGGTCACGATCAGGGACGACGGCGACCGGGGCGACAACGTCGCCGCCAACTTCCTGCTCGACCCCGGCCAGGACCCGCCGCCGGACCCGGACTGCGACCCGGCCGACCCCGACCTGCCCGACTGCACCGTGACGCCCATCCCGGAGCTGGTGGACTCGAAGTCCGTGGACCCGGAGTCGGGGACCGCTGTGGCGGCCGGTGACACGGTCACGTACACGCTGACCTTCGAGAACACCGGGACCGCGCCTGCCACCGTGGATCGGGTCGACGACTTGTCCGGGGTGCTGGACGACGCGGAGCTCGTGGCGGGCTCGATCGTGGTGGAGCCGGACGGTGGGCTCGATGCCGCGCTGGACGGAGTGCAGCTGACGATCACCGGATCCGTGCCGGCTGGTGGCACCGTCACGGTGACGTATCAGGTGACGGTGCTGCCCGACGGTGAGCGGGGCGACAACAGCCTGGGGAACTTCCTCCTGGATCCGGGTGAGGATCCGCCGGAGGAGTGCGCGGACGACAACCCGGACTGCACGGTCAACCCGGTGCCCGAGCTCGTTGACAGCAAGTCGGTCGACCCGGAGTCCGGGACCGCCGTCGCGGCCGGTGACACTGTCACTTACACGCTCACGTTCGAGAACACCGGGCAGGCTCCCGCGACGGTGGACCGTGTCGACGACCTGACGGGTGTGCTGGACGATGCCTCGTTCGTCGATGGTTCACTGGTGGTCGATCCCGGCGATGCGGGCGTCGCTGCGGCGTTCGACGCCGACGCCTCGCAGATCGCGATCACCGGATCCGTGCCCGCGGGGGCGACCGTGACCGTCACGTATCAGGTCACCGTGCTGCCGGACGGCGAGCGGGGCGACAACAGCCTGGGCAACTTCCTGCTCGACCCGAGTCAGGACCCGCCGGACGAGTGCGCGGACGACAACCCGGACTGCACGGTTAACCCCGTGCCGGAGCTGGTGGACTCGAAGTCCGTCGACCCGGGGTCCGGCACGGTGGTGGCCGCCGGTGACACGGTCACCTACACGCTGACGTTCGAAAACACCGGGACGGCCCCGGCCACGGTGGACCGGGTCGACGACCTGTCGGGGGTGCTGGACGACGCGTCGTTCGTGGACGGGTCCCTGGCGGTCGATCCGGATGACGCAGGGGTCGATGCGGCGTTCGACGCGGACGCCTCGCAGATCGCGATCACCGGAACCGTGCCTGCTGGAGCCACCGTCACAGTCACGTACCAGGTGACGGTGCTGCCCGACGGCGATCGAGGTGACAACAGCCTGGGCAACTTCCTCCTGGACCCGGGTCAGGATCCGCCGGACGAGTGCACGGACGACAACCCGGACTGCACGATCAACCCCGTGCCGGAGCTCGTGGACTCGAAGTCCGTCGATCCGGAGTCCGGTACCGCGGTCGCGGCTGGCGACACCGTCACCTACACGCTGACGTTCCAGAACACGGGCGCAGCTCCCGCCTCGGTAGACCGGGTCGACGACCTGTCCGGGGTGCTGGACGACGCGGAGTTCGTGGCGGACTCGATCGTGGTGGACCCGGATGGCGCGCTTGACGCTGTGTTGGACGGCGACCAGCTGGCGATCACTGGCTCCGTGCCGGCCGGTGCCACCGTCACAGTCACGTACCAGATGACGGTGCTGCCGGACGGTGAGCGGGGCGACAACAGCCTGGGGAACTTTCTCCTCGATCCGGGTGAGGATCCGCCGGACGAGTGCGCGGACGACAACCCGGACTGCACGGTCAACCCTGTGCCCGAGCTCGTCGACAGCAAGTCGGTCGACCCGGATTCCGGCACAGCCGTCGCCGCCGGTGACACGGTCACCTACACCCTGACCTTCGAGAACACCGGCACCGCTCCGGCCACGGTGGACCGGGTGGACGACCTGTCGGGGGTGCTGGACGACGCGGAGTTCGTGACCGGGTCGATCGTGGTGGACCCGGAGGGCGGCCTGGAGGCAAACCGCGACGGTGACCAGCTGTCGATCATGGGGTCGGTCCCGGCGGGATCGACCGTCACGGTCACGTACCAGGTGACGGTGCTCCCGGACGGTGAGCGGGGCGACAACAGCCTGGGGAACTTCCTCCTGGATCCGGGTGAGGATCCGCCGGACGAGTGCGCGGACGACAACCCGGACTGCACGGTGAACCCGGTGCCGGAGCTGGTGGACTCGAAGTCCGTGGACCCGGAGTCGGGGACCGCCGTCGCGGCGGGGGACACGGTCACCTACATGCTGACTTTCGAGAACACGGGGACGGCGCCGGCCACTGTGGACCGGGTCGACGACCTCACGGGAGTGCTCGACGACGCCGAGCTCGTCGAGGGTTCGCTCGCCGTCGATCCCGATGACGCGGGGGTCGATGCGGCGTTCGACGCCGACGCCTCACAGATCGCCGTCAGCGGCTCTGTCCCGGCGGGTTCGACGGTCACGGTCACCTACGAGGTGACGGTGCTCCCTGATGGCGAGCGCGGGGACAACAGCCTGGCGAACTTCCTGCTCGATCCCGGTCAGGATCCGCCGGAGGAGTGCGCCCCTGATGACCCCGACTGCACGGTCAATCCCGTGCCGGAGCTGGTCGATGGCAAGTCGGTGGACCCGGAGTCCGGGACGGCGGTCAGCGCGGGGCAGAGCCTGACGTACACGCTGACGTTCGAGAACACGGGGACCGCGCCGGCGACGGTGGACCGGGTCGATGACCTGTCCGGGGTGCTGGACGACGCGGAGTTCGTCGCGGACTCGATCGTCGTCGATCCCGACGGTGGTCTGGACACGACCCTCGAGGGCGACCAGCTGGCCATCTCGGGTTCGGTGCCTGCCGGATCGACCGTCACGGTCACCTATCAGGTCACGGTCCTGCCCGATGGCGAGCGCGGCGACAACAGCCTGGGCAACTTCCTGCTGGATCCGGGTGAGGATCCGCCGGAGGAGTGCACCGACGACAACCCGGACTGCACGGTCAACCCCGTGCCTGAGTTGGTGGACTCGAAGTCCGTCGACCCCGAGTCGGGGACCACCGTCGCGGCCGGCGACACCGTCACCTACACCCTGACCTTCCAGAACACGGGCGCGGCGCCGGCCACGGTGGACCGGGTGGACGACCTGTCGGGCGTGCTGGACGACGCGGAGTTCGTGACCGGGTCGATCGTGGTGGACCCGGATGGCGGTCTCGACGCGACTCTCGAGGGTGACCAGCTGGCCGTCAGCGGCTCGGTGCCGGCCGGCGAGACCGTCACGGTGACCTACCAGGTCACCGTGCTGCCGGACGGGGAGCGGGGGGACAACAGCCTGGGGAACTTCCTGCTCGACCCGGGTGAGGACCCGCCGGACGAGTGCACCGACGACAACCCGGACTGCACGGTCAACCCGGTGCCTGAGCTGGTGGACTCGAAGTCCGTCGATCCCGAGTCAGGGACCGCGGTCGTGGCCGGGGACACGGTCACGTACACGCTGACCTTCGAGAACACGGGTGCGGCGCCCGCGACGGTGGACAGGGTCGATGACCTGTCCGGCGTGCTAGACGATGCGTCGTTCGTCGACGACAGCCTGGCGGTCGACCCCGACGACGCGGGAGTGGACGCGGCGTTCGACGCCGACGCCTCGCAGATCGCGATCACCGGATCCGTGCCCGCGGGGGCGACCGTGACCGTCACGTATCAGGTCACCGTGCTGCCGGACGGCGAGCGGGGGGACAACACGCTCGGCAACTTCCTGCTCGACCCGGGTCAGGACCCGCCGGACGAGTGCACGGACGACAACCCGGACTGCACGATCAACCCCGTGCCCGAGCTCGTCGACAGCAAGTCCGTCGACCCGGAGTCCGGCACCGCCGTGGCCGCCGGCGACACCGTCACCTACACGCTGACCTTCCAGAACACCGGGACGGCCCCGGCCACGGTGGACCGGGTCGACGACCTGTCGGGCGTGCTGGACGATACGGAGTTCGTGGCGGACTCGATCGTCGTCGACCCGGACGACACCGTCGCGGCCTCCTTCAACGCCGACCGGATCGTCATCGTGGGAGAGGTCCCGGCTGCCGCCACCGTCACGGTGACCTACCAGGTCACCGTGCTGCCGGACGGGGAGCGGGGCGACAACAGCCTGGGCAACTTCCTGCTCGACCCGGGCCAGGACCCGCCGGAGACGTGCACGGACGACAACCCCGACTGCACGGTCAACCCGGCACCGCCCGGTGACGAGGTCACGCCCCCGCCCGCGCCGGACGAGCAGCCGCCGGGGCCAGCGCCGGCCGAGCCCCAGGGGCCGTCGTTGCCGCGGACGGGCGCGGACCTCCTGCCGTTCGTGCTGCTCTCGCTCCTCCTCACCGGAGCGGGTCTGGTGATCTACCGGCGCACCAGGCCATCGGCTCGGGACGGTCGCAGCGGGCAGACGTCGTAGCGGACAGACGTCGCCGCCGGCGGACCGCGTCAGCTCGCGCGGTCCGCCGGCGGGGCGATCCCGTCGAGCGTGGCGAGGTCGTCGTCGGTCAGCCGGAGCGCCGCGGCGGCGACGTTCTGCTCCAGGTGCTCCAGGTCGCCGGTGCCGGGGATGGCGAGCACGTGCGACCCGCGGTGCAGGGTCCATGCCAGCCGCACCTGGGCCGGCGTCGCGCCGTGCTTCGCGGCGACGGCGGCCACCCGCGCGGCGCCGGTCTCGTCCGCGGTGCCGCCGGGGACCGCCCCGGGCACCGCCGCTCCCATGGAGAAGAACGGCACGAACGCGATGCCGAGCTCGCCGCACCGGGCGAGCAGGCCGTCGTCGTCCCGCTCGGTGAGGCCGTACCGGTTCTGCACGCAGACGACGGGGGTGATCTCCAGCGCCTCGTCGAGCTGTTCGACCGAGACGTTGGACAGCCCGACGTGCCGCACGAGCCCGGCGTCGCGCAGGTCGGCCAGGGCACCCACGTGCTCGGCCACCGACCCGCCCGCGGGTTCCAGTCCGACGCCCCAGCGCAGGTTCACGACGTCCAGCCGGTCCAGGCCGAGCTGGCGGAGGTTCTCCTCGACCTGCCCGCGCAGCTGGTCGGGCCGCGCGTACGGCTCGAACTCGAAGCCGCCGTCGCGCGGGCGGCTCGGCCCCACCTTGGTGGTGATGACGAGGTCCTCGTCGTAGGGCTGGAGGGCGGTGCTGATCAGCTCGTTCGCGGAGCGCCGGGGGACGAAGTAGAAGGCGGCGGTGTCGACGTGGTTCACCCCGAGCTCGACGGCGCGGCGCAGCACCGAGATCGCCTCGCGGCGGTCGCGGGGCGCCTCGTCCCACGGCATGCCCGTGGTCCGCATCGCACCGAAGCCGAGCCGGTGGACGGTGCGGTCGCCGAGCTGCCAGGTGCCGGCCGCGGCGGCGTCGGGAGCGGCGGTGGGGGTGGTGGTCGTGGAGGTCGTCATGTCGTCCAGCCTCCGCGGGGGCCCGGCGAGGATCACGCGGATGGCAGCTTGTTGCCGACCCTGGCAGCACCCTGCCACCGGGTGCAGGATCGAGAAATGCAAACCGGAGAGGCCGTCACCGTCGTGCAGGGCGACGAGGAGCTGCTCGCCCGCACGGCGCACCTGTTCGCGCACGCCACCGAGATCTCGTGCGCCGCGAACGACCTGGGCACGTGGGTCGTCACGCACGGCCCGCAGGAGGCCGTCCCGCCGCACCGCCAGGACGACCTGCGCCTGCGCAAGGTCTTCCGGCCGGGCGTGCTCCTCGACCCGGTGGCCGCCCGCGGACTGGTCCGCGCCCGGGACGAGCACGGCGCGCACGTCCGCATCACCACCGAGGAGGTCAACGAGACGATCCTCTTCGACCGCCGGCTGGCGGTCCTCGCCGGTGACGTCCGGGCGGGGCGCCGCAGCTACGGCGTCGTCACGCAGCCGGAGGCGGTGCAGGGGGTGGCGTCGCTGTTCGAGGCGGTGTGGCGGTCCGCCGTCGACCTCGAGGTCTTCGACGCCCGCATCGCCGAGATCCGCGCCATCGCGCCCCAGGTGCTGGACCTGCTCGGGCAGGGTGTCAAGGACGAGACCGCGGCGCGTGCCATGGGGATGGGCGTGCGCACGTACCGCCGCCGCGTCGCCGAGCTGCTGGCCGCGCTCGGCGCCACCTCGAGGTTCCAGGCGGGGGTGCGGGCGCGGGAGCTCGGCCTGGTCTGAGCGTGGCCGAGCCCTACCGCCCCGGCGTGACCAGCCCGGTCTCGTAGGCCAGCACGACGAGCGCGGCGCGGTCACGGGCGTCCAGCCGGGCGAGCAGCCGGCTGACGTACGTGCGCGCCGTCGCGGGGCTGAGGTACAGCTCGCGGGCGATCTCGTCGTTGGTCAGCCCGCGCCCGACGCCCTCGAGCACCTCGCGCTCGCGCTCGGTGAGGCGGGCGAGGAGGCCGTCGTCGAGCCGCCGGGGCGACGCCGCGACCGCCCGCAGCACGGTCGCCGTGACCGCGGGGGACAGCAGGGAGCCGCCGGCGGCGACGGTGCGGATCGCGGCGCGCAGGTCGCCGGGGGAGACGTCCTTGAGCAGGTAGCCCGCCGCACCGGCGCGGACGGCCTCGACCACGTGCTCGTCCTCGTCGAACGTCGTGAGCACCAGGACGCGCACGTCCCGCAGCGCCGGGTCGGCGACGACGGCGCGGGTGGCCTCGATGCCGTCCAGGCCGGGCATCCGCACGTCCATGAGCACGACGTCGGGCCGCAGCTCGCGCACCCGCGCCAGCCCGGCGCGCCCGTCGGCCGCCTCGCCGACCACCGTGATGTCGCCGTCGAGCTCCGCCAGCGGACGCAGCCCGGCGCGCACCAGCTCCTGATCGTCGACCAGCACCACCCGGATCATGGCTCCAGTCTGGCCGGTCGGCCCCGTCGGACCGGCAGTTCGCGCTCGGCGCGGCAGCTCGAGGTGCCGCGCCGAGCACGAACTGCCGCGGCGAGCGGCTGTGCTCAGCGGGGCAGCGTCGCCGGCAGGTCGGCGACGACGGCGAACCCGCCGCCCGGCGCGTCGCCCGCGGTGAGCGTGCCGCCCAGCAGCCCCGCGCGCTCGCGCATCCCGGCCAGGCCGGCCCCGGTGCCGGGGGCTGCGCCGGACCCGCGGCCGTCGTCCGTCACCGCCAGGCGCAGGTGCCCGTCGTCGACGCGCGCCTCGACCCGCACGTGCCGGGCGCGCGCGTGGCGCAGCACGTTCGTCAGCGCCTCCTGGGCGATGCGGTACGCGGCGGCGTCGATCGCGTCGCTCAGCGCCCCGGGCGCGACGGCGTCGACCACCTCGACGTCGACGCCGGCCGCCCGCACCGGCGCGACGAGACCGTCGAGACCCGCCAGGCCGAGGGCCCCGCGCGGCGCGGCGTCGGGTGCGGGCTCGCGCAGCACCTTCACCGTGGCCCGCAGCTCGTCGAGGGTGCCCGACGCCGCCTCCCGGACGCGGGCGAGCGCGCCGCGCGCCGCGTCGTCGTCCCGCCCGACCGCCTCGTCCGCGACACCGGCGTGCAGCGCGACGACCGACAGGTGGTGGCCGACGGTGTCGTGCAGGTCGCGCGCGATCCGCAGCCGCTCGGCCTGCAGCCGCTCCTGCGCGGCGTGCGCCTCCTGCTCCGCCGTGAGCTCGCGGACCAGCGCGGTGCGCTCGCGGGCCTCGCGCGCCAGCCGGACGGCGACGCCGAGCGCGACGGCCGCCGCCGTGAGCGCCACGTTGGTGACGAGGTCGTAGGCGGTGAGCGCGGCGGCGGGCTCGACGTCCTCGTCGGTCACGCGGAAGTACGTCGCGACCACGACGAGGACCCCGCCGGTGGCCACCGCCCACCCGGTGCGCCCTCGCTCCGCCGCCGAGTACAGCGCCGCCACCGCGGGCAGCACCATGCCGACCGGCGCCAGGCCGAGCGCGTAGTAGGCGCACACGCCCAGGAACGTGAGCACGAGCATCGTGCGCGGCGCGAACCGGCGCAGCAGCACCAGCGCGCCCAGCCCCGCCGCGAACGCGTACGCGGCCGGGCCCGCGTCGCCGTCGCCCGCCGGGTCCGCCGCGATGACCACCGCCACGACGAGCGTCGACGCCAGCGCGAGGACCACGTCGGTCACCCACGGGCTCGGCGGCGCCGTCGCGGACGAGGTCATGCCAGCCAGGCTAGGCGTCGCCCCCGCAGGGCGCCGAACAGGCAGTTGACACCGTGATGGGGCTCCGCGAGGCCCCATCACGGTGTCAACTGCCTGTTCGACATCGGGGCGCAGGCAGGGTTCGCTCAGGGTCGGTGTCGCCCCGGGGCGACAGCAGGAGACGCCCCCGGGCCGATGTGGCCGACCCCGGCGCGCGGGGATCGTCGGGGCATGACCTCGAACCAGCCCTCCCCGCAGCCCTCGCCCCGGCCCGGCCCCCAGCCCGCCGTCCCGCCCCAGCCCGCCCGCCCCGAGCGCGCGGGGATCTCCTGGCCGCTCGTGGCGGGGCTCGCGTCGATGGCGCTGCTCTGGCCGCTCACCGGCCTCACCGGCCTCACCGGCCTCGGCGGCACGGGAGCGCCGCGGGCGCTGGGCATCGTCGCGCTCACCGCCGTGGTGTGGATCGGCGTCGTCGGGTTCGGCCGGGTGCCCCGGCCGGTGCTCACCCTGACGATGACGGGCCTCGCGTCCGGCGTCGTCACCCTGCTCGTCTCGACGCTGTTCGGCGGCGTCGGCCTGGGCGGCGAGGGCGCGGCCGCGTGGACGGCGATCCCGGCGCTCGCGATGGACGCCGGCTGGGGCGCGCTCGCCGGCGTCGTCGCGCTCGGCGTCCAGAAGGCCCGCGGCGGCGCCCGATGACGACGACCCGACGACCACGACGGCCGACCCGCCGCGCGGTGCTGCGCGCGACGGCGCTCGCCGCCGTCGTCGCCCTGCTCGCCGCCGGGTGCGGCGCGATCCCCGGCTCCGTGACGTCGGTCGACGAGCCGGAGTTCACGCGCGAGCTCCCGGTGCCGCCGCTCGCGCCCTCGCGGGTGGTGGACGGCGTGCGCACCTTCAGCCTCATTGCCCGGGAGGGCACAACCGAGCTGCTGCCCGGCGTCGATACCCCGACGTGGGGTTACGACGGCCCGTACCTGGGCCCGACGCTGCGCGCGGAGCGCGGCGAGCAGGTCGCCGTCGAGGTGACCAACGATCTGCCGGAGACCACCACCGTGCACTGGCACGGCATGCACCTGCCCGCCGCGATGGACGGCGGCCCGCACCAGCCCGTCGAGCCGGGCGCTACCTGGCGGCCCACCTGGCGGATCGACCAGCCCGCCGCGACGCTCTGGTACCACCCGCACCCGCACGGCGCGACGGAGGAACAGGTGTACCGCGGGCTCGCTGGGCTGTTCCTGCTCGACGACGACGCGTCGCGCGCCGCCGACCTGCCGCAGGAGTACGGCGTCGACGACGTGCCGGTGGTCGTGCAGGACAAGGTGCTCGACGACGACGGCCAGCTCGTCCTCGGCCGCGACGGCGGCGAGCCGGGCACCCTGGGCGGCACGGTCGTGACGAACGGCGTCGCGGGCGCCTACCAGCGCGTCACGACCGAGCGGGCGCGGCTGCGCCTGGTCAACGGGTCGACGGCGCGCACGTACGCCCTCGGGTTCGCCGACCGGGACATGGACCTGGTCGCCACGGACGGCGGGCTGCTGGACGCGCCGGTCCGCCTGGACCGGGTGCGCCTGGCGCCGGGGGAGCGCGCCGAGGTGGTGGTCGCGATGGCGCCGGGCGAGACCACGCGGCTGCACTCCTTCGAGGCCGACCTGGGCGGCGTCGCCGTCCCGTTCGCGATGGGCGGCAACGACGCGTTCGACGTGCTGGAGCTACGCGCGGCCGACCGGCTCGCGCCGTCGCCGGAGCCCGCCTGGGGGCCGTCGGAGCACGCCACCGACGACGCCCTCCACGAGGAGGGGGCGACCGTGACCCGCACGTTCGACCTCGCCGAGCGCACCATCAACGGCGCGACGATGGACTCCGGGCGGGTCGACGAGGTCGCCACCGTCGGCAGCACCGAGGTGTGGGAGGTGCGCAACACCGTCCCCATGCCGCACAGCTTCCACGTGCACGACGTGCAGTTCCGGGTCCTGGCCGTCGACGGGAAGGCGCCGCCCCCAGAGCTGGCCGGCCGCAAGGACACCGTCTTCCTGGAGCCGCGCCGCACGTACCGGCTGCTCCTGCGGTTCGACGACTACGCGGACGACGCGATGCCGTACATGTACCACTGCCACATGCTGCTGCACGAGGACGAGGGGATGATGGGCCAGCTCCTCGTCGTCGGGCCGGGGTCCGACGCCCGGCCCGGGCCCTCGGAGGCGCTGTCGGGACACGACGGCGGGCACGACGACGGGCACGACGACAAGGGGCACGTGGGCCGCGTGGTCGGGGACGGGTACGGGCCGCGGCGGGCGGCGACGCCGCACGACCACGGCTGAGCCGGCGCGACGACCAGCGGGAACGTCCTGGCCGTGCGTCGGCCGGGCTGCCAGGATCGACGCATGCCCTCTCTCCTGCCCGTGACGTTCGCGCCCTTCACCGACGCGGAGCAACCCACCCTCGACGTGCCCGCCGCAGGAGCGCGGCTGCGGCCGTGGCGCGACGACGACGCGCCCGCGGTCCGCGCCGTGTACGCCGACGCGGCGATCCAGCGCTGGCACGTGCGGGTGCTGGACTCCGACGACGAGGCGCGCGACGTCATCGGCGGCTGGCGCGCCGGCTGGGCCGAGGACCGCGAGGCGAGCTGGGCGGTGGCCGACGCCGTCGACGACACGGTGGTGCTGGGCCGCATGGCCGTCAAGACGTTCGACCCGCACGGCGTGGGCGCCGTCGCCTACTGGACGGCCCCGGCCGCCCGGGGGCGCGGGGTCGCCCCCGCTGCGCTGGACGCGGCTGCGACGTGGGCGTTCGACGCCGGGTTCCGCCGGCTGGAGCTGGTGCACTCGGTCGACAACGCGCCGTCGTGCCGTGTGGCCCAGAAGGCCGGCTTCGCCGCCGAGGGCGTGCTGCGCCAGTCCGTGCGCCACCTCGACGGCTGGCACGACATGCACCTGCACGCCCGGGTGGCCGGTCCCGCAGCGGGCGGCCGCTGACGCCGCGCGGGCGCCCGCGGCTCGTGGAAGCATCGCACCCGTGACCAGCACCGACGCCGACCGGCTGCGCGACCTCGCGCTGCTGCGGCGCGTGCGCGACCGGATGGACCGGGAGTTCGCGCAGCCGCTGGACGTGGAGGCGCTGGCCCGCGGCGTGCACATGTCGGCCGGGCACCTGAGCCGCCAGTTCAAGCAGGCGTTCGGGGAGTCGCCGTACAGCTACCTCATGACGCGGCGGATCGAGCGTGCGATGGCGCTGCTGCGACGCGGGGACCTCAGCGTCACGGAGGTGTGCTTCGAGGTGGGGTCGTCGTCGCTGGGCACGTTCAGCACGCGGTTCGCGGAGCTGGTGGGGATGTCGCCCAGCGAGTACGCCCGGCGGGCCCGTTCGGCGGGGGCGGAGCTGCCGTCGTGCGTCGCGAAGCAGGCGACCCGACCGGTCAGGAATCGAGAAGCGGCCGACGGGGGCGCGCACCTAGCGTGACTTCCATGAGCGACATCGACATCACCATCCACACGACCTTCCTCCCGCACACCGACCCGGAGGCCTCCCTGGGGTTCTATCGCGACCTGCTCGGCTTCGAGCTGGTCCAGGACGTCGGCCAGGGCGAGATGCGCTGGCTGACCTTCGTCTCCCCGGCGCAGCCCGAGACGCGCCTCGTCCTCACCCCGCCCGCCGTCGACCCCGGCATCACCGACGACGAGCGGCGCACGATCCGTGAGCTCATGGCCAAGGGGGCCTACCAGTCCCTCATCCTCGGTACCAAGGACCTCGACGGCGTCTTCGCGAAGCTCCAGGCCGCCGACGCCGAGGTCGTCTCCGAGCCCACCGAGCAGCCGTGGGGTGTCCGCGACTGCGCCTTCCGCGACCCGGCGGGCAACATGGTCCGCATCGACCAGGTCGGGTGACGGCAGTGTGCGTCCCGGGTGTCCCGCGTCTCACCCGGACCACCCGAGAAGGCGAGGGAGTGGTCATGAGGTTTCGTGCCGTCGTCGAGCCGGCGGAGAAGATGCAGGGCCTCGAGGTGCCGCCGGAGGTCGTCGAGGCCCTCGACGGCGGCGCCCGGCCCCCGGTGGTCATCACCGTGAACGGCCACTCGTGGCGCAGCCGCGTCGCGATCATGCGCGGCCGCCACCTGCTGGGCCTCAGCCGGGCGAACCGGGAGGCCGCGCGCCTCGAGGTCGGCGCGGAGGTGGAGGTCGAGCTCGCGCTCGACACCGAGCCCCGCGTCGTCGTCGAGCCCGACGACCTCGCCCGGGCGCTCGACGCCGACCCGACCGCCCGCGCGGCCTACGACGCACTGCCGCAGGGGCGGCGACGGCGCATCGTGCTCGACGTCGACGGCGCCAAGCAGGCCTCGACACGGGCCCGCCGCATCGACAAGGCTCTGGCCGAGCTGCACGGCTGACACCCCGACCGAAGGAGACCGCGTGACCGTCACGGAGCCCTCGACCACTACCCCGTCGTCCCGGGCCGCGGCCCGCGTCGTCTCGGTGCACGCCAGCGCCGTGCACGGCTTCAGCAAGCCGGCCGTCGACGAGGTCGTGCTGGTCGAGGGCGTGGGGGTGGCGGGCGACGCGCACGCCGGCGTCACCGTGCAGCACCGCAGCCGGGTCGCGGCGGACCCGTCGCAGCCGAACGTGCGCCAGGTCCACCTCGTCCACGCCGAGCTCTTCGACCGGCTGCGCGAGGCCGGCCACGACGTGGCGCCCGGCGACCTGGGGGAGAACCTCACCACCCGCGGGATCGACCTGCTGGGGCTGCCGGTGGGCACGCGGCTGACGATCGGGGACGCCGTCGTGACGGTCACGGGGCTGCGCAACCCGTGCCAGCAGATCAACGACTTCCAGCCGGGGCTGCTCAAGCAGGTGCTGCGCCGCGGCGACGACGGCGAGGTGGTGCGCCTCGCCGGCGTCATGGGGATCGTGTCGCGCGGCGGCACGGTCCGCCCGGGCGAGCCGATCGACGTCGAGCTGCCCGCCCCGCCGCACCTTCCCCTCACCCGCGTGTGACCGCGCCGCCGACCCTCGGGCCCGATCCCTCCGCCACGACCGAAGGAGCCACTCCGTGACCACGACCGTGACCACGACCGACCACGCCGCCGACGCGCACGACCTGATCCGCGTCCGCGGAGCCCGCGAGAACAACCTGCGCGACGTGGACGTCGAGATCCCCAAGCGGCGGCTCACGGTGTTCACCGGCGTGTCCGGGTCGGGCAAGAGCTCGCTGGTGTTCGCGACGATCGCCGCCGAGTCGCGGCGCCTCATCGACGAGACGTACTCGACGTTCGTGCAGGGGTTCATGCCGTCGCTGCCGCGGCCGGACGTCGACGTCCTGGAGGGCATCACCACCGCCATCCTGGTGGACCAGGAGCGCATGGGCGCCAACGTGCGGTCCACGGTCGGCACGGTCACGGACGCGAACGCGATGCTGCGCAACCTGTTCAGCCGCGTCGGCGATCCGTACGTGGGCCCGCCCACGGCGTTCTCGTTCAACATCCCGACGTCGACGGCGAGCGGCGTGTTCAGCACGGGCAAGGCCGGGGGCGAGGTCGAGAAGAAGGTCGTGCGCAACCAGGTGTACCTGGGCGGCATGTGCCCCGAGTGCGAGGGGCGCGGCACGGTCTCCGACCTCGACCTGTCGGTCATCGTGGACGAGTCGCTGTCCCTCAACGACGGCGCGATCCTCGTGCCGGGCTACAAGGCGGACGGCTGGATGGTGAAGGGCTTCGCGGAGTCGGGCTTCGTCGACGGCGACAAGCCGGTGCGCGACTACACGGAGACCGAGCGGCACGACTTCCTCTACCGGGATAAGGGCAAGGTCAAGGCGCTCGGGATGAACATGACCTACCAGGGCCTCATCCCCAAGCTGCGCGAGTCGATGTTCAGCAAGGCACCCGAGTCGCTGCAGCCGCACGTCCGCGCGTTCGTGGAGCGGGCGGCCGTGTTCGTGCCGTGCCCGGCCTGCGACGGCACCCGGCTCAACGAGTCCGCCCGGTCGGCCAAGGTCAACGGGGCCAGCATCGCGGACGTGTGCCGGATGCAGATCTCCGACGCCGCCACCTGGGCCCGGGGCGTGGACGACCCGGGGGTGGCGCCCCTGATCGGGAGCCTCCTGCACCTGTTCGACAAGTTCGTCGAGATCGGTCTCGGGTACCTGTCCCTCGACCGGCCCGCGGGCACGCTGTCCGGCGGCGAGGCGCAGCGCACCAAGATGATCCGCCACCTCGGCTCCGCGCTGACCGACGTCACCTACGTCTTCGACGAGCCGACCATCGGCCTGCACCCGCACGACATCGAGCGGATGAACACCCTGCTGCAGGACCTGCGCGACAAGGGCAACACGGTGCTCGTCGTCGAGCACAAGCCCGAGGCGATCGCGGTCGCCGACCACGTGGTCGACCTCGGCCCGGGCGCGGGCACCGACGGCGGCACGGTCTGTTTCGAGGGCACGGTCGAGGGCCTGCGCGCCAGCGGCACGCTCACGGGCCGGCACCTCGACGACCGGGTGAGCGTCAAGGAGTCCGTCCGGGAGCCGTCGGGCGCGCTGGAGATCCGCGGCGCCGACCAGAACAACCTGCGCGACGTCGACGTCGACGTCCCCACCGGCGTGCTGGCCGTGATCACGGGGGTCGCCGGGTCGGGCAAGAGCTCGCTCATCCACGGCAACCTGGCCGGGCGCGAGGGCGTGGTCGTCGTCGACCAGGGCGCGATCAAGGGCTCGCGACGGTCCAACCCGGCCACGTACACCGGGCTGCTGGAGCCGATCCGCAAGGCGTTCGCGAAGGCGAACGGCGTGAAGCCGGCCCTGTTCAGTGCCAACTCCGAGGGCGCGTGCCCCACCTGCAAGGGCAACGGCCGCATCTACACCGAGCTCGGGTTCATGGAGACCGTCGAGACGCCGTGCGAGGACTGCGGCGGCAAGCGGTTCATGGCCTCGGTGCTCGAGTACACGCTCGGCGGCAAGAACATCGCCGACGTGCTCGACCTGTCCGTCGCGGCCGCGCACGCGTTCTTCCGCGAGGGGGAGGCGAAGATCCCCGCTGCGCACAAGATCCTCGCGCACCTGGAGGACGTCGGGCTCGGGTACGTGAAGCTGGGCCAGCCGCTCAACACGCTGTCCGGCGGCGAGCGGCAGCGGCTCAAGCTCGCCATGCACATGGGCGCCGACGGCGGGGTGTACATCCTCGACGAGCCCACCACCGGCCTGCACCTGGCCGACGTGGCGAACCTGCTCGCGCTGCTCGACCGGCTCGTGGACGCCGGGAAGTCCGTCATCGTCATCGAGCACCACCAGGCCGTGATGGCGCACGCCGACTGGATCATCGACCTCGGCCCGGGCGCGGGGCACGACGGCGGCACGGTCGTCTTCGAGGGCACGCCGGCCGACCTGGTCGCGTCTCGGTCCACCGTCACGGGCGAGCACCTGGCGGACTACGTCGGCTCGTGAGGTCTGGCGTCCACAGGCTGTGGACCGGCGCCCTCGACGGCGTGCGACGGCGGCCAGGCTGGGTGGCATGGACACCGACGGCGCTGCGCTCGAACCCTCCGGCTACACCGACCTGCTGACGGAGCTGAAGCAGCGCGTCCGCGCCACGCAGCTGCGTGCCGCCCGGGCCGCGAACACCGAGGTGCTGCGCCTCTACTGGTCGATCGGGCGCGACATCCTGGAGCGCCAGGAGCAGGCCGACTGGGGTGCGAAGGTCGTGACGCGGCTGGCCGCCGATCTGAAGCGGGAGTTCCCCGACCAGCGCGGCTGGTCCCGGCGGAACCTGCTGTACATGCGGCGGGCCGCGGAGGTCTGGCCGACCGAGGCCGAGTTCGTGCAACAGGCTGTTGCACAACTTCCCTGGGGGCACGTGACAGTGCTGCTCGACCGGCTCCACACCCGCGAGCTGCGCGACTGGTACGCCGAACGGGCGGTGGCCGACGGCTGGTCCGCAACGTCCTCGAGCACCACATCGCGTCGAACCTGCGCGGGGCGCTCGGCGAGGCCCCGTCGAACTTCGCGGCGGCCCTGGACGGCGCGGACTCCGACCTGGCCCAGCAGCTCGTCAAGGACCCATACGTCTTCGAGCACCTCGCGTACGTCGCGTCGACGAGGGAGCGGGACGTCGAGCAGGCGCTGATGGACCGGCTGCAGGACACGCTCCTGGAGCTGGGGCGCGGGATGGCGCTCGTGGGACGTCAGTTCCACCTGCCGCTCGGCGACGGGGCCGAGTTCGTCATGGACCTCCTGCTGTTCCACGTGGAACAACCGCGCTACGTCGTGGTGGAGCTCAAGGTCGGTCCGTTCGAGCCCGCCTTCGTCGGGCAGCTCGGTGCCTACGTCGCGGCTGACCGTCACGTTCTCGCCCGCCGCGTCGTCGGAGGGGCAGGACGCGCGGTGGTCGCGCGACGACGGAGGAGGACGGCATGGCACGCATCCTGGTCACCGGCGGCACGGGACACCTCGGCCGGCTCGTGGTGCCGCGGCTGGTCCGCACGGGCGCGTCGGTGCGGGTGGTCAGCCGCAGCCCGCACGCGGAGGGCGACGGCGTGCGGTACGTCGTGGCGGACTGGTCGACGGGCGAGGGACTGGCGCAGGCGGTGGGCGACGCGGACGTCGTCGTGCACCTGGCCGGCGACCAGCAGCACAACGAGCCGATGGCGGCCGCGCTGGTGCGGGCGGTCCGCGACGCGGGCACGCAGCCGCACCTGGTGAACATCTCGGTGGTGGGCGCGGAGAAGGTGCCGGTGCGGTCCGGGTTCGACCGGCGCGCGCTCGGCTACATGGCGAGCAAGCTGGCCCAGGAGCAGGTGCTGGAGGCCTCCGGCATCCCGTGGACCAACCTGCGCGCCACGCAGTTCCACGAGCTGGTGCTCATCGCCGCCCGGGCCCTCGCGAAGCTGCCCGTGGTGCCCACGCCCAGCGGCTGGCGGGCGCAGCCGATCGCGGCCGACGAGGTCGCGGCGCGGCTGGTCGAGCTCGCCCTCGGCGACCCGCAGGGCCGGGTGCCGGACGTCGCCGGCCCGGAGGTGCTCACGTTCCGCGGCATGGTGCGGAGCTACCTCGACGCCGTCGGCTCGCGACGCCCGACGATGCCGGTCCGCGTGCCCGGCGCCGCGTCACGGGCGTACGCGGCGGGCGGCAACCTCGCCCCCGACCGCGCCGTCGGCAAGCAGACGTGGGCCGCGTTCTTCGCGGAGCACGTCGAGCACCGCTGAGGGGGCCGGCCTCAGAGGTCGACACGCATCACCGCCCGGCGCGGCGTCGGGCGGCTCACCTCGCGGAACCCGGCGGCCTCGAACACGGACGCCACGCCGACGAAGAGCGTGCCCGTGTCGTCGGTCGCGCCCGGCTCCACGACCATCGGGTAGCCCTCGACGGCGCGCGCCCCGCGGGCACGGGCGTGCTCGACGGCGGCGGCGGTGAGCGCGGCGCTGACCCCGCGACGGCGGAAGCCTGCCCGGGTGACGAAGCAGACCACGGCCCACACGCCGTCGTCCTCCTTGTCCTCGTCGCGCCCCGACCACGGCACGCGCGCGGTGCGCAGGCGGACGTACGCGCTGCGGGGCTCGACGGCGCACCACCCCGCGGGCTCGCCGTCGAGCCAGGCGACCAGGCCGCTGGTGGTGGGGGAGCCCGGCTCGCCGCAGTGCGTGTCGCGACGCAGCTCGGCGGCGCGCTCCTCGCGTGCGGACTCCCGCCAGCGCGAGGACGGGGTCTGGAACCACCGGCACTGGCAGCGCGCGCCCTCGCCGCGCTCGCCGAGCACGGTCTGCAGGTCCTCCCAGGAGGCCTCGTTGGCCGGCCGGACCACGATGTCGGACGTCATCCCCTCATCGTGCCCCGAGCCGCCGACGGCGGTACCGAGCGCGGCCGCGGGGGCGTTCACTGGAGGCATGGGCGACCGCGAGGACTTCCTCGACTGGTTCGGCACCACGTGGCGGGCCGCGGAGACCGCGCTGCACGGCGGCGACGCCGCCCCGCGCGACCGCACCTGGTCCGAGCGCGCGCCCGTGACCCTCTTCGGCGCGTGGATGGAGGCGGTCGGCCCCGCCGAGGCGCGGAAGGTGTTCGCGCGGCTCGCGGAGTCGTTCTCCGACGTCTCCTCCGCCGAGGTCGAGCTGGTCGCCGCCGACGTGAGCGGCGACCTGGCGTACACCGTGCACCGGGAGATCACGTCCACCCGAGTCGACGGCCGCCCGCGCGACTACGTGCTGCGTGTGACGCAGGTGTACCGGCGCGAGGACGACGGGTGGAAGGTGGTGCACCGGCACGCCGACGGCGGGCCGGCGCACGACGCGCACCGACCCGTCGACGGGTGAGGGCTCAGCCCCCGGACAGCCCGAGCGACCGCACGATGCTGCCGAACCGCTCCTGCGAGGCCGCGCCGCGCGGCCCGCTGTACTCCAGCGAGACCGTGCCGTCGCCGCGCCGGAGCTCCACCGAGCCGAGGAAGCACGGCTCGCCGTCGTCCGTGGTGGAGTCGCCCACCCGGATCACGGCGGCGTCGGCGCCCGGGACGTCGTACCGGTACCCGGTCGGCGGGACCGTGCGGGGGGCGTCGCCCGTCCGGGTCGCGACCGTGACCGTCTCCCCGTGGCCGCCCGCCGACCAGGCGGTCCCGTCGGCCGCCGGCGTCTCGGCCCACCCGTCCGGCAGGGCCAGGCGCAGCCCCGTCCCGGCGGCCGACCGCTCGCGCCAGCCGTCCGGGACGGCCGACGTGTGGAGCTCCGGCAGGTCCCCCAGGCCCGGCACCCGCTCCGCCGCGGCGGAGAAGCCGAGCGTGCCCAGGAGCTGCCGCGTCAGCGCGCGCCCGTCCGCGGAGCCGGGCGTCACGATCGTGACGAGATACCCCGCCCGCCCTCGCGCCGCACGTGCGCGATGGTGCTGTCCACGCCGTCGTCGGTCCGGGTCTCCACCTGGACCACGTCCGCGCCGTCGAGCGGGAACGTGGACGCCGGGTCGAGCGGCGACGACGCGATCGAGCCCGGCCACCCCGCGAAGCCGTCGGACAGCTCCACCGTCAGGGCGGCCGACCCGTCGGCGCTCGCGGACCGCGACCGCTCACCGGCGGGGAACGCGTCGGCGGCGCCCTCGTCGGCGGCCCAGCCGCGCGGCACGGCGTACTCCAGGCCGGCGAACGACGTCCTCTCCCAGCCGCGCGGCACGCCGGGGGCGATCCCGTCGAGCGGCTGCAGCACGGCCTCGGCGTCCGGGTCCGGCAGGGGCGCGGACTCCGGGTCCGCCGACACCGACCCCAGGAGGTCGGAGAACACCCGCTCGCCCTCGGCGCCGTCCACCCAGACCAGGGTCACCTGCACCACCTCGCCGGACTCCAGGGTGATCTGGAGCTTCCCGACGAAGTCCTGGACGGCCGTCGGGTCGTGGTCCTGCTCGGTGACGTACCGGGCGGACTCCGCCCCCGGGACCCGGACATCCACGGGCGTCAGCCCCGACCCCGGCGGCGCGAGCGGTGCGTCCGGCGCCGGCTGCACCTGCACGAAGTCCCCGCCCTCGTTCGACGGCCCCTCCTCCCAGACCCCGGCGGCGCCGGGCTCGAGCCCGGGCGGCACCGCGAGCGCCACCCCGCCGACGGCGACCGGCGTCCACCCGTCCGGGACGTCGGAGGACGCCGGGCTCACGACGCCGGCCGGCGCCGCCACCTGCCACACCCCGGCGACGGCGCCCACGGCGGCGAGCGCCCCGACGCCGCCGAAGGTCGCCCGACGGGCCCGCACGCGCCGCACGGCACGGCGGCCCATCGTCGCTCCGTCGAGCGCGGGGACGGGGGCCACCTCGTCGGCCGCGTGCCGGAGCTCGGTCACGAAATCGTCCTGGAGGGTCATCGGACCGTCCCCTTCCTCGTCGGTGTCGCTTCGTCGTCGGTGCCGTCGGCCCCGAGCAGCTCCCGCAGGCGCGTCAGGCCGCGGGACCCGCTCGACTTCACCGAGCCGACCGAGATCCCGAGCTCGTCGGCGGTCTGCGCCTCCGAGCGGTCGAGCAGGTGGCGCAGGACGACGACACGTCGCTGCGCCTCCGGGAGCTGTCGCAGCGCCCGGACCAGCCGGTCGCGGTCCAGCACGGTGCGGGTGCCGTCGGGCACGGGCGCCGGGCGCAGGTCCGCGGGGTCGGAGAGGACGTCGCGGCGCGTGCGGCGCCACCCGTCGATGCGCGCCGTGGCGATCACGCGGCGCGCGTACGCGAAGGGGTCGCCGTCCTCGACCCGCCCCCAGGCGCGGTAGGTCCGCTCCAGCGCGAGCTGGACCAGGTCTCCTGCGCGGTGCTCGTCGCCGCTCAGGAGGTAGGCGATCCGGGAGAGTGCCGGCGTGCTCGCCGCGGCGAACGCGGTGAAGCGCTCCGCCGCGGACGTGCCCGCCGTCACGATCCCGAACCGCTCGTCGCTCGTCTCGTGGAGGCGCGGCATCGCGCCCTCGCTCGTCATGGGCACTGCCCTTGTCGTGGTGTCACGCCTCATAGACGCGCCCGGGCGGCCGGGGGTTGTCTGCGGGGCAGGACCGCCCGGCGGGTCAGGCGGCCCGGTCGCCCTTCAGCACCCCGTAGACGAGGGTGTCCGTCCACTCGCCCTTGGACCACCAGTCGGCGCGGAGGTGCCCCTCGCGCTGCATGCCCACGCGCTCGCAGAGCCGGGCGGACGCCTCGTTGCGGGCGTCGAGCTGCGCGACCACGCGGTGCATCCGGTAGAAGTCGAACGCGAGGTCGAGGACGGCGCGCACCGCCTCCGTCGCGTAGCCCTGGCCGGTGTGGTCGGGGTGGAAGACCCAGCCGATCTCGCCGCGGGAGACCGTGTCGCCCGTCGTCCACAGGGCGACGTCGCCGACGACCACCCCGTCGTGCTCCACGACCAGCGCGAGGGCGGAGCCTGGCTCGTCGATGGCGGTGCGGGCGAGGCGCTTGGCGAGCTGCGCCTCCGCGACGGCCGGCGTCCACGGCTCCTCGAGCAGGTAGCGGGCCACGGTGGGGTCGGCGTAGTAGGCGAGCAGCGGCTCGAGGTCCTCCGCGCGGTGCGCGCGCAGGACCAGGCGGCCCGTGGTCACCGGCAGGGGGGTCTCGGTCGTCACGGTCAGGCACCCTACGCGGCACGACGCCCGGCCCGCGACGGCAGCGGGCCGAAAAGGCGTGGCGCGGCGCCCGCCCCCGGCGGACCGTGGGGGCATGAGCACCCCCGCCGCCACCCCGACGTGGCGCCTCCTCGAGCCACCCCTCGCCGACCGCCTCGACTCGGCCCAGGCCTGGGCCTACCACGGCATCGCCGCGCTGGAGCGGGCCGTCGCTCTCGCGGACCTCGGCCACGACGACCTGCCTCCGCGCGCCCTGGACCTCCTGGCGGGCGACCTCCACCAGGAGCACACCCGGCGGTACCGGCTCGTCGCCGTGGAGGACGACGAGGGCGGTACGCCGCGCGTCGTCGGCCACGGCGTGCTGCTGCTGCCCGTCACCGACAACCGGCACCTCGTCATCGCGCGGGTCGCCGTCCTGCCGACGCACCGCGGGCGGGGCATCGGCTCCGCCGTCGCGGACCGGCTGCGGCGCGTCGCGCTCACGGAGGGCCGCGCCACGGTGCTCGCGGTCGTCGAGCTCGCCACCGAGCCGGCCGCGGACGACCCCGCGGCGCTCACGCCCGCCGAGGGCGACGGCCGGGTGTCCGCCGACCTCCCGGGCGTGCGCTTCGCCCGGCGCGCGGGCCTGGTGCTGGAGCTCGTCAGCCGACGGTCGGTGCTGGACGTCCCGCTGCCCGCCGCCGTCGTGGACGAGATCGTGGCGGGTGCGGCAGCGGCCGCGGGGGAGGACTACCGCCTGCACACCTGGCTCGAGCCGGCGCCCGAGGTGTGGGTCGACCAGCTGGCCGCCCTGGAGCAGAAGCTGTCCGAGGACGAGCCGAACGGCGGACTCGCGCTGGAGGCCGAGCACTGGGACGCGCGCCGGATCCGCGACGAGGAGGCGAAGCGGGCCGACCGGGGCATGGCCGGCCTCGTCACCGTCGCGGAGCACGTCGGCACGGGCACCCTCGCGGGGGTGACGCGGATGATGTTCGCCCACGACCGGCCCGAGCTCACCGAGCAGGAGAGCACCGTGGTGCTGCCCGCGCACCGCGGCCACCGGCTCGGGACGCTGCTCAAGGGCGTGAACCTGCGGGAGCACACGCGGCTGCGCCCGGCCACGCGGCGGATCTCCACGTGGAACAACGAGACCAACGCGCCGATGCTCGCCATCAACGTGGCCCTCGGGTTCCGCCCCGCCGGCGGCCTGGCGGAGCTCCAGGCGCCGCTGGCCGACGTCCTGCCGCTCAGCCGCGGCTGACCTCCAGCGGCTCGCCGAGGGAGAGGCGGCGGTAGGCGACGCCGTCGGCGAGGCCGCCGACCACCCGGTCGACGAGCGCCTTGCCGGCGTCGTTGAGGATCGCGTCGTGGATCGGGACGGCGGTGCGCGGCGCCACCTGGCGCACGTAGTCCACCGACTCCGCGAGCTTGAGCCACGGCGCGGCCACCGGCAGGGCCAGCACCTCCACGCGCGTGCCCGCGGGCGGCGGGGTGAACGAGTCGCCCGGGTGCAGCAGCGCGCCGTCCACCAGGTAGGCCACGTTGGCCGGCGGGGCCATGTCCGGGTGGATGGTCGCGTGCCGCTCGCCGAGCACCCGGACGGCGAACCCGGCCGCGTCGAACGCGTCCCCGCCGGCGACGGCGTGCAGCCGGTCGGCGGGCGCGCCCGCCTCGGCCAGCAGGTCGACGACGGGCTGCGGGCCCCACACGTCCGGCCCGGGGCCGGCGGTCAGGACGGGGACCAGTCGCGGCACGTCCACATGGTCGACGTGCTCGTGGGTGACGAGCACGGCATCGGCGCCGTCCAGGACGCGCGGGTCGGTGAACGTGCCGGGGTCGATGACGAGCGCGCGCTCGTCGCGCTCGAGGCGGAGGCCGGCGTGGCCCCAGGCGGTGAGGGAGAAGGAGGACATGACGCCCATCTTGCTCCTGCTACCCGCCCGCGCGCTCCCGGGTGTGCTCGACCAGGGCGGGCAGCAGCACGTCCCACGACGACGGCGGCGGGGACTGGTGGCCCACGCCGTCGAGCAGCAGCAGCCGCGCGCCGGGGATCTCGGCCGCGAGCGCGGCGCCGTGCCCGGGGAAGAGCGGGTCCTCGGTGCCGTGCACGACCAGCGTGGGCACGCGGAGGTCGGCGAGCGTGCCGGCGAACGGTTCGCCGGGCTCCGCGGCGAAGTGGTTCGTCCCGGCGGTCGGGTCGAGGGAGCGTGCGACGGCGCGGGTCGCGACGGCGCGGGTGCGCGCCTCGTCGAAGTCGCCCCGGCCAGTGAGCGCGCGGTCCTCCGCGACGGCGGCGTCGACCAGCGCGGCCGTGTCCGTCGGGTCGGGGGTGGGTCCGTCCCAGAGGCCGTGCAGCTCGGGCACCGACGGCGGGAGGTCCGCGTCGCCAGGGCCGCGGACGGCGCGGCTCGTGGCGACCAGCGTGAGCCCCGCGACGCGGTCCGGGTGCTCGAGCGCGAGCTCCTGGGCGATGACGCCGCCCATCGACAGGCCCACCAGGTGCGCCCGGTGCACGCCCAGGTCGTCGAGCACCCGCAGCGCGTCCTCGGTGAGGTCGCGGCCCGTGTAGTCCGGCGCGCCGGGCGGGCACGTGGTCGACCGGCCGGTGTCGCGGTGGTCGTAGCGCACGACGTACCGCCCCCGGGCCGCGAGCGCCGCGCACAGGTCGGCGGGCCACCAGTCCATCGACGACGCGACGCCGCCCACCAGCAGCACCGTCGGGTCGGCGGGGTCCCCGACGGCCTGGTAGCAGAGCCGCAGGTCGCCGTCCACGGCGAACCGCTCCGGGCCGAGGGCGTCGCCGTCGGCGGGGCCGACGTCAGCTGTCGTCGCGGGTGTCATGCACGGGTGGACGCCCCCGGGCCGCCGGACTCATCGGCCGCGGCGGCACCGGGCGAACCCGCGTCAGGGGAGGCGCAGCAGCGTCTGCACGGGCGTGTGGTCGCTGGGCCAGCGGCCGTCCTTCGTCCAGGTGTTGATGGTCGCGGCGAGCACGTCGGCGCCGCCGGTGGCGAGGATCCAGTCGATGCGGTCGTTGCCCGGCACGGGGGCGCCGTAGTTGGGGAACGTCCCGACGTCGGGGGTGAGCCGCCGGTCGGCGGACGTCCACGTGTCGAGCAGCCCGCCGTCGGTGACGAGCACGCCGTACGGCGCGGACCGGCCGGCGGGGGCGTTGCAGTCGGCGGTGAAGACGACGGGCAGGCCGAACCCGGCGACCAGGTCGCGCACCACCTCGGCGCTGCGCACGCGGGCGTGCTCCGACTGGTGGTCGAAGTGCGAGTTGACGTGCACGAGCTCGGTGCCGGTGCGCTCGTCGCGGAACCGGGCCCAGGTGACGATGCGGGTCACCGTGTTGCCCCACGTGGCGGAGCCGATGACGTCGGGGGTGTCGGACAGCCAGAACTGGTCCCACCACAGCAGCGTGAGCCGGCGAGCGTCGTAGAAGATCGCCGAGTACTCGCCGTCGGCGCCGCCCGACCGCCCGTAGCCCACCGTGCGGTAGTGCTTGCCCAGCCCTCGCTCGACGGCGGCGAGCTGCTGGAACTCGGCCTCCTGCACGCCGAGGATCGTGGGCTGCTCCAGCGCGAGGAGCTCCGACACGAGGGGTGCCCGGTCGGGCCAGTGGTCGGGCTCGCCGGGGTGCGTGGCGTCCTCGCGGTCCAGCCGGATGTTGAAGCTCATCGCGTGCAGCGTCGTCCCCTTGGCGGGGCCGATCAGCGCGCCCTCGCCCCGGCGGGTGGCGGTCGTGGCGGCGGCACCCGGGGCGGCGAGGGCGCCGGTGACGCCGAGCGCGCCGAGGGCGCCGGCGGCCGTGAGGGCGCTGCGTCGGGTGATGCCGGTGGGGGCGGCGGAGCTGCGGTGGTCCATGTCGTCCTCCAGAGGGTGGGCGGCCCGGGGTGGCCGTTGCCCGACCATCCCATCGGTCGCGCGTGACCGCCCGGCGGACGCCAGGTGGACGGCGGACGACGGCGCCGTGACCAGGCGGTTCCTCCGCCGGGCCACGGTCGCGCGGCAGGTCAGCCCAGGCGCAGCAGCGCCTGCACGGGCGTGTGGTCGCTGGGCCAGCGGCCGTCCCTCGTCCAGGTGTTGATGGCCGCGGCGTGCACCTCGCTGTCCGGGGTGGTGAGGATCCAGTCGATGCGCTCGGCGCCGGGCTGCGGCGTGCCGTAGTCGGGGAACGTCCCGACGTCGGGCCCGTGGCGGTCGGCCGCGTCCAGCCAGGTGTCGAGCAGGCCACCCTCGGTGACGAGCACGTCGTAGGGGGAGGAGGCGCCCGCGGGGGCGTTGGTGTCCGCGGTGAACACGGCCGGCAGGCCCGCGGCCTCGATCTCGGCGCGCACCACCCGCGCGCCGCGCTCCCGGGCGTCGTCGGACTCGTGGTCGAGGTGGGAGTTCACATGCAGCAGCTCGCGGCCCGTGCGCCCGTCACGGAACCGCGCCCAGGTGACCACCCGCGGGTACAGGTGGTCCCAGGTGGAGCCCGCGAGCCGCGGCGTGTCCGACAGCCAGTACTGGTCCCACCACAGCAGCTCGAGCCGGCGCGCGTCGTACACGATCGCCGAGTGCTCGCCGGCGGCGCCGCCCTCGCGGCCGTGCCCCACCCACCGGTAGTCGTCGCCCAGCGCGCCCGTGACGGCCTGGAGCTGGGCGAAGCGCGCCTCCTGGACGCCGAGGAGCATCGGGCGCTCGCGGGCCAGCAGCTCGGTGACGAGCGGCGCGCGGTCGGGCCAGTGGTCGGGCGTGCCGGGCAGCGTGTCGTCGATGGCGCAGCGCACGTTGAAGCTCATGACGTGCAGCAGGTCGTCGTCGGGCGCCCCGATGAGGGGGGTGTGGTCGGGAGCCATGTGGTGGACGGCGGGGTGGTCTGCGGAACGGTCGGCGGCGGGGAGGGTGTCGGGCACGGCCGTCACCGTACCCCCGGGCGGTGCCGCTGCTGGGTGCCGCTGCTGGGTGCCGCTGCTAGGTTCGGCCGCATCGTGATCCTCCCGCACCCCGAGCACCCGAACCCGCCCACCCCGTCCACCCCCGCCGGCACGTCGTCCGACGCCGCCCGCCTCGTCGCCTGGGGCCAGGAGCTGCGCTCCGTCCACGCCCGGCTGCGCGACGCGCTGGAGCTGGCGCGCGAGGCCGTGGCCCCCTCCGCCGACGACAGCGCCGACGACACCGCTGCCCACGCCGTCGACGACGGCGCAGCGGCCCCGTCGCCCGACCCGCGCCGCCGGCTCGGCCTGTACTGCCACGGCTTCTGCCAGGCGCTGGAGGGCCACCACCGCGGCGAGGACACCAGCGTCTTCACCACCCTGCTGGAGCTGCGCCCCGACCTCGCGGACGTCGTCGACGAGCTGCAGCGCGACCACGCGATGCTCGACCACCTGCTGGGCGACCTGGCCCGCGCCGTCGACGCGGAGGCCGACGCCGTCACCCTGGAGCGGCACCTCGACGGCATCGACGCCGTCATGGAGACGCACTTCCGGTACGAGGAGAAGCGGCTGGTCGACGTGCTCGACTCGCCCGCCCTCGCTGCCGCGCTCGCCGGGACCGACCGGCGCGCGGCCCTCGGCCCGCTGGCCTGACCCGGCCCCGAACACGCCGCGCCGAGCGGTGCCGACGGGCTGTCACCTCCTCGGGCGGGACGACGGCGCACGTCGGGCAGACTGAGCGCACCGCCGTCCCGCACCGCCCGAGAGGTCCGCCATGCCCGCCGCGTCCCCGACGCCCACCCGCCAGCCCCTATCCCGCACCGGCCGCGTGTACGCCGTGATCGCCGTGATCGAGGCGTTCACCTGGGCGGGCCTGCTCGTCGGGATGTACCTCAAGTACGTCACCGAGACGACGGACGCGGGCGTCTGGCTGTTCGGCCGGCTGCACGGCGCGGCGTTCCTGGCGTACGTGGTGGTCGCGCTCGTCGCCGCGGTGCGGCTGCGCTGGGGGTGGTTCCGCACGCTGGTGGCGCTCGCCGCCGCCGTCCCGCCCCTGACGACACTCCTCGCCGAGTGGTGGCTGCGGCGCACGGGCCACCTGAGCGAGCCGGCCGTCGAGCAGGTCGTCGCCCCGGCCCCGGCGGGCGCCACCAGCGAGGACGCCACGGTTTCCTGATCGTTACCCGGGTAGCCACGACGGCGTCGCCGGACGCCGCTACGGTGCCACTGATACCTCGGCACCGATACCGCCGCACAGGTATCTCCGCACATCAGGGAGCACCCATGCCAATCCTCCGTCCCCTCGCTCGCCGGCGGACCGCCGGCGTCGCGTGCGCCACCCTCGCCTTCGCGGGGATCGCGACCGCCGGCGCCGTGTCCGCCAGCGCCGACCCGATCGTCGACGTCCAGATCCTCGCCACCAACGACTTCCACGGCCGCATCCAGGCGAACGGCACCGAGGCCGGCGCCGCCGTGCTCTCCGGCGCGGTGAAGCAGCTGCGCGCCGAGAACCCGAACACCGTCTTCGCGGCGGCGGGCGACCTCATCGGCGCCTCGACGTTCGAGTCGTTCATCCAGCACGACAAGCCCACGATCGACGCCCTCAACGAGGCGGGCCTCGACGTGTCGGCCGTCGGCAACCACGAGCTCGACCAGGGCTACGACGACCTCCTGAACCGCGTCATGGCGCCCTACGACGCCGAGACGAACCCGTACGGCGGCGCGCAGTGGCAGTACGTCGCGGCGAACCTCAAGGTCAAGGCGACGGGCGACGACGCCGTCCCGGCCACGTGGATCAAGGACTTCGGCGACGTGCAGGTCGGCTTCGTCGGTGCCGTCACCGAGGAGCTGCCGGCGCTCGTCAGCCCGGCCGGCATCGCGGACGTCGACGTGCGCGGCATCGTCGACTCCGTGAACGCGGAGGCCGACGACCTCAAGGCCGAGGGCGCCGACGTCGTCGTCATGCTGGTGCACGAGGGCGCGGAGTCGACGAGCTGCGCCGCGATGCCGACGGCGGACAACGCGTTCGCGGACATCGTCAACGACGTCAGCCCCGAGGTCGACGCGATCGTCTCCGGGCACACGCACCTCGCCTACGACTGCAAGTTCCCCGTGGCCGAGTGGGCCGGGCGCGCCGTGACGGAGCGCCCCGTCGTCTCCGCGGGCCAGTACGGCTACAACCTCAACCAGCTCAACTACTCGGTGGACGCCGCGACCGGCGAGGTCGCCGGCGTGACGACGGCGGTCCTGCCGCTGGCGGGCAACTACCCGGCCGACCCGGCCGTCACGTCGATCGTGTCGGACGCCGTCGCCGAGGCCGACGTGCTCGGCGCGGAGCCGCTGGGCCAGATCGGCGGGGCCTTCAACCGGGCCAAGCTGTCGTCCGGCGCGGAGAACCGCGGCGGCGAGTCCACGCTCGGCAACCTCGTCGCCGAGGTGCAGCGGTGGGCCACGGAGGCCCCGGAGTCCGGCGCGGCGCAGATCGCGTTCATGAACCCGGGCGGCCTGCGCGCCGACATGGTGGGCACCGGCACCGGCGCCTTCCCGCGCACCCTCACGTACAAGCAGGCGGCGGCCGTGCAGCCGTTCGCCAACACGCTCGTCAACATGCGCCTCACGGGCGCGCAGATCAAGACCGTCCTGGAGCAGCAGTGGCAGCGCGACAAGGACGGCAACGTGCCGTCGCGCCCGTTCCTGCGCCTCGGCGTCTCCGAGGGGTTCACCTCCACCTTCGACGCGAGCCGCCCCGAGGGCGACCGCATCACCGGCATGTGGCTCGACGGCGTGGCGCTGGACCCGGCCGCGTCGTACTCCGTCACGGTGAACTCGTTCCTCGCCTCGGGCGGCGACAACTTCCGCGCGTTCGCGGACGGCTCCGGCGCCCGCGACACCGGCAAGGCCGACCTGGCGGCGTTCGTCGACTACATGGCCTCGCACACGGCCGACGGCGCGCTCGCCGTCGACCCGAGCCAGCGCGCGGTCGGCGTCTCGTTCCCGGCCGACGCCCCCGAGGCGTACACCCCGGGCGCGACCGTCTCCTTCGACGTCTCCTCCTGGTCGATGTCGGCGCCCGGCGACGTCACCGACCCCGAGCTCACCGTCTCGCTCGGCGACACGGTGCTCGGCACCGCCGCCGTGACCACCGCCGCGGGCACCACGCCCGACGACACGATCGGCACCGCGACCGTGTCCGTGCAGCTCCCGGCCGACGCCCCGACCGGCGCCACCGCCCTCACCCTCACGGGCGCCGCGACCGGCACCGAGGTGACCGTGCCGATCGAGGTGGCGAAGAACGCCGCGACGGTGACCGTCGACGGCCCGCAGGTCATCAAGCACAAGAAGGACCGCGCCCGTCTCGACGTCACCGTCGCGTCGGCCGGCGCCACCCCGACCGGCGCCACCCCGACCGGCACCGTCGAGGCCGTCGTCGGCGGCCGCGTGCTCGACAGCGCCGACCTCGCCGACGGCGCCGCGACGCTCGTCGTCGGGCCGTTCGACAAGGGCACCGTGAAGGTCGAGGTGCGCTACTCCGGCGACGCCGCGACCGAGGCGGCCAGCGCCACCTCCAGCATCGACGTCACCGCGAGCGGCAAGCCCGGCCGCGGCTGACACCAACACCACCACCGCCCGAGGTGGGTCGGTCCGAGCGGACCGGCCCACCTCGGGTCGTCTCCGGGGTCGCGGAGGCGCTAGTCCCAGCCGCAGGCGTCGTGCACGAGGTCGTAGGTCGCGGCGCGCTGCGCGTCGGTCATGGGCACGTAGATCTCCGGCTGCCGCTGCCTGTCCACCTCGGCGTGCACGGGCAGGAACGTTCCGCGCTTGTCCTCGGCGACGACGTGCGGGTCGCAGCGGGCGGGCACGAGCTCGAGGACGACGCGGCCGTCGGCGTCGGGGGTCAGGTCGTCGCCCAACCAGGCGTGCCCGGCGGCGGGGGAGAGCAGGGTGGTGCCCGCGACCTGCAGCAGGCGGACGTCGGGGCCGCCGGGTACGGGGTCGGCGGCGAGGGTGACGCGCCCACCGTCGGCGACGCCGTCGGGCGTACGGACCCGCGCGGCGCGGACGTCGATGACGCGCAGCGTGAGGCCGGAGGCGACGAGCTGCTCGGCGCACGTCTCCGCGTGCACGGCGGCGAGGCGCGCGAGCGGGTCGGTGACGTCCAGCACGACCTCGGTCCCCGAGCCGTCGCCCGGGCCCGCGTCGTCGTCCGCCTCGCCGGGCGCGAGCCGGACGGTTGCCGTCGCGACCGGGATGGTCTGGGCGTCCGCGCCGGACAGCCGCTCGGGCGCGGCGGCGTCGCAGTCGACGTCGCCCAGCCGGATGCGCACGTCGCGGCCTGCGCCGGGAGCGAGCGTGCGCGGGCGGTGGTGGCCGTCGGGGCTGCTCGGGCCGTAGCCGGGCGCATCGAGGGCGCCGCCGAGCAGCGTCACCGTGCTGCCCGAGCCGTTCGTCACGTGCACCACGGCGCGCCGGTCGGCGTACTGGGTGCGCTCCTGGCGCAGCTCTGCGGTCAGGTGCCCGGCGACGCCGTCGGGCAGGGTGTCGGACCCGTCGGCCCCGTCGGACGCGGTGCACGCCCCGGCGAGCGCCAGGGCGGCCGCGGCCAGCAGGCCGGCGACGCGCCGCGGCGCCCGCACGTCACGCCTCGCTCGTGGGCGCCGGCGCGATCGCCGCCGGGGAGCCGGCGCCGGGCTCGGCGGCGGGGGATCCGGGGCGCGGCGGCCGGTCGATGACGCGCGTCATGACCAGCGACGTGCGGGTCTTGTCCACGCGGGCGCTGGCGCGGATGGCCTCCACGGTGCGCTCCACGTCGGCCATGCCACCCGCCATGATCTGCACCATCGCGTCGGCCTCGCCGGTGACGGTGTCGACCCGCACGATCTCCGGGATGGTCGCCAGGTCGCGGCGCAGCGTGGCGGGCGAGACGTTGCCGCGGCAGAACAGCTCGACGTACGCCTCGACGCCCCAGCCGAGCTCCTCGGGCGCCACCCGCACCGTGAACCCGGTGATCTCGCCGCGCGCCAGCATGACGTCCACGCGCCGCTTCACTGCGGGCGCGGACAGGCCCACGTCGGCGCCGATGTCGGCGTAGGTCGCGCGGCCGTCGCGAAGCAGGTGCCCGACGATGCGGCGGTTCAGCGCGTCCATACCTCGGATTCTTCAGCCCGCGCGCACGATCCGCCAGGTCTGCTCCCGGGACGCGCAACGGATCGCCCGTCCGGCACAACGTCCGCGGCCCTAGCGTCCCGGACATGACGGCCCTCACCCCGACGACGACGTCGGCCACGGTTCCCCAGCCCGAGGAGCGCACGGCGACCCCGCGCCGCTTCCTCATGTGCCCGCCCACGTACTTCGACGTGGTCTACGAGATCAACCCCTGGATGGACCTCGGCGTGCCGGTCGACACCGGCCGCGCCCTCGCCCAGTGGGAGCACCTGCGGGCGACGTACGAGGCCTACGGGCACCGGGTCGAGGTGATCGACGCCGTGCCCGGGCTCCCCGACATGGTGTACGCGGCCAACGGTGGCGTCGTGGTGGGCGGCCGCGCGCTCGCGGCCCGGTTCACGTACCCGGAGCGGCGTCCGGAGGGCGTCGCCTACGAGAGGTGGCTCGCCGCCGCGGGCGACGGCGTCACCAGCCTCGGCCAGGCCGCGGAGCAGAACGAGGGAGAGGGCGACCTGCTGCTCGCCGGCGACGTCATGCTGGCCGGCACCGGCTTCCGCACCTCCCGCGCGGCGCACGCCGAGGTGGCCGCACTGCTCGGCGTCGAGGTCGTGACCCTGGAGCTCGTCGACCCGCGCTACTACCACCTCGACACCGCGCTGGCCGTGCTCGACGCCGGCACCGCGCCCGCCACGATCGCCTACCTCCCCGAGGCGTTCACCCCCGCGTCGCGGGCGGTGCTCGCGGAGCGCTACCCGGACGCGATCCTCGCCACGCCCGAGGACGCCGCCGTGCTCGGCCTCAACGCCGTGTCCGACGGCCGCCACGTCTTCCTCACCGACCGCGCCACCGGCATGCACGCCCGGCTGCGTGAGCGCGGCTTCGAGCCCGTGGGCGTCGACCTGTCCGAGCTGCTCAAGGGCGGCGGCTCCGTGAAGTGCTGCACCCTCGAGCTGCGCCCCGCCCCGACCACCACGACGACCACCACGACGAACCCGGAGGCCCGCGCATGACCACGGTCCCGTTCCTCGACGTCGCGTCCACCGCCCGCTGGGTGGCGCACCGCGGCCCCGAGGCCGTCGTCGGCCGCCTCGTGGACGCGCTCGCCGCCGACTTCGCCCGCTGGCCGGACCTCGACAAGCGGCCGCGGATCGCGTCGCACTCGCGCGACGGCGTCATCGAGCTCATGCCGACGTCCGACGACGCCACCTACGGCTTCAAGTTCGTCAACGGCCACCCGCGCAACCCGGCCCGCGGCTACCAGACCGTCACCGCGTTCGGCGTCCTCGCCGATGTGCACAACGGCTACCCCACGTTCCTCGCCGAGATGACGCTGCTCACCGCGCTGCGGACGGCGGCGACGTCGGCCCTCGCGGCCCGCCACCTGGCGCGCGCCGGCTCGCGGACCCTCGCCCTGATCGGGGCGGGCTCCCAGTCGGAGTTCCAGGCGCTGGGCATGCGGGCGGCGCTCGGCATCACGCACCTGCGCGTCTGGGACACCGACCCGGGCGCGCAGGCCAAGCTCGCCCGGCACGCGCGCGCCCTCGGGTTCGAGGTGCACGAGGCGGGCAGCGGGGAGGACGCCGTCACCGGCGCCGACGTCATCACCACCTGCACGGCGGACAAGGCGAACGCGACGGTGCTCACGCACGACATGGTGTTCCGCCTCGCCCGCCCGGGCGTGCACGTCAACGCCATCGGCGGCGACTGCCCCGGCAAGACGGAGCTGGACCCCGCGATCCTGCGCGCCGCCGACGTGTACGTCGAGTACGAGCCGCAGACGCGGATCGAGGGCGAGATCCAGCAGACTCCCGACCTCGCCGTCACGGAGCTGTGGGAGGTCGTGGCCGGACGGCGGGACGGCCGCCGCGGCGCCCCCGCCACCGCGGGCCCGGGCGGGGCGTTCACCCGGCACGCGGGCGACCGCAGCGCCCCCGACGAGCAGACCGTCACCGTCTTCGACTCCGTCGGCTTCGCGGTGGAGGACTGGACCGCGCTGCGGTTCGTGCGCGACGACGTGCCCGCCGGCCTGCTGCAGCACCTCGACATGGTGGCCGAGCCGGACGACCCGAAGGACCTGTTCTCCCTGGTCACCGCGGCGCAGGAGGACGACCGCGCCGACGAGATGCACGCCCTGGACCGCCTCATGGGCCTGGCCGGCCGTGGCCACGTGGAGGCGCTCGCGCCCGCCCGCGCCTGAGCCGTCGCACCGCTCGCACCCCGCCAGCACCCCGCCAGCACGGGGGCCGCGCCCGTCCCTCCGGGCGCGGCCCTCGGCGGTCGTGGTGGACGAGGGTGGCCTCCGCCCGCGGTTCGCTGCCATCATGACCCGCGAGCGCGGACCAGGGGGGGCGCGCCGACAGCTCAGGAACCAGGGACGGGGGCGCCTCGTGAGCGCGAGCCACGGCGACGACGCGCCCGTGCACCACGGCGTCGCCGACGACGCGATCCGCAGGATCCGCCTCGTCGACGCCGCGGCGGGCCGCGGGGGCGGGCCCGGCGCCGCCGGCACCGCGGACCCCGACGTCCTGCGCGCGGCGCTCGCGACCCTGCCGCCCGACGACCAGGGCCTGCTGCGCGACCGGCACCTGCGTCGCCAGGCGACGAGCGTCCTCGCGAGCGCGCACGGGTCCTCGCAGCGCGCGGTGGAGCGTCACCTCGCGCGGGCCGAGGAACGCCTGGGCGCCGCGCTCGCCGCCGCCCACGCCCACGACTGCCCGCCGGGCTGCCGCGACACCCGCCTCGCCCTGGACGACTACGCGCACCGCCGCCTCGCCCCCGCCCGCGCGACGGAGCTGGAGGACCACCTCGTCGGGTGCGTGGGCTGCCTGCGCGCCGTCGTGGACGTGCGGGACCCCGCCTGGGCGCTGCGCGACGCCGGCCCGGCGGCGGTCGCGGGCAATGCCGCCTCGGCCGCCCCGCTCGCCGCGGACCTGCCGGGGGAGCGGCGGCCGGGCGCGCGGTCGGTGAACGGCCGCCGGGCGTGGCTCATCGCCGCCGGCACCCTGGCCGCGGGCACCGTCGCGGCCGTCGCGGTCGCGCTCGGCGGCGGCGGGGAGGGGCCGGAGCTGCCGACCCCCACGCCGTCGTCGACGACGCCGCTGGCCCGGACGGAGCTCCCGGCGTCCCCCGGCGCGACCTCCGGGCCCGGGGCGACGGAGCCGGGCCCGTCGGGCGCGACCCCGGAGGAGTCGACCGGCGACCCGTCGGCGACCCCGACGCCGACCGAGGAGGCGGCCGACCCGGGCCTCGACGGCGACACCGTCGTCGAGCCGGCCGACGACAGCACCACCTCGGCGCCGACGACCTCCACGCCCACCTCGCCCGCGTCCACGCCGCGGCCCACGCGCACCACGCCGACGACGAGCACGCCGACGCCGGACCGCACCACCGAGCCCCCCGCGGAGCCGGACCCCGACCCGACGACCACCGCCCCGACCGACGAGCCGACGCCCGACCCGACGACGACGGAGCCGACGCCCACCGAGCCGACGCCCACCGACGACCCCACGACGACCGGGGAACCCGAGTAGAAGATCCGCCGGGCAGCATCGCCGCCAGGGGATTTGCCATCGCCCCGCACGACGCTGCGATCATGTCCCCCGGCGACGGGCCCGGGACCGCGCCGGGACCGCACACGGATCGGCAGGAACGAGGGCGCTGCGTGACCACGACGCACGACGGCGACGCGCCCGCGGGCCGGGCAGCCGTCGACGACGCGATCGCGCGGATGCGCGAGGCCGCGACGGCGGAGGGCCGCGCCGACGGGCCGGGCGCCGCCGGGAGCGTGGACCCGTCCGTGCTGCGCACCGTGCTCGCCACCCTGCCGTTCGACGACCAGCAGCTGCTGTGGGACCGGCACGTGCTGGGCCGCGAGGCCGCCGCGATCGCCGCCGAGCTGGGCGTGCACGCCCGCGCGGTGCTGCACCGGCTGCGGCGTGCGGAGGAGCGGCTGGCCGCGGCGTTCGCGGCCGCGCACGCCCGCGCCTGCCCGCCCGGCTGCCTGGACACGCGTCGGTCCCTGCACTCCTACGTGCGCCACCGGCTCTCGCCCGTGCGGCGCACGGTGCTGGAGGCGCACCTGTTCGCCTGCCAGGGCTGCATGCGCGCCTTCATCGACGTCCGCGAGACGGGCTGGGCCGTGCGCGACGCCGGCCCCCTCCTCCTGGCGGGGACGGCTGCGGGCACGGTCGCGGGCAGCGCCCCCCTGGTCGTGGGCGCGCTCGGCGCCGGCACGGCCGGCGCCGGGGTGCTCGCCTGGTCGGGCCCGGTCGGCGCCGCGTTCGCCGTCGTGGCCGGGTGGGCCAAGGCGGCCGTCCTCGAGCTCGCCCACCTCGGCAAGGGCGGACTGATCGCCGCCGGCACCGTCGCGGGGGTGGCCGTGGCGGCAGTCGCCACCGCCGTCGTGCTCGCCGGCGGCGGCGGGGGCTCCCCCGCCGCCGGTCCGGTCGCGCCGACCCCGACGTCCTCGGTCGAGGCCGCCGCCCCCGGCAGCGCGGCGACGCCCGCGGCCCCGGCCGACCCGGAGCCCGACGCCACCACCGTGCCCGAGGACCCGCCCCCGGCCGGCGAGACCGCGCACCCCGGAGACGCCGGGCCCACCGCCCCGGCCACGACGCCGCCGACCACGCCGGACACCACTCCGGGCACGACGACGCCCGCGACGCCGGGCACCACGCCGCCGACGACGCCGGGCACGACGACGCCCAGCTCGCCGTCGACCACCTCGCCGACGACGCCCACCACCACGCCGACGGCCGACCCGAGCCCGACGACGTCGCCGACGGGCGAGCCCACGCCGACGTCGACCCCCACCTCGACCCCCACGTCGAAGCCGACGACGACACCCACACCGACGCCCACCCCGACGCCGGACCCGGACCCGGTGCGGTCCACCGTCAAGGCGGACCTGCCGGGGCTGCGCGGTGTCTTCCGCGTGACGCCGGACCAGGACGAGGTGGACGTCGTCTCCGTCGCGACGTCGCGGGGCTGGCTGCGCGCGCGAGAGTGCCGTGACGGCAGCTGGTACGTCTCGTCGCGGCACTACCAGGCCGCCACGGTCGACGTGACGGTGGATGCCCCGGCCGACGTCGCGCCGTCGGTCTCCCTGGTGCGCACCGGTATCTGGCCGGGCTGGCTGCAGACCTGCTGACCCGGCACGCCAGGTCGGGTCGTCCGGGACCGCCCTCGCTCAGGCGGCCGCGGCCGCCCGTTCGAGCAGCACGAGCACCTCGTAGTGCCCGGTCTGCGGGAACATGTCGAGCAGGCGGGCGCGCCGCGGCCGCAGGGAAGGCATGCGGGCCAGGTCCTCGGCGAGGGTCACGGCGTTGCAGCTGGAGTAGAGCACGTGCGTGGCGTCGGAGGCCTCCAGCCAGCGCGACAGGTCGGCGCCGATGCCGCGCCGGGGCGGGTTGACCACGACCAGCTCGGGGGCGGGCGCCCCGCCGTCGCGGGCGAACGTCGTCGCGTCCCCGGCGGCGAACCGCACGTCGCGGACGGCGTCGGCCCACCACGCCGCGTCGCGGGCGCCGACGGCGGCGTCCGCGGGCAGGTGGGCGAGCTCGTCCCGCGTCGTGGTGGCGCTGGCGATCGCCTCCGCGGAGATCTCGATGCCGGTGACGGCGCGGCCCGGCGCCGCGCAGTGCAGCGCGAACCCGCCGACGCCGCAGTACAGGTCCCACAGCGACGCGGGCGCGACCTCGTCGACCCACTCGCGGGCCTGCGCGTACAGGGCGGTGGCGACGGCGGTGTTGGTCTGGAAGAAGCTCTGCGGGCGCAGGTGCAGGGTGATCCCGTCGAGCCGCATGGGCAGCGCCTGCCGCTCGGTGAGCACGATCTCCTGCTCGCCCTCGAGGACGGCCGCGTGCGCGGGCTGCACGTTGACGCTCACCACCGCGACCTGCGGCAGCTCGGCCAGCAGCCAAGGCAGGTGCTTGCGGAGTCGGGCGACGGGCTCCTGGCTGCGCAGCACGAACCGGACCATGAGCTCCCCGTCGGCGGACAGGGTGACGAGCACGTGCTTGAGCTCCCCGCGCCACGCCGACTCCCGCGGGGTCTCGCGGCGGCGGGCGCCGCGCGACGGCGACGTCGCGTCGTAGGGCTGCAGGCGCGCTCGCGTGACCAGCCCGGCGAGCGCGGGGAACGCGTCCTGAAGGGCGGGCGGGTAGAGGCCGCAGTCCGTGAGGTCGATTCCCTGGCCGGCGAACGGCCCGGCCGCGGAGCCGAGGATGCCGAGCACCGGCTCCTCCACGGTGCCGCTGACCACCATCTTGGCCTTGTTGCGGAACCCGGACTCGGGGCCGGTCACGGCGGGCAGCCACGCCACGCCGTCGTCGGCGAGCAGGGCCCGCACGTGCGCCTCCTTCTCGGCGACCTGCGTGGGGTACGGCGTCGCGAGGAGGGTGCACGAGTGGCAGCGGCCGGCGTCGAAGTGGGGGCACTGCACGGGACCATTGTCCCCCCACCTCGCCGCCGGCCGCTGCCGACCGCCGCCGTCAGTGCTTCTTCGGCGGCGTCACCCTCACGGGGGTGTCGACGACCGTCACGCCCGGCACCTCGTCGGCGACGAGCTCCGTGTGCACGACGCCGTCACCGGGTCGTGCGCCACGCAGTGTGACGTCGTAGGTGAGCGTGCCGCCCGGGGTCGGGTCGGTCGACGTGACCACCTTGTCCGTGCCGTCGGGCAGCTCGGCGACCATGTCGCCCGCGCCGGCGGCGTTCTCCGCCCCGACGAGGAACGCCTGACCGGCCGGGTCCGCCATGGGCCCGGGGTAGGTGAACGAGACGTCCTGGGTGCCGTTGGTGCCGACCCACACCTGGAAGGTGCGAGCGTCCTGGGTGCCCCAGACGTACATGTCCCACTGGAAGACGAGCCAGCTGTTCACCCCGTCGGTGAGCGACCCGACGCGGACGCCCTCGGCGGCGGTGCCGTCGCCCGCCACGCTGTTGAGGTCGGTCCAGAACGGCGCGAGGACGTCGTTCGGGCGTTCCGGCGACGGGCCGCCCGGCAGGTCGCAGCAGTTGTTGTCCTGCGACGTGCCGCCCCCGGCCACGAGGTAGCCGTTGGAGTCCACCGCGACCCTCGTGTACGTGCGCCCGTTGTAGACGAACGCCGGCACCGTGAAGTTGACGACCGACTCGTCGCCCACGGACGTCGGGGCGATCCCGAACGCCGCCAGGTCGAGGTAGCCGGCGGGGGACCCGTCGGGCACGTCGGCCACGCCCGGCACGCCCAGCTCGGCTCCGCTGAGCGTCGCGGTCACGGTGCGCGAGCCCTGGAGGGCGCCCTTGCCGGTGGTCGTGGACGTCACGGACTGGTCGTTGAACGACAGGTTCGTGGCAGTCACGGTGCACGTGACGTCCTGCTTCGCCCGGATCGACGCCTCGTCGCACGACTGGTCCAGGGTCACGTTGCCCTGGGTGGGGACGAACGCCACGGGGATCCGCGCGTCGCCCCGCGGGGTGCGAAACGTGACCGCGCCGAACTTCTGCTCGCCGCTCGCCGAGGTGTCCGTGATCGTGATGTCGAACGACACGCTCCCGCCGGCGCGCACCGTCGCCACGCCCGGCTTCACCGTGATCCTCGAGCCGTCCGGGGCCTCGGCCTTCGGGCGGACGACGATCGTGCGGCCCGACGTGTTCTGCAGGGTGCGGGTGGTGGTGACCCGGCCCGGCAGGGTCGGCGCGTTGACCGACGGGATGTTGAGGTCCACCGCGTGCACGGGGTCGGCGGCCAGCGCGGCGAAGTTCGCCGTGGTGTCCGAGATCGTCACGGGCGGGTTCAGGGACGCGGCGACGTCGACGCGCCCGGCGCCCATGTCGAACGGGTCGGCGGGCGTGGTCAGGTCCTCCTTGACCACGTCGGTGGTGGCCTGGGTCATGATGGCGGACTTGATCTGCCCCGGCGTCCAGTCGGGGTGCACGGCCTTGAGCAGCAGGCCGACGCCGGCGATGTGCGGCGACGACATCGAGGTGCCCGCGATGGCCTGGTAGTACTCCCCGGCCGGGCCGCCCTCGGGGGTCATCGGGGTCGGGGTCATGGCCGCGAGGATCTGCACGCCCGGCGCGGTGACGTCCGGCTTGACGAACGGGCCGGCCGGCCCGCGGGAGCTGAACGCCGCCATGACGTCGCCCTGGCCCTGGGCCGGCGCGCCGTCGGTGAACGACCCGCTGACGTCGGGGTGCGCGCCGAGGAAGGCCAGCAGGTCCGTCCCGTCCGCCACGTGCACGGCGGGCAGGAAGTGGTTGTCGGTGGCGACGTCGGCGAGCGACGGGTTGACCAGGATCATGCCGGCCGCGCCGCCCTGCGCGACGTTGTATCCCTTGAGCACGCGGGCGTTCTCGCCGCGCACGCACACCACGATCTTCCCGTCGAAGGTGCCGGCGGGGGCCGGCTCCCGGCAGAGCGCGTCGCCGTACGGCGCGGCGCTCGCCTGCACGACGGGGAGCGGGTCGTGCACGCCGGCCACGATCGACGCGCCGTCGGTCGTGAAGACGTCGCCGTTCCCGGCGGTGAGCGAGATCGTGGACGAGAACTCGCGGTCCTGCGTCGAGGCCGCCACCGTCGTCAGCCACGGGCTGACGTGGTTCGCCGTCGCGGCCCCCGGGCCGTCGTTCCCGGCCGATGCGGCGACGAAGACGCCCGCGTCGTACGCGCCGAGGAACGCGAGCTCGACCGGGTCGCCCACGGTCGTGCCGCCCGAGATGGAGTAGTTGATGGCGTCGACCTGGTCGACCACGGCCTGCTGGATCGCCCCGACCAGGTCGGACGTGTAGCCGCCGCCCGGGCCGAGCGCCTTGTACTCGATGATCTTCGCGCCGGGCGCGATGCCCTGGATCCGCGCGATCTCCGGCCCGATGGTCTGCACGTCCTCGACGACGCCGCCCGCGCTCGTGCTCGAGGTGTGCGAGCCGTGGCCCTCCGCGTCGCGCGCCGTGCCGCGGTAGAGGTAGTCGTCGGGGTTGAGCTGGTCGTACAGGTCGGTGAACGAGTAGCCGCCCACCAGCTTGTCGTTGCAGACGAACGGGTCGTCGCCCGGCGTCGTCGGGTCCTCGCCGAAGTCGCAGGGGACGGCGGGGCCGTCGTACGGGGCGAGGTCGCCGTCGTCGGCGAACGACGGGTGCTCCGGCCAGACGCCGGTGTCGATGTTGCCGAGCACCAGGCCGTCGCCGGCGGTGCTGTCGCCGCCGAGCGCCTCGTAGGCCGCGGGCGCGCCGATGAACGCGGGGCTCGAGTCCGTGAGCGGCTTCTCGAGCGTGTTCTCCTGGACGGCGACGACGCCCGGCACCTTCAGCAGGTCGGGGATCTCGTTGCCGGGGACCAGCGCGGCGACGCCGCCGTAGACCGTGTCGTACGTCGCGACGACGTCCGTGGCGGGCACGGCGGCCTCGACGTCCGCGGTGATCTCCCGCGCCTGGTCCTTGACGTACCCGCGGTACCGGCGCGTGTCGGCGTCCTTGCCGCGCAGCGCCTTCCCGGTGACGGACGGGCTGGTCGCGTCGTAGCCCGGCACGGTGCCCGTGTAGGAGGCGACGGGCTCCACGTCGTACTTCACCATCACCGGGATCTTCTTCGCGGAGTCCAGGGACAGCAGGCGCTTCGGCGTCGTCGCCAGGGCGCTCGAGGGCGACTTCGCGCCCTCGTCCCGGGAGGTGACCGTCGGCTGGGTGTCCGCCGGCCGGAGGTCGTCGGGGTCGGTCGACGCGGCGGACGACGTCGCCGCGGTGAAGGAGGTGAGGGCCAGTGCGACGCCTGAGGTGGCGGCGACGAGCCGGAGTCTGGAACGGTCTCGCAAGCGCATGGGTGCGCACCCTTCGTCTCGGTCCGGACGTGCGGGACCTCCGGGGCCGGGCCGCCACGACACTGTGGCCACGCCCGGCGTCGGGCGGTCACCGGGAAACTACGCCCGTTCCGGCGTCGTCACCCCTCGAGACGGACGCCGGGCGCGGACCTCACCCGACGAGACCTCACCCGACGAAGAGGCAGAACGGATGGCCCGCCGGGTCGGCGTACACCCGCAGCGGCTCCTCCGGGTCGTCGGACCGGTCCCGCAGCAGCCGCGCTCCGAGCGCGAGGGCGCGCGCGTGCTGGCGGTCCAGCGCGGCGACGTCGGGCACCGTCGCGTCGAGGTGCAGCTGCTGCGGCACGGCGCCCTCCGGCCACGTGGCGGGCGGCAGCGCGGGCACCTGCTGGAAGGCGAGCTGCACGCCGCCCGGGTTGCGCAGCACCAGCCAGTCCGCGCCCTGCGGGTCAGGCTCGCCGGGCGCCGGCTGCTCGTCGCCCGGCCGGTAGGCGAGCCCGAACAGCGCGCGGTAGAACTCCGCGAGCCCGCGCGCGTCGGTGGCGTCGAGCACCACCTGGCTGATCGTGGGGACGGTGCCATCGTCGGTGTCGTCGGTGGCGTCGGTCATCGGTCCTCCTCGGGGAACTGCTCGGCGATGCGGCGCAGCGCGGCGGTGAACGCGGCGTAGTCGAGGCCGGGGGCGAGGTTGTCGTTGTCGGGCCGCAGTCCGGCCGCGCCGTCGGCCTCCTCCCGCAGGATGTCGGCGTGCCCGGCGTGCCGGCTCAGCTCCGTGGTCACGTGCACGAGGATCTGGTGCAGCGTGACGTCCCGGCCGCCGTCGCCCCACCACCAGACGTGCCCGGGCGCGTCGAGGGGCAGGGCCTCGATGGTGGCGTCGGCGAACTCGGCCACCTGCCGGTACAGGTCCACGACCTGGGCGGCCGACTCGTCGGCGGTGGCGAAGAACTCGGCCTGGAGCGCGTCGGCGTCGGCGTCGGGGTCGTCGGCCGCCGCGAGCCACGGCGCGTCCTCGGGGCGGGGCCACGGCCGCCCGAACACGTCGCCGAAGTAGCCGATCTCCACCGTCGCCGCGTGCTTGACCAGCCCGAGCAGGTTGGTGCCGGTGGGCGTGCGCGGCATCCGCGCCTCCCGTTCCGACAGCCCCTCCACCTTCCACAGCAGCGCCTCGCGCGCCTCGCGCAGGTAACGGTGCAGCACGGCCTTGGCGTCCGGGGGCAGCTCGCTCGTCGTCATCGGCCCAGACTGCCCACCGCCACCGACAGCCCCGCGAGGGCGGCGCCCGACCACCGGCCGACATCAGGGTAGGCAACCCTAAGTCCTGCTGTTATGGTGACGCCAGGTCGTGACAACCCGTCATGACGACATTGCCGGACGCCCGGCCAGAAGGACCGGAGGTCCGTCCATGACCGTGCTCGCGGAGGTCGCCCCGCTCTCGACCCGGCTGCGCGAGGGCACGCGCGCCGAGCACACGGCGGCGGAGTCGGAGGGCTTCGTCGAGCACCTCCTCGCGGGCCGGCTCGACGTCGCCGCCTACGCCGACCTCGCCGCGCAGCAGCACGCGGTCTACACGGCGCTGGAGCGCGCGAGCGAGCGGATGCGGGCGGATTCCCGGGGCCGGGACCTCGTCTTCGACGAGCTCACCCGCGTGCCCGCCATCGAGCGCGACCTGGCGCACCTGTACGGCCCCGGCTGGCGCGACGCCGTCCGGGTCCTGCCCGCGACGCTCCGGTACGTGGCGCGCCTCGACGCGGTCGGCGGCGACGTCGCCTGCTATGCCGCGCACGCCTACACGCGCTACCTCGGCGACCTCTCGGGCGGCCAGGTCATCCAGCGCATGATGCAGCGGCACTACGGCATGACCACGGCCGGCCTCGAGTTCTACGACTTCCCCGAGATCCCGAAGGCGAAGCCGTTCAAGGACCTGTACCGGGAGCGCCTCGACGGGATCGAGCTGGACGACACCGAGGTGGCCCTCGCCGTCTCGGAGGCGCAGGAGGCCTTCCGCCTCAACCGCGCCGTCTTCGCCGAGCTGGGCGCCGCGCGCCGCTGACGCCGCCCCGCGGGCTCAGCGCACCCGTGCCGCGAGCACGGCGACGTCGTCGCGCTGCGTGCCGGGCACCATCCGGTCGACGATCGCCTGCGGCAGCTCCGCCGTCGGGCAGGCCCGCAGCTCCTCCAGGACGCCGATCAGCCGCTGCACCCGCTCCACGTAGCTGACGGTGCGCGACTCGACCAACCCGTCCGTGTACAGCAGCAGGGTGTCGCCGGGGCGCAGCTCGGCGGCGTGGTCGCGGCGCGCCGCGGACGGGTCCACGCCGAGCATGAGGTCGGGCCGGCCGGTCAGCTCCTCCACGTGCCCGTCGGCGCGGACGACCACCGGCCGCGGGTGCCCGGCGCTGGACCACCACAGGCGGCACGCGTCGTCACCGGTGCCGGGCTCGCCGGGGCCCGTGCGGTCGAGCCGCGCGACGGTCGCCGTGCCCGTCGCCGTGAGGCCGAGGCCCCGGTTGGCGCGGTCCAGCTCGCGCAGCAGGCGCGCGGGCGGCGCGTCCTGGTACCAGGCCAGCGTGCGCAGCATGCTGCGCAGCTGCCCCATCCGGGCGGCCGCCTGCATGTCGTGGCCGGTCACGTCGCCGATCATCAGCACCGTGGAGCGCGGGTCCAGCTCGACGGCGTCGTACCAGTCGCCGCCCACCTTGTCGGTGCGCGTCGCCGACGCGTACGTGGAGGCGAGCTCGAGGTACGGCACGTGCGGCAGGTCGGTGAGCATCGCGGCCTGCAGCGTCGTGGCCACGCGGTGCCGGTCCTCCAGGACCCGGATGCGCACCAGCGCCTGCGCCACGCACGACGCGAGCGTGGCGGCCGTGCGGCGGCTCTCGTCGTCGTGGTCGTGGGGCCCGCGCCACTGGAGCACGACGACGCCGAGCAGCCGGTCGTCCACCACCATCGGCAGCAGCGCCAGCCCGCCGAGCGTCGGGTCGACCCAGGGCTCGAAGGTCGGCAGGTCGCGCAGCGCGGCCGATCCGTCGCGGTAGAACGCCGGCCGGCGGGCGCGCGCGATCGACGCCACCCCCGGGTCGGAGTACTTCCACAGCCGCGGCAGGTACGGGTACATGCCGTCGCGCTCGACGAGGGTGAGCCCGGCGTCGTTGCCGTCGGCCACGGTGAGCGCCGCCCAGATGGTCCCCAGCCCGGGCCCGGACGCGCGCAGGGCGTCCACGATCTCGTCCAGGGTCGTCGCGGCGGCGAACCGGTCGGTGAGGTCGAGCAGCATCCGGGTGCGGCGCGTGGCGTGCACGGCGACCTGCTGGATACGGTGCGCCCGCTGCCGCTCCAGCCGCAGGCGCAGCTCGGCGGTGCACGCGGCGGCCAGGTCGGCCAGGGTCGCGAGGTCGGTGTCGCTCCACGCGTGCGGCTCGACGTCGAGCGCGCACACGGTCCCCACGGCGGCGCCGTGCCGGTCGAAGATGGGGAAGCCGGCGTACGAGCCCATGCCGAGCTCGGTCACCGTCTCCCGGCCCGCGAACCGCGGGTCGGCCCGCAGGTCCTCGACCACCAGGGGGAGCCCGGTCTGCACGGTCTCCCCGCACAGGGGCTGGGACAGCGTGGTGCGCCGGGTGGCCTGGTACGGGTCCGGCAGGCCCAGGGCGCCGGGGTAGACCTGGGAGTCGGGCAGCACGAGCGTCACGAGGGCGGTGGGGACGCCGAGCTGCCGCTGCACGAGGCGCGCGAAGCGGTCGAACGACGCGTCCGCCACGGGGCGCGCGAGCCCGGCCGCCACGAGGGCCCCGATCGCTGGTCCGTAGGTCACCGGTGCGCGCTCCCGTCTCGGTTGTGCGCACCGGGACCCGCGACCATGCCCCGGATTCTTCCACGCAGGCTCCCGGATATCCTCGCGAGACCATGGACGTCACCCGCCGTGCCCCCGCCACCGCCTGGCGGCTCGTCGCCGCGGGCCTCGTCTCGGGGGCGGCGGTGCTGCTGTTCGCGGTGCACGTGCGCCCGCTGGCCTACCTGCCGCTCGTGGCCGGCGTCGCCGTCGGGCTGGCCGTGGACCGGCGCCTCGGGCGCGACCTCGCGCTGGTCGCGGTCGCGCTCGGCATCATCTCCACGATCCCCCTCGAGGCGGACCTGTCCGACGCCGGGATGGCGCGCTTCGCCGTCGTCCTCTCCCTGGCCGTGCTGGTGCCCTGGGCGGCGTCGAGGTTCTGGTTCCGCGACGACGACGGCGCGGGCGCGGTGCGCTTCCCCGTCGCGACAGGCCGGCGCTGGTCGGGCGGCCAGTACGTGTACCTGGCCGTCGTGGTGGTCGTCGGCTACCTGGTGCTGCCCTGGTACTTCCTCGGCTCCGGCGCCTACCTCAACTGGCCGCCGCTGACCGGCGGCCAGGACGTGGCGCGGCTGTTCGTCGGCGTCAACGCCGTGGGCATCTGGGACGAGCTGTTCTTCGTGTGCACCGTGTTCGCCCTGCTGCGCCGCCACTTCGGACTGTGGACGGCGAACGTGCTGCAGGCGGCGATCTTCGTGTCGTTCCTGTGGGAGCTGGGCTACCGCGAGTGGGGCCCCCTGCTCACGGTGCCGTTCGCCCTCGTGCAGGGCTGGATCTTCAGCCGGTACAAGAGCCTGACGTACGTGGTGACCGTGCACCTGCTGTTCGACGCCGTCGTCTTCGCCGTCCTGGTGCACGGTCACCACCCCGAGCTCTTCGACGTCTTCGTCACCGCGCCCTGAGGCCGGTCTCGAGGCCGGAGCCGGCCGCCGGCTCGTCGTCGGCCTCGGGCACGGTCCGGCGCTCGGCCTCGCCGCCGGCCTGGCGTACCGGGCCGGTGGCCCGGGCGCGCCGTCGCGTCGACGCCGGGGGCAGGCGGTGCAGGTGGGCCGCGCGGTGCCGGGTGGACCCGCGCCGTCCGCCCCGCCCGGGCCCGCGCGGTCGGCCTGCTCGCACGTCGCGCGGTGCGGGGCGCGGCCGGCGCCGGTGCTCGCGTGCGGGGGCGACGGGCTCGTCGGCGAGGGCATGGGGCATGGGCATTCCTCCTGGTCCCGGGATCGGTGGGGGTTCCAGGCTCGGCCGCGCGGGGGCCCGGATCAACGGCCGTTCCCGTTACGCTCGTTCACCGCCGGGTTCACGATCGAGGGCCCCGGAGAGCGGGCGACGAGGGGTGACGAGGCGTGGAGCTGCGCGAGATCGAGATCTTCCTGACGCTCGCGGAGGAGCTGCACTTCGGCCGGACGGCGGAACGGCTGCACGTCTCGGTGTCCCGCGTGAGCCAGGCGATCCGCAAGCAGGAGCGGGCCATCGGGGCGCCGCTGTTCGAGCGGACGTCGCGCCGCGTCGAGCTCACGACGGTGGGCGGGGTGCTCCAGGCCGGGCTGCGGCCCGCCTACGACGGGATCGGTGCCGCCGTCGCGGCCGCGTCGGCCGCCGCCCGCCGGATGACGGGGACGCTGACCCTCGGCTTCATGGGCGCCCAGGCGCACGAGCTGGAGCCGGTGCTCGCCCGCTTCCACGCGCGCCACCCCGGTGCGGAGGTGCGCTTCCACGAGGTCGTCTTCAGCGACCCGTTCGACGCCCTGCGGCGCGGCGACGTCGACCTGCTCACCACGTGGCTCCCCGTCGCCGAGCCGGACCTCTCCGTGGGTCCCGTGCTGCGCGAGGAGCCGCTGCGCCTCCTCGTGGCGACGGACCACCCGCTGGCCGCGGAAGGCCGGGCGGACATCGAGGCGCTCGCGGACCACGCCGTCCCCGCGATCCGCGGGTCGGCGCCGTCGTCCTGGCTGGCCGGGGTGCTGCCCGTGCGCACGCCCGCCGGGCGGGAGGTCCCCCGCGGCCCCGGCGCCGCCACCTATCAGGAGATCCTCGCCCTCGTCGCGGCCGGGAAGGTCGTGTGCCCGGTGCCCGACGAGGGCCGCCGCTACTACCCGTGGCCGGGTGTCACGTACCTCCCGCTCGACGGCGCGCCCCCGGTGCGGTGGGCGCTGGTCTGGCGCTCGTCCGGGGCCACCCCGCTGCTGCGGGCCTTCGTGGCGGAGGTCGGCCGCGCCGGCTGAGCCGGGCTACAGCTCGTCGAGCAGCCGCGACATCCGGTCGATCTCCGCGATCTGGTCCGCCGCGACGTTCGAGGAGAACTCCTGGACCGTCTCGTCGCGCCCGGCGGAGCTGAGCTCCTCGACCATCGTCAGCGCGCCCGCGTGGTGCGTGATCATGCCCTCGAGGAACATCCGGTCGAACGTGGCGCCGTCGGCGTCCGCCAGGGCCGCCATCTCGGCGTCGGTGAGCATGCCGGGCATGGAGCCGTGGTCGTGGGTCCCGGGGGCGCGCGGCCCGCTCCCGTCGCCCGCGGCCGACGGCGAGGCCGCCGCGGGCACGGGGAGGTCGTGGTCGGTGAGCCACCGGCTCATGTACCGGATCTCGCCCTCCTGCGACAGGCGGACGCGCTCGGCGAGCTTCGCGACCTGCTGCGACGCGGACCGCTCCGGGACCAGCCGGGCCATCTCCACGGCCTGGGCGTGGTGGCCGATCATCCGCGTCATGAAGTCGGCGTCGGCGTCGGTCACCACGTCCTCGTCGCCCATGCCCTCGTACTCGTCGGGGGCGATCGTCCGGGCGGGCTCGCCGGGCTTCCCCGGTGCGAGCACGTCGGACGACGGCGTCGATGCCGCGTCGGGTGCCTCGGGCGGCGCGGCGGTGCATCCGGCGGCGAGCATCACGGCGAGCACGACCGCGCCGGTCAGGGCGGCGTGGCGGCGAGCGGTGCGGCGGCGGAGGGGCTGGGGGCCTGTGGTCACCTGACGATCCTCTCGTGGGGAATGTTGCCTTCGCGTAAAAAGATGCCCGCCCACCTGGTTGAGAGCATGCTTCCAGGCAACACTCAGTGTGACCTACCAAGGAGGTGTGGCGCCTGTGCGTCGTTCAACCCTGAGATCACGGATGAGAAGTTCACGGGCGAGGGGCGCCGCCGGCGTCGCCCTCTCGCTGGCACTGACGGCCGGGGCGCTGGGGCTCGTGGCCCCGGCCTCCGCGGCCGACGACCTGGCCCCCGACGTCCCACCGGGCGAGGTGGCGTCGTCGAACATCGAGCACCTCAGCAACAGCCCCAAGAACGGTGCCCTGCAGGGCACCGGCTCGGACATCGCGTTCCAGGGCAAGTACGCGTTCGCGGGCAACTACGACGGATTCACCGTCTACGACCTGTCCGACCCGGAGGAGCCCGTCCAGGCGCTCCAGGTGTACTGCCCCGGCTCGCAGAACGACGTCTCCGTCTACGGCGACATCCTGGTGCTGTCCACCGACTCGTCGCGCAGCGACGACTCGTGCGCCTCGACCACCCGCCCCGCCACGGAGAAGGACGCCTGGGAGGGCATCAAGGTCTGGGACATCTCCGACCCGCTCGAGCCCGAGTACGTCCAGTCGGTCGAGACGGCGTGCGGCTCGCACACCCACTCGCTGGCACCGACCAAGAACGGCAAGGACCTGTACGTCTACGTGTCGTCGTACAGCCCCAGCTCGTCCTATCCGGACTGCCAGCCGCCGCACGACATCATCTCGGTCGTGAAGATCCCGGTGCAGAACCCGGCCGGGGCGGAGCTCGTCGGCACGCCGAACCTGTTCCCCGAGGGCGGCTACGAGGGCGACCGGTCCCGCAGCGCCTCGGCGACGTCCGGCTGCCACGACATCACCACCTACGTGCAGAAGGACATCGCCGCCGGCGCGTGCATGGGCGACGGCATCCTCATGGACATCAAGGACCGCGCCCACCCGAAGGTGATCAGCACGGTCCGCGACACCGAGAACTTCGCGTTCTGGCACTCGGCCACCTTCAACAACGACGCCACCAAGGTCGTCTTCACCGACGAGCTCGGCGGCGGCGGCCTGGCGACCTGCACCGGGGAGTACGCCCCGGAGCTCGGCGCCAACGGCATCTACGACATCGAGAAGGACGTGAAGCAGGGCGGGAAGAACGGCAAGACGCTCGTCCTGAAGAGCTACTACAAGATCCCGCGCATCAACGACGCCACCGAGAACTGCGTGGCGCACAACGGCTCGCTGATCCCGGTCGAGGGCAAGGACCTCATGGTCCAGTCCTGGTACCAGGGCGGCGTCTCGGTGATGGACTTCACCGACTCGTCCCACCCGACCGAGGTCGCCTGGTTCGACCGCGGCGCGGGCATCTCCAGCGGTGGCACGTGGTCCACCTACTGGTACAACGGCTACGCCTACTCGAACGACCTGGGGATCGGGTTCGACACGTTCGACATCGACGACGCGATCGACGGGTCGGCGAAGACGAACCTGAAGTCCCTCAACCCGCAGATGCAGGAGAAGTTCTGACCTGCTGACGCACGATCCGGCGGCCGGTCCACCTCGCGGTGGGCCGGCCGCCGTCGTGCGGGGGCAGGGAGCAGGGGCTCAGCGGTGGCGGCGCAGCGCGCCCTCGACGAGGGGCACGGCGACGGCGACCAGGGTGAGGGCGGCGCCGGCGAAGGTCGCGGGCCCGGGCGGGACGGCTCCGGGGGACGCGAGGTCGAGCGCCAGCGCCCCGACCACCTGGCCGGCGATCATGCCCAGCCCGAGCAGCAGCACCCCGATGCGCTGCACGACCGCTGCCTGGAGCGCGATGAAGACGATGCCCAGCAGCCCGCCCGAGTAGAGCAGCAGGTCCGGCGGGAAGGACCCGGTGGGCGCGCCGTCGACGGCGAGCGACACCCCGAACACCACCAGCAGTGCCGCCGTCCCGACGAGGAAGCTGACGAAGGTGGCGGCGAGCACGCCCCCGTCGCGCGCGGCACGACCGTCCGACCGCGGCGCCGCAGGGCGCACCGACGCCCGGACCCGGCCGTTGAGCGCCTGCTGGAACGACTGCAGCACGCCGGCCACCAGGGGGAAGAGCGCCAGACCCAGCGCGGCCGTCGCCGCACCCGCGCCCGACACCACGACGACGGCGACCACCGTCAGCACCGGGCCGAGGGCGCGGCCCAGCGTCACGAGCCGCACGCCGCCCGGGGCGAGCCCGAGCCGGTCGATGACCAGCGAGCTCACCGACTGACCGGCCACGAGCGCGATGGTGAACACGGCCACGCCGAGCGCGTCGACCGTCAGCCCCTGCGACATCACGTAGAACGCGCCGCCGAGCCCGCCGAGGCACTCCCACCAGCGCAGGCCGCCGGGCCCGCCGCGGCGCAGGCCGGCCGCGACCTGCCCCAGCGCGGCCCGGCCGGAGCGGGAGAAGGGGAGCGCGAGGGCCAGCAGCACCAGTCCGGAGCCGAAGGACAGGGCGGCCGTGCCGAAGGCCGTGCCCGTCTCGGTGGCCAGGGTCCCGTTGACGCGGCTCTGCAGGGCGGCGGCGAACCCCGCGACGATCGCGAGCGCCACGCCCACGGCGCGCTGCCGCCCGGTCACGATGGTTGCCACGGTCACGGGAGCCTAGCCGCGGGACGCCACCGCGACCGCACGCGGGTCACGTGAGGTGGTCGAAGTCACCACGCACCCACGCCGCGTGCCGCTCCGCGGAGCGGAGGACGACGTCGCGCGCGTCCTCGGAGATCACGCCCTCGAAGTTGTTGTAGAGCCGGTCGAAGGGCCGCCGCGCCACGTGCTCGGCGACGCGCGTCACGACCGCCGCCGACAGGGGGATGCGGTTGGGGTAGCTGCGCATGAAGCTCGCCGTGCGGTCCGGGTTGGCGAAGATCGTGTCTCCCGAGAGCAGCACGCCGCAGCCGTCGACGCCCGTCCAGTGCACCACCGCGGAGCCGGGGAAGTGGCCGCCCGGCTGGCTCAGGAAGACGCCGGGCAGCACCTCCCGCTCCCCGTCCGCGCCGGGGGACCACGTCTCGATGACGGCGTCCGGCCGGGCGACCCAGCCGGCGTCCGCCTCGCTGACCAGCACGGGGACGTCGCGCCCCGTCGCCGCCGCGAGGCGCCGGCTCCACTCCACCTGCACGCCGAACATGTGCGGGTGGCTGGCGGCGATCACCACGTCCCCGCCGGCGGCGGCGTCAACCACCGCGGCCACCCCCGCGTCGTCGACGAAGCCGAGCGGGTCCCACAGCAGCGCGCCGGCCGTCGTGCGCACCACCTTGGCCTGCTGCCCGATGCCCAGGTGGGGCGCGGTGTGCAGGGCGAGGAGGCCGGGCTCGAGCTCGGCGACCTCGACGGCGCAGCCCTCCGCCGTCAGGTCCTCGAGGGTGGTCCAGGTCTGGCCGGTCGCGGGCACCCACTGGCGCTCGTCCGCGCAGATCGCGCAGACGTCCGGACGGGTGGCGTGCTCGACGGCGCAGGTGCGGCAGATCCAGAATTCCGCCGGTACGGGGAGGCTCATGGGCCCAGACTTCCACCTCGCGGCGGAGGCGCCCACCGCATTCCCGTCTCTAGGCTGGCGGGATGCCCCAGCCCCGCGCCTCGTGGACCGCGCGCCTCTCCGACTGGTGGGGGATCGACTCCGGGTGGGAGCGCGTGCCCGCCGACCCGGCCCGCGCCTACCGCAACGACCTGTGGCTGGGCGCGGCGTTCGTCGTCGCCTCGCTCGTGGGCACCGAGCTCGCCCGCAGCTTCGGGTACTTCGAGGACGAGACGGCCCCGACCTGGCTGCTCTACCTGCTCTCGGCCCTGGGTGCCGCCCCGCTGATGTGGCGGCGACGGTTCCCCCTGGCAGTGCTGTCCGTGGTGTACCTGCACTTCCTCGTGGTGGGGCTGACCGTCCCCATGGTGACGATCCTGGTGCCGCTGCAGGTCGTCTACTTCGTCGCGCTGTTCAGCGCGGTCGCGTGGGCGCGCGACCGGCAGGCGATGGCGGTCGTCGTGGGCGTCGCGCTGCTGGCGATGTTCGGCTGGCTGGCCTGGCAGTTCGCCGTCGGGGCGGGCATCGACGGCATCGTCGAGCAGATGGGGCTGGCCGACGAGCAGCCCGGCCTGGTCGACCCGGGCGTGGCGTTCACCGCGTACAACCTGCTCATCAACGTCGCCTACTTCTACGGGGCCGTCGTGGCGGGCCAGCTCATGTGGCACGGCGCCCGGCGGCGCGAGCAGCTCGCCGCGCAGGCCGCCACGATCGAGCGTCAGACGGCGGAGCTGCAGCGGCAGGCCGTCGTCACCGAGCGGCTGCGCATCGCGCGGGAGCTGCACGACGTCGTCGCGCACCATGTGTCCGTCATCGGGATCCAGGCCGCCGCCGCGCGCCGGATGCTCGCCGGCGACCCCGCCGCTGCGGCGACGCCGCTGGCCACCATCGAGGGGGAGTCACGGGAGGCCGTGACCCAGATGCGCGGCCTGCTCGGCACCCTGCGCGGCGTCGAGGACCAGGGCCGCGACGACGGCGCCGGCGGCGGGACGGGGCGGGCGCCGGAGCCGGGCCTGGCCGACGTCGCCGGCCTCGCGGACTCCACGGGCGGGCTCGACGTCGAGGTGCGCGTGGTCGCCGAGCCGGGCGCCGTCGACGACGTGCCCGGGCCCCTCGGCCTCAGCCTCTACCGCACCGCGCAGGAGGCGCTGAGCAACGTGCGCAAGCACTCGACGGCGCGGTCCGCGCGCGTCGTCGTGCGCGTGGACCGGCGCCCGGCGCGGCGCGACGACCCGGACGCCCACCGCTTCCCGCACGGCTTCGCCGAGGTCGAGGTGCTCGACGACGGCCGCCCCCGGCCCGGGTCCGCGGGCACGGGCCTGGGGCTCGTCGGCGTGCGGGAGCGCGTCGCGACGCACGGCGGGCTGGCCGACGTCGGGCCGCGCGCCACCGGCGGCTACCGTGTCCGCGTGCGCCTGCCCCTGCCCTCCGGCCGCCCGTGACCAGCGCGAACGCGCCCGTGCGCGTGCTCCTCGTCGACGACCAGAAGCTGGTGCGCTCCGGCTTCGCGATGATCCTGTCCGTCGAGCCCGACGTCGAGGTGGTCGGCGAGGCCGCCGACGGCGCGCAGGCGCTGGAGCAGGTGCGCGCCCTGCGCCCCGACGTCGTCCTCATGGACGTGCAGATGCCGGTCATGGACGGCATCGAGGCCACCCGCCGCATCGTCGCCGCCGACCTCGCCCGGGTGCTGGTCCTCACCACCTTCGACGACGACGCCTACGTGGACGACGCCCTGCGCGCCGGCGCGTCCGGCTTCCTGCTGAAGAACTCCGACGCCGACCGGCTGGTCGACGCCGTCCGCACCGTCGCGGCCGGGCACGCGCTCCTGGCGCCCGAGGTCACCCGGCGCGTCATCGAGCGGATGGTGGCTGGTGAAGGCTCGTCCGCCGACCCGCGACCGTCCGACCTGCGACCGTCCGACCGACCGTCCGACCCGCGGCTGGACCAGCTGACCCCGCGCGAGAAGGAGGTCCTCGTGCTGGTCGGTCGGGGGATGTCGAACGCCGAGATCGCGGCGGAGCTGTTCCTCGGCGAGGCCACCGTCAAGACCCACGTGTCCAACGTGCTGTCCAAGCTGCACCTGCGCGACCGCGTCCAGGCGGTCGTCTTCTACCACCGCACGCTGACGTAGCGGGGGGTCGTCGTCCGG